>CALKVF010000051.1 GCA_937996535.1 uncultured Novosphingobium sp. | reverse complement strand
CGCGCTTTGAAGTGGTCGAGGCCGGGCGCGGCGGGCGCTATACCTATCATGGCCCGGGCCAGCGGATCGGCTATGTCCTGCTCGATCTCAAGCGCCGCGCGCGCGACGTGCGCGGGTTCGTCCATGCGCTCGAAGGCTGGGTGATCGCCACGCTGGCCGATTTCGGGGTCGAAAGCTGGCGGAGCGAAGGCCGGATCGGGATCTGGACCCGCGACATCGACGGGCGCGAGGCCAAGATCGGCGCGATCGGCGTGCGCATCCGCCGCTGGGTGACGATGCATGGCTTCTCGGTGAACCTCGCGCCCGATCTAGCGCACTTTACCGGGATCGTGCCCTGCGGGATCGAGGATTACGGTGTGACCAGTCTGGCCCGGCTCGGCATCGCGGTTGATTCTGCCACCTGGGATCGGGCATTGCTGGCGCGCGCCGGAGACTTTCTGGCCGCGCTTGACCAGCCTTGCGGAGGGAATTGACGATGAAGCAGCCGATCACCGCGATTTCGGCCGTGGCCCTCGTGCTGGCGCTGGGCGCGTGCAAGGGCGGCGAAAAGCAGCAGGGCGCGGGCAATGCCCAGGGGCAGATCCTGCCCGGCTCGGCCAGCGATGCGATGCTCCCGGTCGATACCGTGCGCTCGCAGGCGCCGCTGGCTCCTAAGGCCGCCGCCAAGGGCAAGGACGGCGCCAGCGATGGGGCCAGCGAAGCGGCCTCCGATGCCCCGGCGGCAGAGGCCTCCGCCGCGCCGGCGGACAAGCCTTCCGCCGCGGCGCAGTAAGCCTAGCTAGCGATCCCCAGCACGCGCTCGGCCAGCCGGACATGCGGCCGGTCGATCATCCGGCCGTTGATCTGCAAGGCGCCGGCATCGGGATTGGCGGCAAAGGCCTCGATCACGGCGCGGGCCTCGGTCAGTTCTTCCTCGCTGGGCGAAAAGGCCGCGTTGATTACCGGCACCTGCGCCGGGTGGATCGCCAGCATCCCGGCAAAACCATCGGCGCGCGCCGCCTCTGCGGCCTGCTTCAGCCCGTCGAGATCGGCAAAATCGGCGTGCAGGGTGTCAATCGCGTCAACCCCGCGGGCGTGTGCGGTCAGCAAGGTCTGCGTGCGCGCGAAGCGGAAGGCATCGGTCCACTTGCCCGCCGCGTCGCGCTTGCGGGTCGCGCCGATCGCGGCTGACAGGTCTTCCGCGCCCCAGGTCAGCCCCGCCAGGCGCGGCAGCGAGGCTTGGGCATAGGCGGGGATGGTGATGGTTGCCGCCGCCGTTTCGCTGACCAGCGGGAGGATCTTGGTGGTCCCCGGCGCGATGCCGTTCTTCTCCTCCAGCTCGTAGAGTTCGGCGGCCAACTGCTGGACCGATTCCGGCCCGGCAGACTTGGGCAGCATGATCCCGTCGGGCGCGCCGGGCAGAACGGCTACCAGATCGTCGCGCCACAGCGGCGTGTCGAGCGCGTTGATCCGCACCCACAGCGCCTGACGCTGCCCGGCCTCGGCCGCCGCGCGGTTCGCCTTGAGCCAGGCGCAGGCGATGGTGCGCGCCGCTGCCTTGTTGGGCAGGGTCACCGAATCCTCCAGATCGAGGATCAGCGCATCGGCGCCGGTGCCCAGCGCCTTGGCCTGCTTCTTTTCGCTGTCACCGGGGATGAATAGCCACGAACGCGCGGTCATGATGCGGGCTCCCTCAGGCCGGTTCGAGCGCGGGATAGTCGATGTATCCGGCATCGCCCGGCAGATACCAGCTGGCCGGCACATTGGTGTTGGGCGCCCATTCGGCGCCATTGCGGATCCGCCACGGCAGGTCGGGGTTCGAAATGAACGGGCGGCCAAAGCTGACCGCATCGCAGCGCCCCGCGCTGACATCGGCATCGGCTTGCGCTGCGGTATAGTCGCTGTTGAGCACCAGCGGGCCGGTATAGATCGAGCGGATCAGGCCGTCCTGCTGGGGCACCTCGGTCGCGCCGAACGTGCCATCGGTGCCGGGCTGGCGCAGTTCGACGAAGCCGAGCTTGAGCGCCTGGCAGACCCGCGCCGCTTCGCCAAAGATCGCGGCGGGATCGGGATCGTCGCAGCCCTGCGTCTCGCCATTGGGGGAGAGCCGGATCGAGACGCGGTCCGCGCCCCAGACATCGACCAGCCGTTCAAGCACTTCGCGCATCAGGCGGGTGCGGTTTTCCACGCTGCCGCCGTAATCGTCATCGCGCAGGTTGCTCGACAGGCGCAGGAACTGGTCGATCAGGTAGCCGTTGGCGCCGTGCAGCTGGACTCCGTCGAACCCGGCGGCCTTGGCGCGCGCGGCGCCGGCGGCATAGTCATCGAGCGTGCGCTTGATATCGTCGAGCGTTGCGGCGCGGGCCTGTTCATAGGGTTTGCGCCCGGTGGGGGTGTGGGCATGATCAGGCGCGGTCGTGGCCGAGGCCGAGAGCGGGGCCTGGCCGCCGAGGTAATCGGGATGGACGATCCGGCCCATGTGCCACAGCTGCATCACGATCCGCCCGCCGGCCTGGTGGACGGCATCGGTCACCGGCTTCCAGGCTTCGGCCTGGGCATCGTTCCAGATGCCCGGGGCCGCGTGCCAGCCGTGGCCTTCGACGCTGACGGCGGTGGCTTCGGAAATGATCAGCCCGGCCGAAGCGCGCTGGCGATAGTATTCGGCGATCCGCGCATTGGGGATCGATCCGGCATCGGCGCGGCCGCGGGTCAGCGGGGCCATCAGGATCCGGTTGGGTGCCTCGATCGCCCCCAGGGCAAGCGGCTGAAACAGGGCTTCGTGCAAGGCATCCTCCGTGAACAACTGGGACGAATTTTCGTTTTGCTGAATTAACCGTCCGGCTAAGGCATGGGTATGACGAATGCAACGGGGGGCACAAGCCCCGAGCAAAGAAGCTGGAACGGGCTGCATCTGGCCGCGCTGCTGGGCGGCAATGCGGCGCTGGCGATGGGGCCCTATTTCGTGCGGCTGGCCGATAGCGGCCCGGTTTCGGCCGGGCTGTGGCGGTTGGTGTTGGCGATCCCGTTCCTCGCGCTGATTGCGCTGGCCAGCGGCCAGAAGCTCACCGGGTTTCGTCCGCAGGTGTGGCTGGCGATGGCTGGGGCGGGGATGTTCTTCGCGCTTGATCTGGGATCATGGCACATCGGCATCGGCATGACCCGGCTGGGCAATGCCTCGCTGTTCGGCAATGCCGGCAGCCTGATCGTGATGGCCTGGGGGTTGATCGCGCTGCACCGCGCGCCGCGCCTGAATGAATGGCTGGCCTTTGCGCTCGCCATCCTGGGGGCAGGCGTGCTGATGGGGCGCAGCCTTGAAATTGGCCGGGAAACCCTGACGGGGGATCTGTTCTGTCTGACCGCCGGGCTGCTTTATGCGGGCTATATCATGCTGCTCCAGCGTCCGCGCGCCAGTCTTGGCAACTGGTCGCTGCTCACCTGGTCGAGCCTTGCCGGTGCGCCGGTGCTGCTGGCCATCGCGCTGCTACGCGGCGAACCGGTGTTGCCCACGGTGTGGTGGCCGCTGATCGCGCTGGCGGCGTGCAGCCAGATCGTCGGGCAGGGCTTGCTGATCTTTTCGCTGCGACATTTCTCGCCGCTGGTTTTCGGGCTGGCGCTGCTCGCACAGCCGGCGATCTCGGTAGCGGCGGGATGGCTTGCCTTTGGCGAGACGCTGGGCTGGATGGATGTGGCCGGGATGGCGATGGTCGCCGCCGGGCTCGCGCTTGCCCGCTCGACGCAGGAATGATCCTTCGCTAGCTTCCCGGGCAATAACCGTTCCCGGGGAGTATATGATGAAGCCCATCACTCTGATTGCCGCGCTGCCGCTGGCCGCGCTGGCGCTTGCCGCCATGCCCGCCGCTGCCGAGCCGCCGGCGCACCATGCCCATCACGCGGTCCAGACCGCGGCGGCCGCCGATCTTGCCTTCAAGGCGCTGGCCGATCGCTTCATGGCTTCGGCAACGCGGCTTTCGCCGGTCGAGGCGACGGTGCTGGGCGAACATCGCTATGACGCGCAGCTGCCCGACATCACCGCTGCCGGGCGCGCTGCGCGCCGCGCCGAATGGCAGGCCCTGCTCGCGGACCTCGGGCGGATCGATACGGCCCATCTCAGCCGCGAAAATCAGGTCGATCACGCGATGCTGGTGGGCGAACTGCGCTACCGGCTGTGGGACGATGAAACACTGCAAAGCTGGGCGTGGAACCCGCAATACTACAACGATATCGCCGCCGGTTCGCTCTATGGCCTCGCCGCGCGCGATTTCGCGCCGTGGGACGTGCGCCTCAAGTCCGCGACCGCGCGCATGGAAGCCCTGCCGGGCTTGCTCAAGGCCAGCCGCGCTCAGCTTGATCCGGCGCGCGTGCCGCTGATCTTCGCGCAGACCGTGGCCAAGCAGAACGCCGGGATCGTCGAAATCGTCGAGGGGATGCTGGCCCCTCACGCCGACATGCTGGCCCCGGCTGACCGTGCGCGCTTCGATGCCGCGCTCGTGCAGCTCAAGGCAGCCGTGGCCGATCAGCAGACCTGGGTCGACACGGTGCTGGTCCCGCAGGCCAAGGGCGATTTCCGGCTTGGCGCGGCGCGCTATGACCAGAAGATGAAGTTCGCGCTGGTCTCCGACCTGACCCGCCCGCGGCTCAAGGCCCGGGCGCTGGCCGCCAAGGCCGATACCCGGGCCGAGATGTACCGCCTTGCCCAGCGGGTGCTGGCCGGGCGGGCCGATGCCCCGGCGCTGCCTGCCAACCCCACCCCCGCCCAGCAGCAGGCCGGGATCGAGGCGGCGCTCAAGCTCTCCTATGCCAAGCATCCCCCGCGCGCGCAGCTGGAACAGCGCGCCCGCGAAACCCTGGCCGAGGCGACCGCTTTTGTTGCCGAAAAGGGCCTGATCCGAATGCCCGATGGCCCGGTGCGGGTGATCACCATGCCCAAGTTCCAGCAGGGCAACGCGGTGGCTTACAATGATCCGCCGGGGCCGCTCGAACGCGGGCAGGCCAATTTCTATGCGGTGAGCCCGATCCCCGACGATTGGAGCGACGCTCAGGCTGAAAGCTTCCTGTCGGAATACAACGACTACATGATCCATGACCTGTCGATCCACGAGGCGATGCCCGGGCATTACCTCCAGCTCGATCATTCCAATCGCACGCCCGATACGCTGCGCGCGATGCTGTGGTCGGGGCCGTTCGTCGAAGGCTGGGCTGTCTATGCCGAAGGGGTGATGAAGGACGCGGGCTATCTCGGCGGTGATCCGCTGTTCCAGCTGACCGTGCTCAAGATGCGGCTGCGCTCGATCACCAACACCCTGCTCGACATCGGCATCCAGACTGAAGGCATGAGCCGCGACCAGGCGATGGACCTGATGATGAACGGCGCGTTCCAGCAAGAGCGAGAGGCGGCGGGCAAGTGGGTGCGCGCGAGCCTGTCATCGGTCCAGTTGCTGAGCTATTTCACCGGCTATACCGAACACATGGCGCTGCGCGAGGAAGCCAAGCGCCGCTGGGGCAAGGCCTATTCGCTGCGCCGCTACAACGACACCGTGCTGTCTTATGGCTCGCCGCCCGCGAAATACGTGCGCGAGCTGATGTTCGATCTGCCGATCAAGTAGGTCTAAGGGGTCTGGGGCGGCTCAGGCCGGCCCCAGATCGCCCTTGCCGACCGTGCCGGCGGCCATTTCGATCATCCGGTCGAGGCTCTTCTTCGCGGCGAGGCGCAGCCCTTCCTCGATCTCGATCCGCGGCGACAGATCGCGCAGGGTGAGGTAGAGCTTCTCCATCGTGTTGAGCGCCATGTAGGGGCAGATGTTGCAGCTGCACTGCCCGTCCGCGCCCGGTGCGCCGATGAAGGTCTTTTCGGGCAGCGCCTTTTCCATCTGGTGGATGATGTGCGGCTCGGTCGCCACGATCAGCGTGTCGCCGGAAAAGTCCTTCGCGAAATTGAGGATGCCGCTGGTTGAGCCGACATAGTCGGCATGATCGACGATCGAGGGCGGGCATTCGGGATGCGCCGCGATCGGCGCGCCGGGGTGCTGGGCCTTGAGCTTGAGTAGCTCGGTTTCGCTGAAGGCCTCATGCACGATGCAGACCCCCGGCCAGAGCAGCATCTCGCGCCCGAACTTGCGGGCAAGGTAACCGCCAAGGTGCCGGTCCGGGCCGAAGATGATCTTCTGATCCGCCGGGATCTGCGCGAGGATCGTCTCGGCGCTGGACGAGGTCACGATCACATCGCTGAGCGCCTTCACCTCGGTCGAGCAGTTGATGTAGGTCAGCGCCATGTGATCGGGATGGGCTTCGCGGAACGCCTTGAACTTTTCGGGCGGGCAGGCGTCTTCAAGGCTGCACCCGGCGTTGAGATCGGGCAGCACGACGATCTTTTCGGGCGCAAGGATCTTGGCGGTTTCGGCCATGAATTTCACGCCGCAGAACACGATCACATCGGCATCGGCGGCGGCGGCCTTCTTCGACAGCTCAAGACTGTCCCCGATATAGTCGGCCAGATCCTGGATCTCGGCCGACTGGTAATAGTGCGCGAGGATGACCGCGTTCTTCTCCTTGCGCAGCTTCTCGATTTCGGCGCGCAGGTCGATCCCGGCAAGGGCGGTGGAGTGGGCGGTCATCGTCGGTTCCCTTTGGGCAGGCGGGGCGCAAGACGCGCCCGCCGTCTTGCCAATATGGGGATGATTAGCCCGCGACAAGGGTTCCTGCATAACGGACCAGCGGGGGAAAGGTGGTCAGCAGCTGGATCGCGCTGCCCATCGCCGTGATGGCCGCCAGCCCCACGCCATAGGCCGGATGGACGCGGCCCCTGATCCTGAGGTCGGCGAGCATCGCGATGCCAAGGTAGCCCAGCAGGGCAAAGGTGTTGTGCCACGGGCTCATCGCCCCAGCGATGACGAGGATCCGCCCCCAGGCCGGTGCGATCACGCAGATCGTAGCACACAGCATCAGGCGGCGATGCCAGGCGGTGTCGCGGCGCAGCGCGATCCCCGCGCTGACGAGGCCCGCGAAGGTCGCGATGTTCACCCAGTCGAGCGCCAGGAACTGCGCCGGGGTGAAGAACGGGGGCGAGCGGTGGACCGCTAGCGTCACCGGGGTCAGCACCGCGCCGACCAGCACCAGCCATAGCGCAAGCCCCGCGCCGATCCGCCCCAGTTGCCGATGGCGATCGATCGAGCCGCGCCAGATAAGGACGTTTTGCGTCAGGTAGAGCGCGATCCAGCTCATGAAGCTGACCGCGTGGACATGGACCCACCACGGCGCGCCGAAGCTGGAAATGCCGATCACGATGAATAGGCCAAAGCCGGTCAGCACGGTGAGCGCGAGCAACACGGCCATGGCCATGAAAAAGCGCCGTTCGCGCTGCTCGATTGATAAAGGGGCGCCGCTCCGGGCGCCGGCAACTGTCGCCATCAGCACTCTCCGCGATTGGGGCGACCCGTTGCGGTTACGTGTTACACCTTAAGGCAAGGTGCTGCAACGCCGATGGCGGTGATTAGGAGGCAAGCGCCCAGGTGTCGTGCTCGTCGCAGGTAACGCGGCGCTGGTTTTCAAGATCGATGAGGTGCGCCAGCACCGAGCGCCCGGCCGCCCCGGTCAGGCGCGGGTCGAGTCCCTTGTACATCGCGGGGACCATGTCGGCCACGCGTTGCGGCGCTTCGCCCAGCAGGCGCAGGATCTGCGCCTCGCGCTGGCGGCGGTGGCCCAGCATCCCGCGCACCAGCTGGCGCGGCTTGTCGACCGCCGGGCCGTGGGCGGGGTAATAGCGGGTGTCCTGCTCGCGTTCGTAGAGCTTCTGGAGGCTCGCCATATAGGCGCTCATGTCGCCATCGGGCGGGGAGACCACGCTGGTCGACCAGGCCATCACGTGATCGCCGGTAAACAGAGCGCCGCTCTCAACCAGAGCATAGCACAGGTGGTTGCTGGTGTGGCCCGGGGTGGCGACCGCTTCGATCGTCCAGCCATCGCCGCTGATCCGCTCGCCATCGGCTAGCACCCGGTCGGGCGCGTAATCGGGATCGAAGGCGGCATCGGCGCGCGGGCCGTCATCGTCCATCGCCAGCGGCGCGCAGCCGATGATCGGGGCGCCGGTGCGCGCTTTCAGGATCGCGGCAGCAGGGGAGTGATCGCGGTGGGTGTGGGTGCACAGGATCGCGGCGATCCGCGCCGCGCCGACCGCCTCAAGGATCGCCTCGACGTGGCCCGCGCCGTTGGTGTCGGCATGGCCGGGCGCGCCGGTGTCGGCGGGGCCGGGATCAATCACCGCGACATCGGTGCCGCTCCCCACGACATAGGTCTGGGTGCCGGTATAGGTGTAGTGCGAGGCATTGGGCGCCAGCACGCGGCGGACCAGCGGTTCGCAGAGTTCGGCAAGGCCGGTGGGCCAGGGTTCGGGCGGGATCGTCATTACCATGATATATGGCCGCTCCAGCCCCCCTCGCCAAGACCTGATGCCGCAGCTAGGCTCCTCGCAAAGCGATGGCAGGGAAAACTGGTGCATGAGCCACGATGGCGATCTGATCCTGGTGCTCGATGCGGGGACCACCTCGACCCGGGCAATGGCCTTTGCCGCGGATGGCGGCGTACGCGGCCTGCACCAGCGCGAACTGACCCAGCATTACCCGGCCCCCGGCTGGGTCGAGCACGACGCGGCCGAGATCTGGGCGGCAACGCTGGCCTGCGCGCGCGAAGTGGTGGCCGGGCTCGGCGGGGCTGAGCGGATCGCCTGCATCGGCATCACCAACCAGCGCGAAACTGTGGTGGCCTGGGACCGCGCCAGCGGCCAGCCGCTGCACCATGCGCTGGTCTGGCAGGACCGGCGCACGGCTGATGCTTGCACCGCGCTCAGGAATGCGGGGCAGGAACCGGTGGTTCAGGCCGCGACCGGGCTGCTGCTCGATCCCTATTTCTCGGCCACCAAGATGCGCTGGCTGGTGGATGAGGTGCCTGCCGTGGCCGCGGCGGCTGCGGCCGGTCGGCTGGCGCTGGGCACGGTCGAGGATTGGCTGGTGTTCAACCTGACCGGCGGCGCGCATCTGACCGATGCCAGCAATGCCAGCCGCACCTTGCTCTTGCCGCTTGCCGGGGCGCACTGGGACGAGGGGCTGTGCGACTTGTTCGGCGTGCCGCGCGGCGCGCTGGGTGAAGTGACCGACAATGCCGGCGAATTTGGCAAGACGCGGCCCGATCTGCTCGGCCGTGCGATCCCGATCACCGGTCTTGCCGGCGACCAGCAGAGCGCCACGATCGGGCAGGGCTGCCTGGAGCCCGGCGAAACCAAGGCGACCTTCGGCACCGGGGCCTTCGTGCTTGCCAACATGGGGGCGGCGCTGCCGCGTTCGGGCAACCGGCTGCTTGGCACGGTGCTGTGCCAGCTCGGCGGCGTTCGGACCTATGCGCTTGAAGGCTCGGTGTTCGTGGCGGGCAGTCTGGTCAAATGGCTGCGCGACAGTCTGGGCCTGATTGCCAGCGCGGGTGAGACCGAGGACCTGGCGCGCTCGGTGCCCGACAGCGGCGGGGTGGTGATTGTCCCGGCGCTCTCCGGGCTTGGCGCGCCGCACTGGAATCCGGCGGCGCGCGGAGTGATCACGGGGATGAGCTTTGCCACCACCCGTGCTCATATCGCCCGCGCGGCGCTGGAGGCGATGGCGATGCAGACCGCCGATCTCGCCCATGCCTTTGCCGCCGATGGCGCGGCCTGGACTGAGCTCAGGATCGACGGTGGGATGAGCGCGAACGACTGGATGGCGCAGGATCTGGCCGATGTGCTGGGGGTGCCGGTCGAGCGGCCCGATTTCGTCGAGACGACCGCGCTGGGCGCCGCGATGCTGGCCGGGGTGGGCGCGGGGCTGTTTGCCTCGCTCGATCAGGCCGCCGCAGCGATGCGCGGCGGGGTGCGGCGCTTTACGCCTGCGCCGGGCGATCTGGCAGCACGCCGGGCCGCCTGGGACCGGGCGCTGGCGGCGGTTTAAACGCGCGGGGGCAGGGCGGCGATCCGGTCGCGCAGCCGGGCGACCGCGCCGGGGGCAGCCAGATCGCGGGTGCGCCAGCCGTTGTCGATCCGCTTGAGCCGGGCATGGAACCGCTCGGTCGTCTGGATCAGGGCGCGGGTCTGCGGATCGAGCAGGGCGAGCCGCGCCGGGTCGCTTTCAGGAAAATCGGCCAGCCGGCCATGACGGCGCAGCTGGAATTCGCTGAGTTCGCCGTTGAAGAACGCCCGGTGGTTGAGCAGCCAGGCCACCGCGTGCATCATCCGCGTGGTGGTGCGCAGCGCCTCGCACGACAGCGCGACATGGGCTGCGTCCTCGATGTCGGCCGCCGCTTCGAGCCGGCCCGACAGGGTGAAGGCCGAGCGCACCTCATCCGACAGGACGAGCGCTTCGCAGTAGAGGCCTTCGATGATCCTCGGATTGATGGTTGCCGGCGCGGACATGACCAAGGCGATTTGCACGCCTTGGCTGCGCTGCCAATGGTTTAGGGGTAAGTTTCGCACACCATTTTGGAGCTGTCCCGAAGGGGGACAAAGGCGGGCGCGCTTGATGGCGCCCGACCCACCGCTCAGGCGATGATATCGGGAATCAGATAGTCCTCGATCTGCGACATCTGGTCCTTGAGCTTGAGCTTGCGCTTCTTCAGCCGCGCGATCTGCAGCTGATCGGCAGCCCCCGCCCCGGTCAGGGCATCGATCGCGGCGTCAAGGTCGCGGTGCTCGATCCTGAGCACTTCCAGACGCTTGCGCATTTCGTCTTCGTTCACGCGCGGCCTCCCACCGCCTGCTGGCCGCGCCGGAAAATCGTTCCGCCGCATCACTGCACTCAGGATCTTCGCAAGATAGGCGTAATATGCTTCCATGACAATTGCGAGCGACCCGTCGGAAACCGAGTCGAGGCGACCGGCGGATCCTTGCAGCCTTGGGGGCTAAAATAAGGAGAATCCCTGATGGAACAGTCGCATGTCAGCGCTTTGCAGCTCAAGCACGCCGGGATCGAACGGCAGATTCAGCAGGAAATGAGCCGCCCTTTGCCTGACCTTGCGATGATCCAGTCGCTCAAGCGCCGAAAGCTAAGGATCAAGGAGGAATTGTCCCACCACTAAGGGGGCACTCCGCCAGACCCGGCCGGCAATCGGCCGGGTCTTGCATAAAAACGAATTAACCGCTGGCCTCGCGCGTTCCCAAGGCCATCGCTTTGGGCTAGCTTGTCCTTCATGACCGTCACCAGCGCCGTTTCCGCCGCCCGCACGATCCTTACGCGCCTGCACGAAGTGATGGCGTCGCGCAGTCATGCGCAGGCCAAGCTCAACACGGTGGTCGATGTGATCGGGGCCAGCCTCGATAGCGAAGTCTGCTCGATCTACCTGCTGCGCGAGGGGATGCTCGAACTCTTCGCCACCAAGGGGCTGGCGCAAGAGGCCGTCCACGTGACCCGCATGGCGATCGGCGAAGGGCTGGTCGGCACGATCGCCCAGAACACCGAGACGCTCAACCTGGCTGAGGCCACCGCGCACCCGGACTTCCTCTATCGCCCCGAAACCGGCGAAGACAAGTTCCACTCCTTTGCCGGGGTGCCGATCGTGCGGCGCGAACGCGCGGTCGGGGTCTTGTGCGTCCAGCACGTCGATCCGCGCCGCTATGAAGAGGTCGAGATCGAGGCCCTGCAGACCGTGGCCATGGTGCTTGCCGAACTGATCGCCAATGCCGATCTGGTCGACGAGGAAACCGCCGCCGGGCTGTCTCCGCAGATGACCGGGCCGCAGCGCCTGCCCGGGCTTTCGCTGGTCAAGGGGCTGGCCGCCGGCGTGGCGGTGTTCCACCAGCCGCGCATCACCATCGAACACGTCATGGCCGAAGACCGCGATGCCGAATTGCAGCGCGTCTATCTCGCCTTCGACAAGATGCGCGAGCAGATCGAGAAGATGGCCGCCCAGGCCGAATTCGGGGTCGGGGGAGAGCACGAGGAAGTGCTCGAAACCTACAAGATGTTCGCCTACGACGAAGGCTGGAGCCGCCGGATCATCGAGGCGATCGACAGCGGGCTGACTGCCGAAGCTGCGATCGAGCGCGTCCAGCAGCGCACCCGGATGCGGATGCGCCAGATCGACGATCCGCTGCTGGCCGACCGGATGCACGATCTGGAAGACCTGTCGAACCGGCTGCTCAGGATCGTCTCGGGCCAGATGGGCACGGCCGCCAGCATGGGGCTGCGGCAGGATTCGATCCTGATCGCGCGCAACCTCGGCCCGGCCGAACTGCTCGAATATGACAAGCGCCGCCTGAAGGGTGTGGTCCTCGAAGAAGGCTCGCTGACCGCCCACGTGGTGATCGTCGCGCGGGCGATGGGGATCCCGGTGCTGGGGCGGGTGCGGGGCCTGCGCGGTGCGGTGCGCGAAGGCGATCCGCTGTTGCTCGATGGCGATCAGGGCACGGTTACCGCCCGTCCGCTGCCGGCGATGGCCGAAGCCTTCGAGGCGCGGTTCGTGCGCAACAAGGAACGCCAGGCCGCCTATGCCGCGCTGCGCGAGGTTGAACCCTTCACCCGCGATGGCACCCGGATCAAGGTGATGATGAACGCCGGGCTGCGCGATGACATGCCCAACCTGTCGCTGACGGGCGCGGACGGGGTCGGGCTGTTCCGCACCGAATTCCAGTTCCTCGTTTCCGCGACGCTCCCCGCGCGTGAACGCCAGACCCGGCTCTACCGCGATGTGCTCGAGGCAGCCGGTGACAAGCCGGTGGTGTTCCGCACGGTCGACATCGGCGGGGACAAGGTGCTGCCCTATCTGCGTCACAACGACGGCGAGCAGGAAGAAAACCCGGCGATGGGCTGGCGCGCGCTGCGCGTGGCGCTGGAGCGCGATGGGCTGCTCAAGGTCCAGGCCCGCGCGCTGCTTGAGGCAGCGGCAGGGCGCACGCTCAACGTGATGTTCCCGATGGTGTCCGAGCCCTGGGAGTTCGAGGCGGCGCGCGCCGTGTTCGAGCGCCAGCGCGAATTCCTCAAGGGCCAGAAGAAGCTGCTGCCCGAGGCGATCCGCTATGGCGCGATGCTCGAAGTGCCGGCGCTGGCCGAACAGCTGGACGTGATTGCCCCGCGGCTTTCGTTCCTGTCGATCGGGACCAACGATCTCACCCAGTTCCTGTTCGCGGCTGACCGTTCGAACCCCAAGCTGGCCGAGCGGTATGACTGGCTCAGCCCGGCGATCCTGCGCTTCCTGCGCCGGGTCCAGCAGGCGGTGGCCGGGCATGACGTTGATGTCACGGTCTGCGGCGAAATGGGCGGGCGCCGGCTTGAGGCGCTGGCGCTGCTCGGGATCGGGATCCACCGTCTGTCGATCACGCCCGCCTCGGTCGGGCCGATCAAGGAACTGGTGCGCAAGGTTGACCTCGCCGAGATCGGCGAGGCGATGAACGGCTGGCTGCGTTCGCCGCCGCCCAGCCTGCGCGCCGCGCTGACCGATTGGGCGCAGGACCGCGGAATCGATTGCGACTAGGTTTCGCCGCGCCCTGTCCGTCACGTTTTGCGGGCATTTTGCCGCGCGCGTTGCCGCGCTGACGTCATGCCCCGTTGACTTCGCTGCATTATAAGTGAAGTTCCGCAGAAAGGCCGCTCGAGAGGCTGATGGACCAGGTCGCGATGTCGCATGATGATACCGGGGAACAAGAGCTTCCTCTTGAAAGTGTTGGTCAAAAGCTGGCGCGCAAGCGCGAGGCGGCGGGGCTGAGCCTGGCCGCCCTCTCGGCGCAGACCCGTATTCCCGAACGCCATCTGGCCGCGATCGAAGCGGGTGATTTTGCAGCACTGCCCGCGCGCACTTATGCGGTCGGGTTCAGCCGGTCCTATGCCAAGGCGGTGGGGCTCGATGACAAGGTGATCGCCGATGGCGTGCGCGCCGAACTGGCGGCGCACGAACCCGATCATGTCCAGCGCGGCCTGCCCGGGTTTGAACCGGGCGATCCGGCGCGGGTTCCCGGCCCCCGGTTTGCGTGGGCGGCCGGGCTCGGCGCGCTGGCGGTGCTGATCGGCTGCTTCCTGTTGTGGCGCGGCTATTTCGCGCCGGCAGGGGAATTGCCCTCGATCCTGCCGCAGGAAACCCCGGCGCCGGCGCCGCGCCCCGTGGCACCCGCCCCAGCCGCGCTGCCTAGCGGCGGCCCGGTAGTATTTACCGCCAAGCAGGACAAGGTCTGGGTCAAGTTCTACTCGGCCGATGGCACCCAGTTGCTCCAAAAGGAGCTGGTGCTGGGCGAAAGCTTCACCGTGCCCGCCGCGCCGGCCGATGTCCGGCTCGATACGGCCCGGCCCGAGGCTCTCTCCATCACGATCGGCGGACAGCCCGTGCCCGCGCTGGCGGACAAGCAGGTAACCATGCGCGCCGTACCGGTCAGCGCCGCCGCGCTGCTTGCGCGCGGTGCGGCTCCGGCCGCAACGCCCGCCCCGGTTGGCGCCGCGCCTGCGCCCAGCCCGGCGGTCACGCGTAGTCCCGTGCAGCGTGCGCCCGTCCAGCGGCGCAGCGCCCCGGCGGTGGTTCCCGATGCAGCGGCGCCGTTTCCGGCCGCGTCGGTCCCGGCAGCGGCTGCTCCGGCCCCGGCGCCAGCGGCGACCTAGGCTGCGCATAAGCTGCCCCTACACCTCGACAGCGCGACATTCGCGCGTCTAAGCAAGTGTTTGCCCGCAGTGCCGCCGGTTCTTGCCTACAGATCGGCCCGGCCGCTGGCTTCAGGACAGAAAACGGACTGAGCGATGATGATCAAGTTTACCAGGGCCCGCCGCCCGATCCTCGTTTCCCTGGTGCTGGCTCTGGCCTCGCCCGCGCTGGCGCAGACGGTGCCCGACAAGGTGACCGACGCCCGCCTGCGCAAGCTGGAAAGCGAAGTGACCGCGCTGCAGCGGCAGGTCTTCCCCGGCGGCGATGGCAAGTATTTCGCGCCGCAGGTTCAGCCCGCCGCCACGGTCACCACGCCCACCGGCACGCCCGCCAGCACCCCGGTAACCGATCTGCTCACCCGGATGGACGCGCTTGAAACGCAGGTCCAGCGGCTCACCGCCCAGCAGGAGGAAGGCGCCAACAAGCTCGCCAAGCTCGAAGCCCGGGTTGCCGCGCTTGAACCGCAGCCGGCCCCGCCCGTGACCGCCGATTCCGCGCCGACGCCAGCCGTCAGCGCGCCTGCCGTTAGCACCCCCGCGCCGGTCAAGCTGGCTGCCGCCACGCCGGCGGCGACCAAGCCCGCCGCGCCCGCGCCCAAGCCGGCGGCCAGCGGCCCTTCGGCCCAGCGCCTTGCTGCGGTCCAGAAGATCGAAAAGCCCAAGAGCGCCGACGCCGCCGAGGATGACTATTCCTATGGCTTCCGTCTGTGGGAGGCCAAGTTCTATCCCGAGGCGCAGCAGCAGCTGAAGCTGTTCCTGCAGAAGTATCCCAAGCACAAGCGCGGCAGCTATGCCCGCAACCTGCTGGGCCGGACCTATATCGACGATGGCAACCCGCGCGAGGCGGCCAGCTGGTTCCTCCAGAACTATCAGGCCGACAAGAAGGGTGATCGCGCCTCCGACAGCCTGCTCAACCTCGCTGAGGCGATGCGCCAGCTCAAGGACACCAACCGCGCCTGCGTCGCGCTGTCGCAGTTCAGCGGGGACTATCCCGCCGATGCCACCGGCCGCCTCAAGAGCCAGTATGACAAGCTCCACACCGCGGTGAAGTGCAATTGACGCGGTGCCATCGCGCGAACTGACCGCGCGGTTTACCGCCGATCTGGCCGCGCTGTGGAGCGGCGAGGGGCGGCTGGGCGTGGCGGTTTCAGGCGGGCCGGATAGCCTCGCGCTGTTGCTGCTGGCCCATGTCGCGCTGCCCGGGCGGGTCGTGGCGGCGACTGTCGATCATGGACTGCGCGCCGAAAGCGCCGCCGAAGCTGCCATGGTGGCCGCGGTCTGCGCCGGGCTTGGCGTGCCGCACGCGGTCCTTGATGTGCAGGTGGCGGCGGGCAATCTCCAGTCCGAGGCGCGCAGCGCCCGCTATGGCGCGCTGGCCGAATGGATGGCGCGCGAGGAGCTGGCTGCGCTCGCGACCGCCCATCACGCTGACGATCAGGCCGAAACCCTGCTGCTGCGGCTCAACCGCGCAAGCGGCGTGGCGGGGCTGGCCGGCGTGCGCGCGCGCGGTGTGGTGCCGGGCACCCGGCTGCCGCTGCTGCGCCCGCTGCTCGGCTGGCGCCGGGCTGACCTTGCCGGGGTGGTCGATGCCGCCGGACTGAGCGCGGTCGATGATCCGTCCAATGCCAGTGATCGGTTCGATCGGGCGCGGCTGCGCAAGGCGCTGCGCACGGCGGACTGGCTGGATGTGGCAGCGATCGGGCAGAGCGCGGCGCACCTTGCCGATGCCGATGCTGCGCTGGAATGGGCCGCGGCGCGCGAATGGGCCGAACAGGTGGTGAAAGAACCGATGGGGCTGACCTATCGTCCGCAGGCCCCGCGCGCGGTGGCGCTCAGGGTGCTGGCGCGGATCGTGACCGAACTGGATGGCGAAGCCCCGCGCGGTTCGGCCGTGGCCCGCCTGTTCGAGACGCTGCTGGCGCGCCAGCCGGCTTCGATCGGCGGGTTGGTGGCGCGCGCCATGCCCGATGGCTGGTCGTTTACCCGCGCGCCCAAGCGGCGCGGCTGAACCCCCGCGTCAGGTGCGGCGGGCCATGCCGTTTTTCTGCAAGCGCCACAGCAGCTGATCAAACCGGTCCTGCCCGAAGAAGGGTTCGCCCGCATGGACCATCAGCGGCACGCCGTAGTGGCCGCCGGCGCGCTGGTCGGCCTCATTGGCCTTGATCGCGGCGTCGAGCCGTTCGGCCTCAGTGGCGATCACCGCGTCCATTTCAGCCAGATCGCAGCCCGCGCTGGCGGCGGCCTGGGCCAAGTGATCGCCCTCGTGCCAGCTGTCGGTTTCGCCCGACCAGATCAGGCGGCTGATCGCCCTGATCAGCGGCAGGCCCTGACCGCGTTCGGCGGCAAGCTGGCCCAGCCGGGTCAGGCGGTGAATATACGGCTGCTCCTTGGGATAGGAGCGGGTGGCATAGTCCATCACCACCGGATCCGGGCGCGGCCAGCGCAGGGTCATGCCCGCGAACTCGGCGCTGCGCACGCAGTCGCGCATCAGGTAGGTGGTCCACAGCGGATCGGCGTTGGCGAAGAAATCGGGCTGGCGCACCGCGATCGGCAGCACCGGGCGCAGTTTCACGGCCGCGTCCCAATCACGCTCCAACTCGATCAGGCGCGGCACCAGCAGATAGGAATAGGGCGAACGGAACGACCAGTAGACCTCGACTTCGTGCGGCATGAGCAAGTTTCTCCCCCTCCCGGCGCCAGGGCCGGACCTCCATGCTGGAATGCCCCTTGCCCAAGGTCAATGGTGCGATATTAAGTGTGCGATTAAATTGTGAGGGAGTGAGGCGCTATGAAGTTCGATTCCACCACCGCGGCGGTTGTTACCGGCGGCGCATCGGGGCTGGGCAGGGCAACCGCCGAGGCGCTGGCAGCCGCCGGAGTCAAGGTCGCGATCTTCGACGTCAACGATGACAAGGGCGAGGAAGTCGCCAAGGCGATCGGCGGGCTGTTCTGCCATGTCGACATCACGTCGGAGGAATCGGTGGTGGCCGGATTTGCCAAGGCCCGCGCCGCCCACGGGCAGGAACGGATCACCGTGCACTGCGCGATGACCTCGCGCCGGGGCAAGACGCTGGCCTATGACAAGGACGCGGGCAAGCTCAAGCGCCTCTCGACCGAGGATTACATCTACGGGGTCAACGGCATCCTCGTGGCGAGCTACCGCATCGCCTCGCTCTCGGCCGAAGGCATGGCCACGCTCGAACCGCTGGAAGACGGCGAGCGCGGTTGCATCACGCTGACGGCGTCGGTCGCCGCGCAGGACGGGCAGATCGGGCAGATCATCTATGGCTCGGCCAAGGCCGGGGTGAACGGGCTGGTCCTGCCGATGGCGCGCGATCTTTCGGACATCGGCATCCGCGTCAATTCGATCATGCCGGGGATCTTCGCGACCCCGCTGATGCTCGGGGCCAAGCCGCAGGTGCTGGACAGCCTGGCCGCGTCGGTGCCGTTCCCCAAGCGGCTCGGCAAGCCCGAGGAATTTGGCAGCCTGGCGCTGGAACTGGCGCGCAATTCCTATTTCAACGGCCAGTGCATCCGCCTTGATGGCGCGATCCGCATGGCGCCGCGATAAGTGATGGGGCGCTGAGTGATGGCGCGGGCAGGGGCGGCGGCTAGATCAGCGAGTCGCCCTTGCCCACCATCTTGCCCCGCGTAATGTAAACCGGGGTGCCGACCGGGGTGATCGCAAAGACCTTGGCGGCAAAGCTGTTGGGCACGCCCACGCAGCCGTGGCTGGCATAGCCCTTTTCGACCTTGGTGCCGTGGATTGAGACGCCGTCGTCGGTCAGCCGCATGGTATAGGGCATGGGGGCGTTGTCATAGGTCGAGGAATGGTGATCCTTGTCCTTCCACTTCACCGGGAACACACCCAGCGGGGTCGGCTTTTTGCTGGTCCCCAGCAGCACCGCGGTGGCCCCGATTTCATAGCCGCCGCGAAACACCGACAGCACCCGCGCATCGAGATCGACCGTGATGACGATCGGTCCGGCCGGTACCCCGGCCTCGTCCCAGTGCCATTCGCCATATTTGATCGGCCCGCTGATCGGCAGGATGCGCTTGATCACGAACCGCTCGTCACGCGCAGGTGCCGGCTTGGGGCCGGGCGTGGCGGTTGGCGCCTTGGCCGCGGGCTGGGCAAAGCCCGGTCCGGCATCGGGCGCAAGCACGGCCGCGCGCGGTTCGGGCTGGCGCAGGATGAGCGTTGCCGCGCCGGCAGCCAGCGCGACGAACAGACCAAGCAGCAGGGCGGCAGGCGGGATTTTACGGAACATCGGCAGGTCCAGGTTTGGGGAAACGCGTGCCCCCAGCCTAGCCCCGAAAAGTTAATTCCCGCCCTGCCTTAGCTGTGCCTTAGCTGCGTCTTAGCCGTGGGCGCCAAACAGGTTGGCGATGGCCGTGGTGATCCGCAGCGCGAGTCCGTTGGCTTCACCGATCGGATCGATGAAGTCGCGGTGGATCGCCTCATAGCCGATCGCCGCATCGTCGGGGTAATCGCTCGGCTCGTCGACGGTGAAATCGTCGATCCCGGGGAAGCTGGTCGGGAAGGCCCGGCGCAGCTGGGCAAGGGCTTCCTCGACCCGCAGCGTGAAGACCATTTCCAGCACGTCCTCGCGGGCGATGTCGTTGGCGCGGCTGAAGGCCGGGACCGAAACCGCGCGCAGGAACATGTGCTGGAACAGCGCAAGCCGCAGCGCCTGCAGCACGCCCAGCGTGCGGCGGGTATGCTCGCGGTCGGGCAGCGGAGCCTCATCCGGGACCAGCGCCAGCAGCCGGTGCAGCTTGAGCGCATCGACCCGCAGACGCGAAGCGAGCCGGCGGAACACCCCGGTGCGGTCATCGCTGGTGAGATATTCGGCGAGCGCGAGGCACGGCTCGGCAATGTGGTCTTCATCGCCGCGATAGGGGCGGCTGGACCAGTAGGCCGAATTGAACAGCTCGCCAAAGGCCGCGACCGTCTTGATCGAGGCGAGCGCATTGGCGGCGCGGACCAGGCGGACCAGCTGGCGCCCGCGCGCGCTTTCGCGCAGCAGGCCGGCGATCGCTTCGTAATTGCCTTCGGCGGCGGTGCCGAACCCGGCGATCACGTTGACCGGATAGCCGAGCTGCTGGAGCACCGCGTTGTGCGGGATCGCGCGGATCTGCCGCAAGCTCATCTCGCGGTCGGCGGCAAGGTCGCTCTGGCGGCGCGACTTGCGGCTGCCGGTATCGACGAGCAGGCCCAGCCCAAAGGCCGTGACGGCGCGGGGATAGGTCCGCCCGGCCAGATAGCCCTGCTGGACCCGGCGGATCGCGCGGTAGAAATCGAGGCTGAGGTCGGTGCGGCGATAGAACGGGTCGGTCGGCGCGTTGGGATCGGTTTCCGCCGGCGCGTTTTCGGCCATGCGGGTGAGCGTGGCGAGCGCCAGTTCCTCGGTCCCGAAGAACAGGTAGCCATCCCCGCCCTGGAAGCTGACTTCGGGCTCAAGCCGGATCCCGGCGCGGGCGAAGCGCCGCCGCGCCCATGGTGAAAGCGGCCATTCGATCCGGTCGGCAAATGACGAGGGATGCGCCCCGCGCCCCATGCTTTCGCCGTGGGTGTTGAACACCAGCGCGGCGACATCGCTGAGCCCGTTGGCGACCATCGCTTCGGACAGGCGGCCCTGCAGGCGCTCGATCGCGAGGGCGGCCGGGATCTGCCCGACGAAGCGCCCGGCATCGGAAAACCCGGTCTGGACCGACACCCGCCCGCGGGTGCGGGCGTAGTCGCGGTAGGCCTCTTCGGCGAGCAGCGCATCGAGGAAGCGCCCACCATGTTCGAGCGCGCTTTCGGTTTCGAACAGCGGCGAGACATCGACCTTGTCGGCGATCCCGAACAGCCGCGCGAAATAAAGCGCGGCGAGCACGGTGGTCGGCTCTTCGCATTCGGCCACCAGCATACGGATCGGAGCGTCGGCATCGACGTGGCCGAGGATCTGCGCCATCGCCAGAAACTGGCGCACGGCGGTGGAGTTTTCGATCGCCAGCGCGGCGAAGTTCGAGCGCAGCGGACGCGCTTCGGCGAGCAGTTCGCGCATCCGCACCAGGGCGGCCTGGCTGGCAAGATCGAGCGTGCCGGTGGGATCGATCCGGCGGCGGATCGCATTCTGCAACTGTGAGGAGTTTACCCGGAAGTGGATCCAGCCCATGCCCAGCCCGTCGGCACGCATCGCGGCGGCAGCGACCAGCAGCACTTCGGCCGCCTCATCGTCGGCGCGGGCGGCTTCGGCCTCGATCTCGGTGATCACGCCTGACAGGCTGGTGAGCTTGTCGGGATGGTCGGCGGTCAGCGTGTTGGCGGCGGCAGAAAGATCGGCCGGAGCCGAAAGATCGGCCGCGAACAGCGCAGCCATGTCGGCGGCATAGGCGCCGGCGCGGGCCAGCCGGGCCGACAGGTCAGGCGCGGCTAAGGCGAGCTGCGCGGCGTAGCTGGCCAGACGCTCGGCCTTTTCGGACAGGCGATAGCGCAGCGAAGTGGCCCACGAAATGTCGGTGCGGCCATCCATGTCATAGCCGACCCACGAGGCGAAGCGCACCGGCATCGGCGCAAGCCGGCGCCATTCGGCGGGCCACTGCGCGCGGGCGCTGGCGAGCAGACCGCGATTGATCCGGTCACGCGCGGTCTGGGCGCGGGCGATCGCGGCCATGGCGGCGGCGTGTTCGCTATCGAGCGTGATCGTATCGCGCGGGTGCGGCGCGGTGCAGGCGGTCTGCGCGCCGATCTCGCCGCTGGAGGCCGCGCCGGCAACGGCGGCGGACTGGCTCTGCGTGAGCAGGAACGTGGGGTGCGCGGTGAACACCACGTGGACCAGCGGCTTGCGCCACTTGGCGGCAAATTGCGCAAAGTCTCCAGCCTTTGCGATTTCCGCCAGCCGGGCATCGTTGGCCGCCGGCTCAAGCGGCGCCACCAGCCGGTGGAGGCGGTTGGCGCGGGCCTGCAGCCCTTCGCATTCGAGTTCGGCGACCAGTGCCGCCACTTCGCCCAGCTTCAGCGCGCCGCTTTCGATCTGCCGCGAGAGTTCCAGCCCAAGCTGGAACACCGGGTTGAACAGCGGGGTTTCCGCGGTGCGGGCGTGCAGCTCTTGCAGCCGCGCGTCGAGCTGGGCGAGCAGGGTCATTGGCCGAGTGCGGCCGCGGCGCGGGCGCCGGCCTCGATCGCCGCAAGATCGGGCTTGCCGCGCGGGACCATCCAGCTGCCGCCGCAGCACAGCACGGCTTCCAGCGCGAGCCAGTCGGGCGCGCTGGTGGGGGTGATCCCGCCGGTCGGGCAGAAGCGGACCGAACCGAACGGCGCGGCGATGGCCTTCAAGGCAGGGATCCCGCCATTGGCTTCGGCGGGGAAGAACTTGAACCGGTCAAGCCCGAGGTCGAGCCCGCGCATGATGTCGGACGCGGTGGCGATGCCGGGGAGGAACGGCACATTGGCCGCGATCGCCGCCTTGGCGAGGCTGTCGGTCAGCCCCGGCGAGACGATGAATTCGCTGCCGGCTTCCAGTGCGTCTTCGAGCGCGAATTCGTTGAGCACAGTGCCCGCGCCGACAATCGCGCCGGGCACCCGCTTCATTTCGCGGATCACGTCGAGCGCCGAGGCGGTGCGCAGCGTGACTTCGAGCACGGTCAGCCCGCCCTTGACGAGGGCTTCGGCAATCGGGGCGGCATCGGCCACGTCGTCGATCACCAGCACCGGGATGACCGGGGCGGTGCGCATGATGGTTTCGATTCCGCTCACGAGAGATGCTCCTTGGCAAAGGCGGCCGCGGCGCCAAACAGGCCGGGCTGGGGATGGGTGATGAGTTTGACGGGCAGGGTGGCCATCATGCCTTCGAACCGCCCCTTGGCGGTGAAGCGGCTGGCAAAGCCCGAACGAGTGAGCGTGTCGCGGATGCGCAGGCCAAGCCCGCCGGCGATGACCACGCCCGAGGCGCCCTGCGCCAGCGCGATGTCGCCTGCGATCGCGCCGAGCGAGAGGCAGAACCGGTCCACCGCGGCCGCCGCGAGGCTGTCTTCGCCGGTGGTGCCAAGCTGCCACAGGGTGCGGTCATCAAGGCTCTGGATCGCGCGGCCTTCCATCGCGGCAAGAGCTTCGTAAATGTCGACAATGCCGGGGCCCGAAACCACCCGCTCCACCGAAACACGGCGATAGCGCTGGCGCAGCCGGGCCAGAATCGCGTCCTCGATGCTGTCGAGCGGGGCATAGTCGATATGCCCGCCCTCGGTCGCCTGAACGCGGTAGCTGCCCGCGCCATCGCGCCAGACATGGGCCACGCCCAGTCCGGTGCCGGGGCCGACGATGCTGATCGTGCCGCTTTCGGGCAGATCGGCATCGGGCCCGGCCAGGTGGATGAAGTGGCTCTGATCGGCGCAGGCCACGGCATGGCCGACCGCGCCGAAATCGTTGACCACGGTATAGCGCGCCGCGCCCAGCTTTTCGGGGATCAGCGCCGGGCGGATGATCCACGGGTTGTTGGTGAAGCGGATCATTTCCCCGCCGACCGGCCCGGCCACCGCGATCGCCACGGCCGGGGGCAGCGTGCCGCCCTGCTGCTGGGCGAAATCCTGCCACGCGGTCTGGAAACTGGCGTGGTCCTTGGTGTGGAGCGTGGCCGGTTCGCCCAGTTCGATGGTGCCATCAGCGGCGATCGCGGCCAGCGCGAAGCGCGCATGGGTGCCGCCGATATCGACCGTGACGATCTCGGTGCTCACAGCCCCGCCTCCGCGAGCATGGCCGAGCCGCCCTGTTCGGCGCCATCGGCATGGCGGCGCAGCATGGCGAACAGTTCGCGGCCCATGCCCATCCCGTCCGCGGGCGGGGTAGCGGGCGTGCGGCCGGTGAGGTCAGCCTTGACCTCAAGCGTGCCGTCGTGGGCGCACAGCCGCACCACATCGCCGTCCTGGATCAGGGCTAGCGGTCCGCCGCCGAGTGCCTCAGGGGTGACGTGGATCGCGGCAGGCACCTTGCCCGATGCGCCCGACATCCGGCCATCGGTGACCAGCGCGACCTTGAAGCCCTTGTCCTGCAGCACGCCGAGCGGCGGGGTCAGCTTGTGGAGTTCGGGCATCCCGTTGGCGCGCGGCCCCTGGAAGCGGACCACGACGATCACATCACGTTCCAGTTCGCCCGCCTTGAACGCGGCCTGGACCGCTTCCTGGCTGTCGAACACGCGGGCCGGAGCCTCGATCGTCCAGCGCTCCTGATCGACCGCGCTGGTCTTGAACGTGGCGCGGCCAAGGTTGCCCTGCACCAGCCGCATCCCGCCATCGGGCATGAAGGCATCGGCGACCGGGCGCAGCATGGCGTCATCGCCGCTGGCGGCCGGGGACGGGCGGAAGCCCAGCACTTCGCCATCGAGGAACGGCTCATCGGCATAGGCGCGCATTCCGCCTTCGGCGACGGTCAGCACGTCCTCGTGGGCAAGGCCGGCATCGAGCAGTTCGCGCACGACAAAGCCGATCCCACCGGCAGCGTGGAAGTGGTTCACATCGCCCGCGCCGTTGGGATAGACCCGCGCGAGCAGCGGCACGACCGAGGACAGCTCGTCCAGATCCTGCCAGTCGAGCTTGACGCCGGCGGCGCGGGCCATGGCCGGCAGGTGAATGGCGTGGTTGGTCGATCCGCCGGTCGAAAGCAGGCCAACGCAGGCATTGACGATCGCCTTTTCATCCACCACCCGGCCCATCGGGCGATAGTCTGATCCTTCGCGGCCGATTTCAGTCAGGCGGTGCACGGCCTTGCGGGTCAGCTGGCTGCGCAGCGGGGTGTTGGGCGGCACGAACGAAGCGCCGGGCACGTGCAGGCCCATCAGCTCCATCATCATCTGGTTGGAATTCGCCGTGCCATAGAAGGTGCAGGTGCCGGGCGAATGGTAGCTGGCGCTTTCGCTGGCGAGCAGGTCGGCGCGGGTGGCCTTGCCTTCGGCGTAAAGCTGGCGGACCTTCTGCTTGTCGCGGTTGGCGAGCCCCGAGGCCATCGGGCCCGACGGCACGAAGATCGCCGGCAGGTGGCCAAAGCGCAGCGCGCCGATCACGAGCCCCGGCACGATCTTGTCGCAGATGCCGAGCAGCGCCATGCCATCGAACATCGCGTGGCTCATCGCGACGCCGGCCGAGAGGGCAATGACATCGCGGCTGAACAGCGACAGTTCCATCCCGTCCTGGCCCTGGGTCACGCCGTCACACATCGCCGGAACCCCGCCCGCAACCTGCGCCGTGGCGCCGACTTCGCGGGCATAGAGCTTCATCGCTTCGGGGTAGCGGCCATAGGGCTGGTGCGCCGAAAGCATGTCGTTGTAGGCGGTGATGATGCCAAGATTGGGTCCGCGCCCGTTGGCGATGGCGCCCTTGTCTTCCAGCGCTGCAGCAAAACCGTGCGCCAGGTTCGAGCACGACAGCGCGCCGCGGCCGGGGAACTTTTCAGCCTCGGCGTCCATCAGGTCGAGATAGCGGCGGCGGCTGTCCTTCGACTTGTCGATGATCCGCGCGGTGACGCGCTCGATCACGGGGTGCAGCTTACTCATGCCAGTGGACTCCGTCGCGTTCGGTCAGCGCGATGGCGGCCGAGGGGCCCCAGCTGCCGGCGGTATAGGTTTTGGGGCTGACGCCGTGGTCGGCCCAGATGGCGCGGATCGCATCGACCCATTCCCACTGCGCTTCGACTTCGTCGCGGCGCACGAACAGGGTCTGGTCGCCCTCGATCAGGTCGAGCAGCAGGCGCTCATAGGCGATCCGCTTCATCGGCCCGGCAAAGGCATCGGCCATCGCGATGTCGAGCGGCACTTCGCGCAGGCGGATGCCGTCGCGGTCGAGCCCGGGCACCTTGGCCATCAGCGAAAGGGTGATGTTTTCTTCGGGCTGGATCCCGATCACCAGCCGGTTGGGCACCGCGCGCGCCCCCCGTCCGGCAAAGATCGAGTGCGGCACGTGGCGGAACTGGACGACGATCTCGGTCTTGCGCTGGGGCAGGCGCTTGCCGGTGCGCAGGTAGAAGGGCACGCCCTTCCAGCGCCAGTTATCAAGGTGGGCCTTGATCGCGACGAAGGTTTCGGTGTCCGAATCCTTGCCCAGTTCTTCGTCATAGCCGGGGACCGGCTGGCCGAGGATTGCCCCAGCGCGGTACTGGCCGGTGACCGTTTCATCGGGATCGATCATCCGCAGCGCGCGCAGCACCTTGACCTTTTCGTCGCGGATCGCGGTGGCGTCATAGTTCGCGGGCGGCTCCATCGCGACCAGCGCGAGCAGCTGGAGCATGTGGTTCTGGACCATGTCGCGCAGCGCGCCGGCGCCGTCATAGAAGCCCACGCGGCCTTCAAGGCCGACCGTTTCGGCCACGGTGATCTGCACGTGGTCGATATGGGCCGCGTTCCACAGCGGCTCGAACAGGATGTTGGCAAAGCGCAGCGCGAGCAGGTTCTGGACCGTTTCCTTGCCGAGGTAGTGGTCGATCCGGAAGGTCCGGTCCTCGGGGAAGGCGCGGGCGACGGCGTCATTGATCTCGCGGCTGGTGGCAAGGCAGGTGCCAAGCGGCTTTTCCAGCCCGATGCGCACGTTCTCGCCGGTCAGGCCCGCGGCGGCGAGGCCGGTGATGGTCGGTTCGAACAGGCTCGGCGCGGTCGACAGGAAGATCGCGAGGCCGCCATCGGTCGGGCCGACCTTTTCGGCCAGCGCGGTGAAGCCGGCGGTGTCGTTGGCATCGAGCGCCTGATAGTGCAGCCGGTTGAGGAAGGTCGCCATCGAGCCGCGGCGTTCGGCGGGGAGGAACTTCTCCAGCGCCTCGCGTGCGAAGTTGCGATAGGCCGCGTCATCGAACTCGTGGCGGGCAGTGCCGACGATCTTCAGATCCTCGGGGACCAGCCCATCGGCATGGAGCGCGCAAAGCGACGGCAGCAGCATCCGCTGCGCCAGATCGCCGGTTGCGCCAAACAGCAACAGGCTATTGGCCGTGAAACTCATGGTTCGTCCTCGTGCGTCCGGTGATTCCGGCTTTGGCCCGCGGATTTCCGTCCGCAAGCAGCCTTGGACCTAACAGCGCCCCGCCACGCGCGCCAGTGCAGCGCAAACCAATTCAGTCGCGGCAAGGGCGGGCAAACGCGCGGCGGGGGCGTGAATACGTCTGCGTCTGAAATATCCGTGCGCGGAGCGAGCGCGATGCTGTTCGCAGAATAACTTGAAAAGAGCCTCAACTTTGCGCGCCGGCTTGGCTAGGCCATGCGGCGAAAAGGAGATTCGCTGATGCGCCAGACCTCGTTCCTCGCCGCCACTGCGCTTGCCGCCGGGCTTGCCCTGGGCCTTGCTGCCCCCGCTGCTGCCAAGCCCGTTTCCCATCCGGCGGCCGAAGCTCAGACGCTGGACATGGCCAAGCAGCTGATCGCGCTGCGTTCGGTCAATGGTCCGGGCAACCAGACCGACAAGGCGCTGGACGTGGTCAAGACCGCGCTGCTCGCCGCTGGCTGGGATGCCGGCCAGATCGAGATCGTGCCCTTCAAGCAGACCGCCTACATGATCGCCACCTGGCCGGGCAGCGATGCGGCCCTCAAGCCGCTGGTGGTGTCGGGCCACATGGACGTGGTCGAAGCCAAGCCCGCGGACTGGACCCGCGATCCCTTCACCCCGGTGGTCGAAAACGGCATTCTCTATGGCCGCGGTGCCAGCGACATGAAGTTCGATGCCGCGCTCGCCACTTCGGCGCTGATCGAGCTGCGCCGCTCGGGCTACAAGCCCAAGCGCACGATCGTCCTCCAGTTCTCGGGGGACGAGGAAACCACGATGGAAACCGGCGCGGCGATTGCCGAGCGGCTCAAGAACGCCGATCTGGTGATCAACATCGATGGCGGCGGCGGCACCTATGAGGAAGCCACCGGCAAGCCGCTCTACTGGACCTGGCAGGGCGCGGAAAAGACCTATTCGGACTTCCAGCTCGAAGTGACCAATGCTGGCGGGCACAGCTCGGCCCCGCGCCCCGAAAACGCCATTGCCCAGCTCTCGGTCGCCCTCGAGCGGATCGGTGCCTATCACTTCAAGCCCGAAGTCAGCCCGCTGACCAAGGCCTATTTCGAAAAGGCCGCGCAGTTCGAACCCGATGCCAAGCTGGCCGCGGCGATGCGCGCCTTTGCCGCCAACCCGGCTGATGAAGCCGCGATTGCGGTGCTGCGCGCGAACCCGGCCTATGTCGGCAAGATCGGCACCACCTGCGTGCCGACCATGGTCAGCGGCGGCCACGCGCTCAACGCGCTGCCCCAGCGTGCCACGGCCAATATCAACTGCCGCATCTTCCCCGGGCACAAGCCGGCCGACATCATGGCCGAACTGGCGCAGGTGGCTGGCGTGCCGCAGGTCAAGTTTTCGGACGTGACCGAAGGTTCGGTCGCAACCCCGGCCTCACCGATGCGCGCGGACTTCCTCGGCGCCGTGAACAAGGCGATGACGGCGGCCTATCCCGGCGTGCCGGTGTTCCCGTCGCAGTCGTCGGGCGCGTCGGATTCGATGTGGTATCGTCACGTCGGCGTAGCGAGCTACGGTGCCAGCCCGACCTTCAGCAAGGATTCGGAAGATTTCAGCCACGGCCTCAACGAGCGCGTGCGGCTGTCGAACATCGCCCCGGGGCTGACCTATTACCTCACCCTGCTGACCCAGCTGTCGAAGTAGGCTCAGCGCAGCACGGCGTCGAGCGCGGAGCGGGCGATCGCGCCCGCTTCGGCGGCGCTGAATGCTTCGGGTGAGAGGCACAGTTCAAGCCACAGTCCATCGACCAGCGCCGTGACCGCAATCGCGGCGCGGCGCAGGCGCTCGGCCGCCAGCCCGCATTCGCGCAGCAGCTTTTCAAGCCGCGCGCGCGAGGCGGCATATTGCTCGTCGTGCTGGCGGGCTATGTCGGTGCGCACCCGCACGAGGCTCCAGAACGCGATCCAGGTGGCCAGCAGTTCGCCGCTGGCGATCGGCGGGGCGAAGCTGGCGGTCACGAAGGCATCAAGCCGGGCGCGCGGATCATTGCCGGCCGCGGCCACGGCGGCATCGAGCGCCTCGCTCACCCGCACTTCGACATGGGCATAGGTCGCTGCAACCAGCGCATCGATGCCGGTGAAGTAGTGGCCCACCAATCCGGCTGAAACTCCGGCCTCCAGCGCGATCGCCCGCACGCTGGCCCCGGCCACGCCATCGCGCGCCAGCACCCGGGCGCAGGCCTCGATCAGGCTGAGGCGGCGCTTGTCGGGCTCGGCGCGTCTGAAGGCGGGCTTCTGGCTCACTTGTCGCAGTCTAGCACTTGTTGTACGATCGTCCAACAAGCATTGCCGGATTCGCCTGACCATGACCAAATTCGCCCCCATCGTGACCCGCATCGAAGGCGGCGATGTCGATCCTGATGCCGATTTCAGCCTGCCGGGCTGGATCTACCACGATCAGGAATTCTTCGATCTGGAGATGGCACGGATCTTCCGGCCGAGCTGGCAGATCGTCTGCCATGTGAACGAGATCACCCGCCCCGGCGAATACCGCACGATCGACTATCTGGGCGAAAGCGTGGTGGTGATCCGTGGCGATGATGGCGAGATCCGCGCCTTTTCCAATGTCTGCCGCCACCGCGCGATGCGGCTGGTCGAAGGGCCTTCGGGCTGCACCAAGAAGCTGGTCTGCCCCTATCACGCCTGGGTCTACGAAACCGATGGCCGTCTGTCGGGCGTGCCGATGAAGTCCGAATATCCCTCGCTCAAGCTGGAAGAGAGCGGGCTGGTCCTGGTCGATCTGGAAGTGTGGCACGGGTTCGTCTTCGTGCGGCTCGAAGATGGCGGCTATCCCTCGGTCGCGGCGATGATGAGCCCGTTCGAGGACGAGGTGTCGCAATACCGCTTTGCCGATATGCAGCGTATGGACGAGGTTCGCCTGCGCCCGCGCGAGGTCAACTGGAAGAACGTTGGCGACAACTATTCCGACAACCTGCACATCCCGGTCAGCCACGATGGCCTGACCCGCCTGTTCGGGCGCAGCTACCGGATCGAGCCGCACGGCTGGGCTGACCGCCTCTATGGCGACGTGGTGGAGGATGACCGGCAGAACTTCTGGGAGAAGTTCTACCGCACCCACATGCCGCGGGTCGATCACCTGCCCGAAGCCGCGCACAAGCGTTGGCTCTATTACAAGCTGTGGCCGAACATGGCGTTCGACATCTATGCCGACCAGATCGACTTCATGCAGTGGCTGCCGATCAGCCCGACCGAATGTCTGCTGCGCGAAGTGGCCTATTGCCTGCCCGACGATCGCCGCGAAATGAAGCTGGTGCGCTATGCCAACTGGCGGATCAACCGGGTGGTCAATGCCGAGGACACCTGGCTGATCGGCCGGGTCCAGCAGGGCATGACCAGCAAGACCTATGGCACCGGTCCGATCGCGGCGAGCGAAAGCTGCCTGCGCAGCTTTGCCCGCAAGATCCGCACGATCGTGCCCGAAGCCCGCCAGCCGTTCCCGCCCGCACCGGGCTGGAGCCGCACCTAATCACGCCAGATACCAGAAAATCACCGGGGACTTTCCATGACCAAGACCTATGACGCGCTGATCATCGGCGGCGGCCACAACGGCCTGACCTGCGCCTTCTACCTCGCCAAGGCGGGGATGCGCGTGCGCGTGCTGGAACGCCGCCACGTGGTGGGCGGTGCGGCCGTGACCGAGGAATTCCACCCCGGCTTTCGCAATTCGACCGCCAGCTACACCGTCAGTCTGCTGCGCCCGCAGGTGATCGCGGACATGAAGCTGCACGACTATGGCTACCGCGTGGTCGAGCGGCAGGTCTCGAACTTCTTCCCCTTTGCCGATGACTATCTGAAGCTGGGCGGCGGCCCGGGCCGGACCGAGGCGGAGTTCGCCCGCTTTTCCAAGGCCGATGCCGCAGCCTATCCGGGCTATGACGCCGCGCTTGAAAAGGTTGCCGGGGTGCTGCGCGATCTGGCGCTGCAGATCCCGCCCAATGTCGGCGGCGGGCTGACCTCGCTGATCGCGGCGGCCAAACAGGGTTGGCCGATGGCGCAGATGGACCTTGCCGTGCAGCGCGACCTGCTCGACATTTTCACCAAGTCGGCGCGCGATTTCCTTGATGGCTGGTTCGAGAACGACTGCGTCAAGACCGCCTTCGCCTTTGACGCGGTGGTCGGCAATTTCGCTGGGGTGTCGACCCCGGGTTCGGCCTACGTCCTGCTGCACCACGTGTTCGGCGAAGTGAACGGCAAGCTCGGCGCCTGGGGCCATGCGATCGGCGGGATGGGCGCGATCACCCAGGCGATGGCCCGCGCTTGCGAGGATGCCGGGGTCGAGATCAGCCTTGAAGCCCCGGTGGCGCAGGTGCTGGTCGATGGCGGCAAGGTCGCCGGCGTGCGGCTGGAAAGCGGCGAGGAAATCGCCGCCAGCGTGGTCGCGTCGAACGCTGGGCCGGCGCTGCTCTATCGCCAGCTGGTTGATCAGGGCGATCTGGATGAGGACTTCAAGCGCCGGATCAAGGGCTTCAAGACCTGCTCGGGCACGTTCCGGATGAACGTTGCGCTGTCCGAACTGCCCGATTTCACCGTGCTTCCGGGCAAGGCGCAGGCTGAACACCACACCGCCGGGATCATCATCGCGCCGGGCATGGACTATATGGACCAGGCCTTCATCGACGCGCAGCAGCATGGCTGGTCGAAGAAGCCGATCGTCGAGATCACCATTCCGAGCACGGTTGACGATAGCCTCGCCCCTCCGGGGCAGCATGTCGCCAGCCTGTTCTGCCAGCAATTCGATCCCAAGGTCGATTGGGACACCCACCGCGAAACGGTGGCCGACCTGATCATCGATACCGTCAATGATCACGCGCCCAACTTCAAGGCCAGCGTGATCGCCCGGCAGATCCATTCACCGCTCGATCTGGAGCGCAAGTTCGGGCTGATCGGCGGCGATATCATGCACGGCAACATGGGGCTCGACCAGCTGTGGGCCGCGCGCCCGGTGCTGGGTCACGGTGACTACCGCGGGCCGATCAAGGGGCTCTACATGTGCGGGGCTGGCACCCATCCGGGCGGCGGCGTGACCGGCGCGCCGGGCCACAACGCGGCCCATGCGATCCTGGCCGACCGTCCGTTCATCCGGAAGCTCTTGCGCTCCTGACCGCCCAGTAACAGGGCAGCCCGCCCAGAATCAGCGCCGCCCCCCAGGCCATCGCCTCGCCGCCCAGCCCCCATTCCGCCCACAGCGTGAAGGCGGCGGCGGTGAGCGCGGCGAGGCTTAGCGCGCGGTCGCCGGGTAGCAGGCGCAGCGCTGACAGTGCGGCCATGAAATAGGTCAGCAGGCCGGCAGCCAGACTGATCGACAGGATCGAATTGAACAGATCGGCCATGCCTTTCTGGTAGTTGAGCAGGGTCACCAGCGTGAGCAGCCCGCTCGACACCAGGTGCGATCGCACCGGGGTGCCGTTGCACCCCTCGACCCCGAACCAGGCCGGGAACACCCCGCCGCGCGCCATCGCCCAGGGCATTTCGCCCTGAACCAGCACCCAGCCGTTGAGCGTGCCAAAGGCGCTGATCGCGGCGCACAGCGCCACTGCCAGCGCGACCTTGCTGCCGAAATAGGCGCCAAGGAAATCGGCCACCGGGGCGGGCGATGCCGCCGCGGTCTGTGCGGGCATGTAAAAGGCAAAGGCGCTGGAAATGCCGATGTAGATCAGCCCCGCCAGCAGCACCCCGATCAGCGTGGCGCGCGGCACGTTGCGCGCGGGATCGTGCACCTTGTCCGCCGGAATGGTGGCCGCTTCCAGCCCGAGGAAGCCCCAGAAGGTGAGCCCCGCCGCCGTGGCGATGGTCCCCGTGGCGATCGGCACGCCCGGATCGGGCGCGGTTGGCGCGCCGCTCAGCACCAGCCACAGCGCCAGACCGACCAGCGCGATGAGCGGCAGCAGCTTGAGCGCGACCGTCACTTCCTGCACCCGCCCGGCCAGCGCGACCCCGCGAATGTTGACCAGCGTCACGGTCCACACGCAGGCCACCGCAAGCAGCGCGGGCAGGCCAGCTTCGCGCCCGATCGCGGGAAAGATGTGGTCGAGCGCGGACACCACCGCCACCGCGATCGCGCCGTTGCCGACCCAGCCCATCACCCAATAGGACCACGCCGTGGCAAACCCGGCGAGCGGGCCAAAGGCCGCATCGGCATAGGCATAGGGACCGCCCGGCAGCGGCAGCTTCGCGCCCAGCCGGGCAAAGACCAGCGCCAGCGACAGCGCGCCGACGATGCTGATCCCCCAGCCGGCGAACTGGTTCCAGCCCAGCGGCGCCAGCGTGGCCGGCAGCATGTAGATGCCCGATCCGATCACGTTGCCGATGACCAGCGCCAGCAGGGCGACGAAGCCCAGCCGGTGCGCCGCGGTGTTGTCCATGACTTTCTCCCTCGCCCGGCAACCTACCGCTTGATTGCGCCGCGTCACCATGTTTCTAGTCGCGACGATGGCAACCGTTACCACGCAGAGCTGGCTTGCACGCCTTGGCAAGTATCCCCCGCGCCTGATCGAGGCCGCCGTGGCGCTCAATGCCAATGATCTTCCGCGCGCCGAGCCGCTGCTGCGCGCGCACCTCAAAGACGATCCGTTTGACGTGTCCGCGATCCGCATGTTCGCCGAACTGGCCGGGCGGATCGGGCGCTACCGCGATGCCGAAAACCTGCTGCGCCGGGCACTGGAACTGTCCCCCGCCTTCACCGCCGCGCGGGCCAACCTTGCGCTGGTGCTTTACCGGCAGAACCGCCCCGAAGACGCGATTGCCGAACTCAACCGCGTGGCCGAGGAAGAGCCTGACAATCCCGGCCATGCCAACCTGCAAGCCGCGGCACTCGGCCGGATCGGCGAATTTGACGAGGCGCTGGGGCTCTACGAACAGGTGCTCAAGCGCGCGGGCAGCCAGCCGCGCATCTGGATGAGCTATGGCCATATGCTTAAGACCGTGGGCCGCACCGCCGACGGGATCGCGGCCTACCGCAAGGCAATCGAGCTGATGCCCGAACTGGGCGAGGCCTGGTGGAGCCTTGCCAATCTCAAGACGGTGAAGTTTTCGGACGAGGACATCGCCGCGATGGAAGGGGCGCTGGGGCGCGGCGACATCGCTGAGGAAGACCGCTTCCACCTTGATTTCGCGCTGGGCAAGGCGCTGGAGGACCGCGGCGTGGCCGAAGGCGCCTTTGCCCATTACGCGGCGGGCAATGCCCTGCGGCGCACCCGGCTGGACTATGACGCGGCGGAAACCAGCCGCTATGTCGATCGCCTGATCGAGATCGCCACGCCCGAATTCTTCGCTTCCCGGGCCGGGCAGGGCTGCGATGCCGCCGATCCGATCTTCGTGCTGGGGATGCCTCGCGCGGGCTCCACCCTGGTCGAGCAAATCCTTTCCAGCCACAGCCTGATCGAAGGCACCAGCGAACTGCCCGATATGCCGGTGCTGGCTCGGCGCGAGCCGCGCTATCCCGTGAGCCTGCCCGAGCTTTCGGCTGAACAGTTGCGCAGCGCCGGCGAGGACTACATGCGCCGCACCCGCATCCAGCGGAAGACCGAGCGCCCGTTCTTTATCGACAAGCTGCCCAACAACTGGGCGCACGTGGTGTTCATCATGGCGGTGCTGCCCAATGCCAAGATCATCGATCCGCGCCGCCATCCGCTGGGCTGCTGTTTCTCGAACTTCAAGCAGCACTTCGCGCGCGGCCAGGCGTTCAGCTACAGCCTGGAGGACATGGGCCGCTATTATGGCGACTATGTGCGGCTGATGGCGCATATCGACCGGGTCCAGCCGGGCCGGGTCCACCGCGTGATCTACGAACGCATGGTCGATGATACCGAAACCGAAGTGCGCGCGCTGCTCGATTTCTGCGGGGTGGAATTCGAGGAGGGCTGCCTGGCCTTCCACAAGACCGAGCGCGCCGTGCGCACCGCCAGCAGCGAACAGGTGCGTCAGCCGATCTTCCGCGAAGGGACCGAAGGCTGGAAGCCCTATTCCGCGCAGCTTGATCCGCTGCGCGCGGCGCTGGGCGAGGTGCTCGATTGTTATCCGGCAGCTCCGCCGGCGTGGTAAATCTGCCACGCTTTGCTGCACTTGCGTAACAAACGTGCGTCTGCGCCTTGACGCGCGCGCGCGCAGGAATCAGGGTCGTTCCATTGGGTCCAAAACTCAGGGGAATATTATGCGCACCGCTTCCCGCCGTGCTGCCTTTGCAGCACTTTTCACCACTACCGCGATGGTTTCGGCTCCGGTTCTTGCGCAGGACGCGCAAGGCGCGGCCAATGAGGACAGCAATGTCATCGTCGTGACCGCGCAGAAGCGCAGCGAAAACCTGCAGAACGTCCCGATCTCGATCCAGGCGCTCAGCACCAAGAAGCTCGACGAACTCAACATCTCGAACTTCTCGTCCTATTCGCAGCAGCTTCCTTCGGTTTCGGCCCAGTCGGGCGGCACGCCGGGCACCAACGTGATCTACATGCGCGGTGTTGCCTCGGGCGGCGATGGCAACCACTCGGGTTCGCTGCCTTCGGTCGGCGTCTATTTCGACGAACAGCCGGTGACCACGATCGGCGGCAACCTTGACGTGCACGTCTATGACATCGCCCGCATCGAAAGCCTCTCGGGGCCGCAGGGCACGCTCTATGGCGCCTCGTCGGAAGCCGGCACGATCCGCATCATCACCAACAAGCCCTCGACCGCCGGGTTCGACGCCCGCGTCGATGGTGAAATCAACACCGTCCACAAGGGCGGTGTGGGCGGCAAGCTCGAAGGCATGATCAACACGCCGCTGTCCGAACAGGCTGCGCTGCGCGTGGTCGGGTTCTGGCAGCGCGACGCCGGCTTCATCGACAACGTCGCCGGCCGCCGCACCTTCTGCGGCACCACCCTGTTCGACAGCTCGGGCAATGCCACCGGCTGCCTCAAGGACGGCGTTTCGGTCAGCAATGCCGCGCTGGTCAAGAACAACGCCAACTACACCGAAACCTATGGCGGGCGCGCCGCGCTCAAGGTTGATCTGGACGACAACTGGACCGTGACCCCTTCGGCCCTGTACCAGGAAACCAAGAGCCACGGGAACTACGGCTACGATCCGACCGTCGGCGACCTGCAGTACCAGCACTTCTACAAGGATCTGCGCAACGACAAGTTCGTGCAGGCCGCGCTGACCATCGAAGGCAAGATCGGCAACTGGGATCTGACCTATGCCGGGGCCTATCTTGATCGCAAGACCTACTCGGAAAGCGATTACACCGACTATTCCGAAGCCTATGACAGCTACTACGAAAGCGTCGGCGGCTTGGCCTATTACTTTGCCTATCAGGATGCGGCCGGCAACACGATCGATCCGCGCCAGAAGGTCATCGGCACCGATCACTTCAAGAAGCTGAGCCAGGAACTGCGCCTGGCTTCGCCCTCGGACCAGCCGGTCCGCGTGGTCGGCGGGGTGTTCTTCCAGCGCCAGTCGAACCTGATCCATCAGGACTACCAGATCCCGGGTCTGGGGCCGAACGTCTCGGTCAACGGCCATCCCGGCACGCTCTGGCTGACCCAGCAGGAACGCGTCGACAAGGACTATGCGGCGTTCGGCGAAGTGTCGTGGGACATCGATCCGACCGTGACCGTCACCGGCGGCGCGCGCGTGTTCAAGTATGACAACTCGCTGATCGGGTTCTTCGGCTTTGGCCGCAACCCGGGCAGCAACTTCACCGCTTCGCCCAAGAACGCGGCCTATAGCTCGCGCACCGGGGCGATCCAGTGCTTCACCACCACCGGCGCGCGCCTGATCGACGTGTTCGGCACCGCCGGAGTCACTCTGGCGCCGGGCGTGGTCGCGGGCAGCCCCTGCACCAACCTTGGCGTCTGGAGCGGCGGCACCGCGATCCCGACCCGCGCCAAGGGCGACGGGGTGACCTATCGCTTCAACGCGACCTGGAAGCCGAGCAAGGACGCGATGGTCTATGCCACGGTCAGCAAGGGCTTCCGCCCCGGCGGGATCAACCGCCGCGGCGATTTCGGGGCCTATAACCCCGATTACCTGATGAACTACGAAGTGGGCTTCAAGACCACGCTGGCCGATGGGCTGATCCGTTTCAACGGCGCGCTCTACCAGCAGGATTGGGAGCACTTCCAGTTCAGCTACCTTGGCCCGAACAGCTTCACGATCATCACCAATGGTCCGAACGCGCGGATCCGTGGTTTCGATCTTGATGCCTCGGTCTTCGCCGGTCCGCTGACGGTCAACCTGGCCGCGGCCTATACCGACGCCAAGACCCGCCAGAACCTGTGCCACGCGATCGACGCAACTTACACCTGCGCGACCGGTGGCAACTCGATCGACGCGCCGGCTGGCAGCCGCCTGCCGATCACGCCGAAGTTCAAGATGAGCGGGACCGCGCGCTACAGCGTGCCGGTGGGCGCGGCCAAGGCTTATGGCCAGCTCAACCTGACCTATCAGGGCTCGGCCCCGTCGGACCTGCGCACGGCGAATGCGGCGCTGATGGGCGATCTGGGCGCCTTTGCTCAGGCCAACCTCGCCTTCGGTGCGGATTGGGACAAGTTCAACTTCGAACTGTTCGTGACCAACGTGCTCGATGAGCGGGGCGATCTGGGCCGCTACGTCCAGTGCGGCCTGTGCACCCGCACCTACATTGTGCCGAACCAGCCGCGCACCTTCGGTCTGCGCATCGGCGCCAAGTACTAAGCTGCGCCCAAACGGGCGAGTGAAAGCGCCCCGGTCCTTCGCGGGACCGGGGCGTTTCGCGTTTTCAGGCTAGCTGGGCCAGCGCGGTGCGCAGCGCCGAATAGTGCGAGCAGCCCGGCAGCCGGTGCAGCGTGACCGGGCCGGGCAGGGCGGCGGCCAGCGCCTCGGCCATTGCCGGCGGGGTCCAGTTGTCAGCCTCGCCCTGCCAGATCGTCACCGGCGCGCTGACATGGCCAAGCGCACCGCGCCAGTCGTTGACATAGGCGGCAACCTCACCGGCAAAACCGCGCCAATCGCTGCCAAGGCCGCTGCGCAGCACCTGAGCCATCGCGGTGCGAAAGGCTGGATCGCGGGCAAGGGCGGCGTCTTCGCCGACGGCGCTGGCGAACAGGCGGCCAAACAGGAAGCGCGGCGCGGCTCGCGCGATCACACTCTCGATCCGTGCGACAAGGCGAAACAGGGTCGGGCGGCTGCCCGCGAGGCGGAACAGCGGCCCGCCGGCCATCGCATTCAGAAAGTCGCCGAGCTGCAGCGGCGCTGCCGGGGAGACGAGGTGGATATGCCCCGCCTGTTCGCCCAGTTCGCGCGCCAGCGCCAACGCGATCGGCGCGCCGAGCGAAAAGCCGATCAGGGTCACCGGGCCTTGGCCGAACGCTGCCCGCACCTGCGCGGCTAGGGCGGCGGCGCTTACCGGGCGGTTGCGATCAGGCGCAAAGGCGGCCAGCCCCGGCGGGGCGCAGGCGGCCCATTCCGGGCTGCCGCCGGGCAGGCCGTGGCAATAGACGAGGGGCGGTGAAACAATAGGAGCGGCCATTGGCCGCTCCTACCACCGGCCGTGCCCCCACGGCCAGTTAACTTGTCAGGCCTGTCAGGCGGCGAGCTTGCTGGCGTCGGCCCAATTGCCGTGCAGGCCCGAGCGCAGCCGGATCGGCAGCTTCGCCCGGCCGACCGGCCCATCCTCCAACCGCAGCGCATCAAGCACGACCAGATCGGTGTAATTGGTGATGAGATTGTCGACGAGCGCGATGATCCAGCCATCGCCTTCCGCGCTATCAGGGGAGCGCGGCACGAAGCACGGTTCCTGCACGATCGACTGCGGCCCGGCCCACCAGGCGTCCTGTTTGCCGGTGGCGTGATCCCAGTGGCCGATCTTGTTCATCTTGAAGCCCGAGGCCCGCCCGCGCACGAATTCCATCGGCAGGTCGCGGTCCATCACCAGGCCCCAGCCGTGGCGATAGGGCCGCCCGACATAGCGTTCGTCGATCCGGGGGAATTCGTCGATCCAGTCCGACAGCTTGGTGACCGCGGTGAATTCCTCGGTGTTGCTTGCCATGTCCACCGTCCAGCGGTGGAGATAGGGCAGCCCCGCTTCGGCATCGAAGGGCGCGCCGTGGATGTCGGGGAAGAACGGGAAGGAATTGTTCTCGGCCTGAGGCACGTCGAAGTGGATCTTCGAGCCGTCCTGGAAGGCGTTCATGACGTGGCTGGCGAAGACCGTCTTGGGCGCCTTGAACCAGCGCATGTCCTTGGCGGTGACACCGCTTCCGCGCGGCAGGATGCCGAGCCACACCGGCAGCGTGGTGTCGAAGCCAAAGTGCGGCAGACCCGCTTTCAGCCGTTCCCAGTTCGAGGTCGAGGGCACGATGTGGAATACCGCATAGTCCTCGGTCAGCCCGTAGTCGTGCATCATGCAGTAATAGGGGACTTCGAACTCGGTCTCGAACAGCAGTTCGCCGGTGGGGCTGATCTCGTAGTACGAGCAGTCGGTGGTCAGCAGGCCCTTGGCCGCATAGCCGAAGGTGCACATGTTGCCGCTGGCCGGGTCGATCTTGGCGTGGGCGTTGAAGGTCTGGTTCTTCAGCTTGCCGCCGAAATCGTGATAGCCGTGGGTTTCCAGCGTCAGCGGGTCCATCAGCAGGACCGGGCTGTCCTCCTTCATCGCATAGAGCTGGCCGGCGTGGACCATGACATTGGTGTTGGCCGTGCCGCGGATCATGCCCTTGACCGCATCGTCATCGGTCAGCGGGTTGCGATAGGCGCCGAACAGCGATTTGCCCGCCGCGCGTTCCACCTTCCACTTGTCGGTCTGGGCATAGCGTTGGCGGAAATCGACCTTGCCGTCCTTGAAGCGGAACAGGCTGACCATGCCATCGCCGTTGAAGAACTGATCGCTGTCGAACTTGGGCGGGAACTGGCCATCGGGGTGGACGCGGTGGAAGGTGCCATCGAGGCTGGCGGGGATTTCGCCCTCAACCTCAAGATCGAGGATGTCCCCTTCGATCCGCAGCGGGCGGAGCGGGCCGGTGAAGCCGGGGGTGCTGGGATAGTGTGACATGGCGCGTTCCTCCTCAGGCCAGGCCCAGCTGGGCGGCGGTTGACCAGTTGCCGTGGAGGCCCTGACGGATCCGCACCGGCAGCTTGGCGCGGGCATAGGGGCCTTCATCGACCCGCTGCGCATCGAAGAAGCACAGCTCGGTGTAATTGGTGACGTGGTTGTCGACCAGCGCGACCACCGCGCCTTCGCCTTCGGGCGCATCGGCACTGCGCGGGATGAAGCAGGGTTCCTGCAGCGCGCATTGCGGTCCGGCCCACCAGACCTTTTCCTTGCCGGTGGCGAGATCCTTGTGCGCGAGGCTGTTGGTCAGCGAAACGAAGGCGCCGCCCGGCCCTTCGTAGGGCTTGGAAGTATCGAACACGAGCATCCAGCCGTGGCGATAGGCCTGGGTGGCATAGCGATCGTCGATCCGGGGGAACTCATCGCCAAGGTCGGTCAGGCGCTCGACCTGTTCGAACTCCTCGCCGTTGCTGGCCAGATCCACCGTCCAGCGGGTGAGATAGCTCATGCCCGCAATCGGATCGAACGGCGCGCCAGTGACATCGGGGAAAAAGGGGAAGCTGTTCTTGGCCGCGATGGGCAGGTCGAAATAGACCTTCGTGCCGTCGTTGAAGGCGTTCATCACGTGGCCGGTGAAGCAGTTGCCCGGGGCCTTGAACCAGCGGATGTCCTTGGCCGTGGCCCCGACCTTGCGTGGCACCACCGCCAGCCAGACCGGCAGCGAATGGTCGAACCCGAAATAGGGCATCCGCCGCTCCAGCCGTTCCATGGAGGTGAGCAGCGGCATGACGTTGAACACGGCGTAATCCTCGGTCACCCCGAAATCGTGCATCATGCACAGGTACTTGTTCTCGAACGGGATTTCGAACAACAGCTCGCCGGTGGGGCTGATCTCGAAATAGCTCATCGCGTGGGTCATCGGCCCATCCGCCATGTAGCTGAAATTGCACATGTTGCCGGTCTTGGGATCGATCTTGGGATGGGCCGAGAAGGTCTGTGCTTTCAGCGTGCCATCGAACTGGGTGTAGCCTTGGGTCTCAAGGCTGAGCGGGTCCATGATCAGGCACGGGCTGTCTTCCTTCATCCCGTAAAGCTTGCCGGCGTGGACCATGACATTGGTGTTGGCCGTGCCGCGAATTTGCCCCGCGACCGAGGGATCATCGTCAAGGTGGTTGCGATAGGCCCCGAACAGCGCCTTGCCGGCGGCGTTCTCGAGGCGCCACTTGTCGGTCTGGGCGAAGCGTTGCTTGAAATCGACCTTGCCGCCCTTGACGCGGAACATCGATACCATGCCATCGCCGTTGAAGAACTGGTCGTCAGGATCCTTGGGGGTGAACTGCGGATCGGGGTGGACGCGGTGGAAGGCCCCGTCGATCCAGTCCGGCAGATCGCCGTCGAGTTCGAGGTCGAGAATGTCGCCCTGCAGCCGCAGGGGGCGCATGGCACCGGTAAAGCCGGGGTTCTGCGGAAAATGAGCCACGCACGCCTCTCCTTATTTTCTAACAAATGTTAGAATAATCGGGGCGGCGATCTTGGCGTTGATTCAGGTCAAGTTTCGGGCAGCTTGCAGATGTCGGTCCACTCAGCCCCGACCAGCGCGGCGAGCCTGCGGGGCTCCACCTCGACCGAACTGGTGCGCGATCCGGCGGCGGGGAACACCGTGGCATAGGCGAGCAGGGACTGGTCGGCGACGATCAGCAGGTCGGTGGCAAGACCGAACGGACAGACCCCGCCCACGGCATGGCCGGTCAGCGCCAGCGTCTCATCGGGATCGAGCATCCGCGGGCGTCCACCCAGCGCCGCCTTGCACTTGCCATTGTCGAGCCGCGCATCGCCGCGGGCAAGCAGCAGCATCACGCGCTCGCCAACGCGGAAAGCCAAGGTCTTGGCAATCCGGCCAGGTTCGACGCCCAGCACCTCGGCGGCTTCGGCGACGGTGGCGGTAGAGCGCGAATGGTCGATCAGCGTGAGGTCGGGGGCATGGCTTGCGAGCCAGGCATTGACGCTTTCGGCGCTCACCGGGTCAGCTCCGCGACCAGCGCGCGCGCCGCCAAGCTGATTTCGTCCCAGGTGACGAGGAACCCGGCTTCATCGCCGTAATAGGGATCGGCCACGGCCTGCCCCTCGCGGCCCGCCACCAGATCCATCAGCAGGCCAAGGTGCCCGCCGTGCCCGGCCGGGGCAATGCGCTGCAATCCCGCCAGATTGGCATGATCGAGCGCGAAGATGTGGGTGAAGTCGTGGAAGTCCTGCGCGCTGGCCTGACGCCCGCGAAAGCCCGCGATGTCGATGCCAAAGCGCGCGGCGGTGCGGATCGAGCGGGGATCGGGCGCTTCGCCGACATGGTAATCGGCGGTCCCGGCCGAATCCGCGATCGCATCAAGCCCGGCCCTGGCGGCTTCGGCGCGGAAGGCCGCTTCAGCCAGCGGCGAGCGGCAGATATTGCCCAGGCACACGAACAGGACGGCGGGCGTCCTCATTCGCCGTCTCCGTCACGCTCCATCCGGAAGGCAGCCTTGAGATAGTCTTCCGCCGCGGCTTTGAGCATCGGTTCCTTGGCAAAGGCATCGGCGGGCAGCGGGGCCACGCCCAGCGCGTCCATCAAGGTCCACAGCGCGAACTTGCGGCCCGGCTCGCGCTCTACCCCGAACCCGATCTTGAGCCGTTCGAGGCCAAGTTCGTATTCGGCCTCGGTCAGCTCGGCCGGATCTTCGGTGTGGAAGAAGTGCAGGATGAGGGCGTCGAGGTCCATCGCGTCAGAGCCAGCCCAAGAGGTGCGCGCCCCACACGCCCGCGCCGCCCAGAGCAAGGGCGAGCAGATAGCCAAGCCAGCCGCGTTGGCCGGCGCGCTTGTCCCAGACCAGCGGCACTTCGGGCAGCGGCGGGGCCTCGGGCGCGCCGCCCTTCGCGGGGAAGCGGTCCTCGATGCGGCGGATCAATTCGGGCAGGCGCAGCAGGGTTTCGCCGTCCTTGCGCAGGCGGTCGGCAATCGCAGCCTCTGGCCCGAGTTCGTCGCGGATCCAGTCGCGCACGAAGGGGCTGGCAACGTCCCACATGTTGATCTGCGGATCGAGCTGAGTGGCCAGCCCTTCGACCATCACCATGGTCTTTTGCAGCAGCAGCAGGTGCGGCTGGGTCTGCATGTCGAATTCGCGGGTGATCGCGAACAGGCTGTCGAGCATCTGCCCAACCGAAAGTTCGCTGACCGGGCGCCCGCGCGTGGGTTCGCCCACGGCGCGCAGCGCGGTCGCGAATTCATCGACCGAGTGATAGCTCGGCACATATTGCGCTTCGAAATGGATCTCGGCGACGCGGCGATAGTTGCCGGTGGTCAGGCCATAGAGGATTTCCGCCAGCCACAGCTGGGCGCGCCGGTCGATCCGGCCCATGATCCCGAAATCGATCGCCGCGATCGAGCCATCGGCTTCGACGAACAGGTTGCCCTGGTGCATGTCGGCATGGAAATAGCCGCCGCGGATCGCCTGATGCAGGAAAGTCAGCACGAGCCGCCGGGCGAGGGCGGGCAGATCGTGTCCCGCATCTTTCAGCGCCTGGGTTTCGCTGATCTTGGTGCCGTCGATCCAGTCGATCGTCATCACCCGGCCATTGGTGCGGTCCCAATCGACTGCAGGCACGCGGT
>CALKVF010000050.1 GCA_937996535.1 uncultured Novosphingobium sp. | reverse complement strand
GCGCTGACTCTCGTCCGGCGAGTTGCTGTCATCCAGCGCGGCAATGGCCGCGCGCACGCTGCTCAGCGACTCCTTGGCGGCAAAGTGCTCGTCCTGCGGGACGGGCGGAGCCGGTTCGAGCTCCAGCTGCAGATCCATCGTGGGCGGCGGCGCCGCGGAGGTGGTGGACGTCGTGGACCGCGTGGCGGCCGACTTCCCGCGGACCGCGGCGTTCATCCTCCTCGCCACGTACCTCGTGCTGTTCCTGCTGCTCCAACGTTATTTCGTGCGTGCCCTCACCGAAGGCGCCGTCAAACACTAAGAAGGTTCGCCCATGGCCCAAGTGGTGATCAAAGACCTCGTGAAGACCTACGGCAGCTTCTTTGCCGTCAACAATGTGTCGCTCACGGTCAATGACGGCGAGTTCGTCGCGATCATGGGTCCGTCAGGGTCGGGCAAATCGACCATGCTGCAGGCGATCGGCCTGCTTGAAGGCGGTTTCGGCGGACGGATCGCGATTGCCGGCGTGGATGCATCGGGTCTCGATGGCGATGCCCGTACCGCGTTGCGCCTCGATCATCTGGGTTTCGTGTATCAGTTCCACCACTTGCTGCCTGATTTCACTGCGATTGAAAACGTGGTGATCCCGCAGCTTGTCGCAGGGAAAAGCCGTGAAGTGGCGGATGAACGCGCTGCAGAACTGCTCGGCGCGCTGGGGCTGGCTGAACGGCTTTCGCACAAGCCCAGCCAGCTTTCGGGCGGTGAGCAGCAGCGCGTTGCCGTGGCACGCGCGCTGGCCAATCGCCCGGGTCTGGTTCTGGCTGACGAACCCACCGGCAATCTGGATGAAGCGACGGCGGATCGGGTGATCGGCGAATTCGTCAAGCTGGTGCGCGGGCAGGGGGCTGCAGCGCTGATCGCCACGCATAACGAGCGCTTGGCGCAGAGCATGGATCGCGTGGTGCGCCTGCACGATGGAGTCTTGTCATGACCACGATCGCCGATTTTTCCGCCCGCCTGCCCAATGGTGATGAAGTCAGCCTGGCTGACAAGCAGGGCAAGGTTCTGCTGGTGGTGAATACGGCGAGCAAGTGCGGGTTTACCCCGCAGTATGCCGGACTTGAGGCGCTGTGGCGCCAGTATGGCGACCGGGGCTTTGAGATTATCGCCTTTCCCTGCAACCAGTTCGGCAAGCAGGAACCGGGCACTGCCGCCGAGATCGAAAGCTTTTGCAGCGCGAACTTTGGTCTCAGCTTCCCGCTGATGGCGAAGGTCGAGGTCAACGGTGCGGATGCGACCCCGCTGTATCGCTGGCTCAAGGCTGAGGCACCCGGCGTGTTCGGTACGCAACGGATCAAGTGGAACTTCACCAAGTTCCTGATCGGGCGCGACGGCAAGGTGCTTCGTCGTTATGCTCCCACCGTGAAGCCCGAACAGCTGGAAGCCGACATCGCCGCGCTGTTGTAATCGCGATTACTGGTCGTTCAGCGCACCGTCAGGCTTGCCCCGGATGGTAGCGCAACGGCGATGTGTTGATGTCCTACTGGACAGTGGTGTTCATTATCGCAAAAACGTAAATCGATAACTCAAGACGAATCGACCGGGAGAAATCATGAACTGCCAACCGACGCAGGTTCCGCCTGCGGAGAGCCTCGACATTCCGGCTCTGCGCAAGAAGTACGCTCAGGAACGTGAAAAGCGCCTCAATCCTCGTCAGGGTGGGCAGTATATTAATGATGGCCCCGGCCAGCTTCATGACCTTTACAATTCTGATCCGCACATGCCGGTTCAGCCGCGCGATGCGCTGAGCGAAGACCTTGATGTCGCCATTCTGGGCGCGGGCTTCGGTGGGGTCATGGCGGGGCATTACCTTGCCAAGCAGGGCATCACCAACTTCCGCAATATCGACCATGCCGGTGATTTCGGCGGCGTTTGGTACTGGAATCGCTACCCCGGCATCCAGTGCGATAACGACAGCTATTGCTATCTCCCGCTGCTCGAAGAGACCGGCTTCATGCCTTCGCGTCGCTTTGCGCCGGGGCCGGAGATCATGGGCTATATCCGCCTGATCGCCGAAAAGGGCGGTTTCGCGGACAAGGGGCTGTTCCACACGCTGATCACCTCGCTCAAGTGGGACGATTCGATCCAGCGCTGGCGCATCACCACCGACCGTGGCGATGATATCCGCGCCCGTTTCGTCGTGATGGGTTGCGGCGTGCTCAACATGCCCAAGTTGCCCGGCATCAACGGCATCGCCAAGTTCAAGGGCAAGATGTTCCACACATCGCGCTGGGAATACGATTACACCGGCGGTTCTTGCGACAAGCCCGTGCTCGACAAGCTGCGCGACAAGAAGGTGGCGATCGTCGGCACCGGGGCAACGGCTATTCAGGCGGTTCCGATCCTCGCCGAATATGCCAAGGAACTCTACGTCGTGCAGCGCACCCCGTCGTGCGTTGATACCCGCCCGAATCCGCTGACTGATCCCGAATGGATCAAGACGCTTGAGTCGGGCTGGCAGCAGGAACGCATCGCCAACTTCCAGCGTCACGCGATGGAAGTGCCGAAGCCGGGTGAGCCCGATCTCGTTTGCGATTTCTGGACCGAACTGAACCGCAACCTGTGGGCCGAAATGGCGGCAGAGGGCTATCCTGAACTTGCTCCTGAAGAGTTCATGGCGCGCCGCGAAGTGGTGGATTACCAGATCATGGAACGCTTCCGTGGTCGCGTTGATGAAACGATCAAGGATCCGGCGCTCGCCGAACAGCTCAAGGCCTATTACCGCTTCCTGTGCAAGCGGCCGCTGTCGAGCGACACGTTCTATCCGGCGTTCAACAAGCCGAACGTGCATCTGATCGATACCTCTGAAACGCAGGGGCTTGAGCAGATCACCGAGAAGGGCTTCATCCAGAACGGCGTTGAGTACGAAGTTGATTGCATCATCTTCGCCTCGGGCTTCGAAGTGTCGAGCGAACTCGAAAAGCGTTGGGGCTTCGATGCGGTCGATGGCCGCAGCGGCGTTTCGCTTTACGATCACTGGCGCGAAGGTCCGAAGACGCTGCACGGGACGATGACTCACGGCTTCCCGAACATGTTCTTCATCGGTTACATTCAGGGTGGCCTGAATGGTTCGGTGACCGAGCAGTTCGGTCGTCAGGGCGAACATTCGGCGTGGATCATTTCTGAAACGCTGCGTCGCGGTAAGCAGTCGGTCGAAACGACGAAGGAAGGCATGGAAGCCTACTGCAATCACTTCGCCGAGATCGAGATCGACACTTCGGCCTTCCAGGCTGAATGCACGCCGAGCTACTTCTCGAACGAAGGGCAGAAGAATGCACCGTGGCAGCTGTTCCGGGCCTATGGCCACGGCTGGGATGCATGGATGAAGCTGATCAGCGATTGGCGCGAGGCGGGTAGCTTCGACGGCATGGCACTGAACGACTAAGCGAACGCGTGGAGACGAAGGCATGAGCAACCGGGTGATCACCGACAAGGACATGGATGCCGAGGTTCTTGCGACCTATGGGGCTGAAGCCTTCCTCTCCCGCGAATATCTGGAAGCTGAAAAGACGCTGCTGTGGCCCAAGGTCTGGCAGATGGTCGAACGGCTTGAGGACTTCCCCGATGTCGGCGACTGGATCACTTACAATGTTGCCGATGAATCGGTGATCGTGGTGCGCGTTGCCGAAGGTGACGATGCGAGCGCGTTCCGGGCCTTCCACAATGTCTGCCCACATCGTGGCCGCCAACTGGTGTCGGTTCCCGACGGCGTTCATTCGGTGCGGGGCAAGAAGCGCAAGAACTTCATCTGCGGTTTCCATGGCTGGACCTTCGATACCGAGGGCAACAACAGCTACATCCTCGATCAGCAGGATTGGCATGGCGGCCTGACCCCGGACATGACCTGCCTCAGCACGGTCAAGCTCGGGATCTGGAACGGCTATATCTACATCAACATGGACCCGGACTGCGAACCGCTGAAGGAGTTCATGGGGCGCGCTGGTGAGATTCTCGATCACTTCGATCTGGCCAAGATGCGCTATAAATGGCGGCAGTGGGCGATCTATCCGTGCAACTGGAAGACCGCGATCGAAGCCTTCCTTGAGCCTTATCACGTGGCCGGCACGCATACCCAATTGCTTGACTATGGCGATTACTATGCCCTGTCGAAGCAGTATGGCTGGCACTCGGTTTCCAGCTACGATACGCGCGACGACAAGTTCAAGATGAGCGAGAGCGCCGGCACCACTCGTGCGGGCAAGGGCGACGATGCGCGCGTCTCCACCTATGAACTGATCCGCGAAAATTACGAGACGGTGAACTATTCCGCTTCGACCGAAACCTTGGTCAAGGCTGCGAGCCGACTGGTTGATGAACTGCCTGAAACCGCGACCCCGGCTGAAATCATTGCTCACTGGCTCAAGTCCGCCAAGGCTGACGATGCCGCGCGCGGGGTGATCTGGCCGGAAGTTCCGCCTGCGATCAAGCAGGAATCGGGGCTTGCATGGGGTCTGTTCCCCAATCAGAACATCCTGCACGGTGAGACCTTCGCGCTGTGCTATCGCGTTCGTCCCTTTGGCGATGATCCGAACAAGTGCGTGTTCGAAAGCTATGCGCTGGAACGCTTCCCCGAAGGCGAAGTGCCGCAGACCGAATGGGTCCATGCCGATCCCACGGCTGATAACTGGGGGTCAGTGCTGGCACAGGACTTTTCGAACATGGAATTTGTTCAGAAGGGCATGAAGTCGAGCGGTTTCCGTGGCGCGCTGCCCAATCCGCATCAGGAGCAGAAGGTGATCAACCTTCACCGCAACTTGGGCCGGATGATGGGAGGGCGTGGTGCGCCCAAGGCGCTGAAAGACTGACCTTTCTCGGGCAAAGTTGACAGGTTGACACAGTCCTGAGGGCAAAATGCAATCCTTCCTGTTTTTGCTGATGCAAAAGCAGGGGGGAGCCTTGCGGCTGATCAAGTTGACGACGATGACAAAGAGCGACGGCAAAGAGTGGGGGCAATTATGCCCACCGCTGCCGGTGTAGGAAAGGTTGCCGCCGAAGCAGCGCTGCTCAGGCTTTGCGTTGCAGCCGTTCCGCAATCGCCGGCAGCTTTTCGGGGACCAGCGAGCCGTGCATCGATAGCCTCAGCAGTTCGCGGGTGAAACGATCCGCGGTTTGCTGACGTTGCTGGCCATCCAGCTTGCCCACATGGGCCCAGACCGGCCAGAGGAAGGTTCCCGCCAGCACGATGATCGACAGGACTTCGGTGTCGATGCCGGGTTGTGCGAGTTCGGTTCGGGAAAACTGCCCGAGCGAATCGAGATACTTGCGCCAGAATGGATCCTGCGAGGGATCGGGAGACGCCAAAACCTGAAGCAGCCAGACGCGGCACAGATCGGGGTTGTCCATGGCGAAGGATGCAAGGCGTTCGGTCAGATCAACCTGATCGATATCCTCAACCTTGCGGTCATCTTGGCCATAGACCGATTGCAGCAGGATTTCCGAAACCGAGGCGATGGTTGCCTCGATCAGGTTCTCGCGGGTGGCGAAGTGCTGGTAAGCCGTGCCGCGGTTGACCTTGGCCAGCTGCGCGACTTCGGATAGGCTGAGGCCATCGGGGCCATTTTCCGCCAGCAGCTTGCGCGCGGCGGCAAGGATATCGGCCCGGGTTGCTTCCGGGTCACGCGCCCTGCGCTTCGCGGGTTTGGCAATCATGGCGTCCATCGGAATTCCGGATTGATAGGCAAGCACGCCTTTGCCCGAGTGAACTGGCAGGGGCAACCCGCGCGCGTTATTCGGCCGGGGAAGGGCGCGCGAAACGGTCCGCGCGCCCTTTGGGGTTGTTCTCAGTCGATCGGCGTGGGAGCGCCGACACCCATGTACTTGGCAAGTCCGCGGTGCAGGTTGGTGACCTTGCGTTCCTGCCAAGGGTTGGGAAGGTTGCCCTTGAACCCGCGTGACTTGTAGCCACGCTGGACCTCGACCATGTTCGAGATGTCCTGCGAGATGACGAAGGGCCACTTGTCGAGGTCTTGTTCGACATAGGTCCATTCGGTCTCGGGCTCTTCGCCTTCGGGGAAGCGATCGAGTGCTACGGCCTCGAAGATGCACTTGTCGGGATCGGTGCCATAGGGGCGGACCCGATAGGCAAGGCTGAAGGTCGGCCCGGGGATGAAGTTCACGTTGGGGAAGATCGAAAGCGCTAGACCCGCCGCTGCGACCTGCGCATCGGTGAGTTCGGGCCAGATCACCCCGCGTGCGGCGTCTTCGGCAACCGCCATTTCCATCCACTTCTTGTGAACTTCGGCAGCCGGCGTGCCCTCAGGGAGCACTTCGGGAAGCTTTTGCGCGGTGCGGACCAGTGTTTCGCTGGTGCTGGCGCCGATGGTTTCCCAGTATTCCGCCTGCATTTGCGCGATGGTGGTGCGCGGATCACCGTCACCAGCGGCACGGTGGACGCTGGTTTCAACCGCCGTCCCGCTATCGCGGTGAGCCTTGGAATCGAAGCCGGTCTGTCCGTGCAGGCCGTATGCCTTCGAGAACGAGTAGAAATCGCCATACTTGATCAGCTGCGGGTGCGTGCCTTGAACGTGGTAGGGTTCAAGGAAGGCTTCGAGCGCAACCTTCCAGTTGCAATCGAAGATGCCCCAGAAACGGAAGCGATAGCGCATCTTCTCGAATTCGAACGGATCGATCAGCGAACAGATCGGTTCGAGATATTCGCGCAGCGGCCCTGCGTTCATATCCATGTTGATCCAGATCCAGCCGCCCCACGTATCGACCTGAACCGGGGTCAGGCTGGTGCAGCCGGTGCCGGCATGGATCGCGCCTTGCCAGTCTTCGCTATCGGGGATGTAGGTTGATTTGCCGTCGAGGCCGAAAGTCCACGCGTGATAATTGCAGCCGAACTTCAACTGCTTGCCCTTGGCGCTGTGCGCGCCCAGCGCCTGCTTGACCACCACCGGACCACCGCCGGTGTTATCGCCGACCAAGCGCCGACCGCGATGCGGGCAGACGTTGTGGAACGCCTTGAGCGTGGTGGGGGTATCGCGCACGATCAGGATGGAATCGTGGCAGATGTTGTAGGTGATGTAGTTGCCAACCTCGGGCAGTTCCTCAACGCGGCCAGCCTGCTGCCAGACCTTCGACCACAGCTTTTCGGGTTCGGCTTCGGCATATTCGCGGCTGATGAAGGCATCGACCGGATAGATCAGGGGTTCGGAGAGGTCTTCTGAGGCGATTTTTTCGGGCTTGTTCATGGCATCCTCCTGATGATCGGGGGGAGGGCAGGTTTGGCCTGCCCTCCATGCTTGCGAATTTCCGCTTATTCGGCGGGTTCCGCAGCCTTCTCGATCTCAAGTTGCAGGCCATTGAGGCCGCCTTCATCACGCCATGCCTTGAGCATGGCTTCGAAGGGGTAATAGCCTTCGCCCCACGGTTCGCCGAAGATGTGGCGCTTCTTCGAGGTGTCACCTTCGTTGTTGAAGTACGAAGGCGTGCACTCGTTGACATAGTCCGAGTTATCGACCGCGATCGAGCGCAGGTGCGTGATATAGGCTTCCTGAGCTTCGGCGCTGGGTTCGACGCGAACCGCACCCCGCTTCAGCGCTTCGCTGGCGATGTAGCCAATGTGGAAGCCCTGATCGATGAACGTCTTCGAATTCGACGCATTGGCGGCCGCCTGCGTGAAGCCGGTGAAGAACATGTTCGGGAAGTTGTGCGCGGTCATGCCTTGGAAGGTCTGGAAACCTTCGCGCCAGTAATCGTAGATCGACAGGCCGTTAGCGCCTTCGATGCGGCTGATGCCCCAGCGACGGTCGAGGTCGTTGGTCACTTCATAGCCCGAGGCGAGGATGATGCAGTCGCATTCATATTCCTTGCCCTGATGGATGAAGCCGTTTTCGGTCAGCGCTTCGAGGCCCTGCGTTTCGGCCACGTCGATCAGTTCGACATTGTCCTGGTTGAACGCCGGGTAATAATCGTCGTTCGAGGCCGGGCGCTTGCACAGGTAGCGGTAATAGGGCTTGAGCGCTTCGGCGGTTGCCGGATCCTTGACGATATCGCAGCGGTTCCGCAGGCGTTCCATCACCCGGTAGTCCCACAGGGTGCGGCGACGCATGAATTCTTCCTGCGAGATTTCCGGCCAGCCTTCGGCTTCCAGTTCCGCGTTCACGTTGCGGCTGATCTCGGTCCAGATGTCGACGACCAGATCGGGTTCGTGCGGCGCCAGCCGTTCCATCGCGGCGTGGTGGAAGTTGGCGATGCGTTCCTGCTGCCAGCCGGGCTTCTGCGACTTGTACCATTCGGGATCGATCGGCTGGTTGTTGCGCATGTCGATCGTCGAAGGCGTGCGCTGCACGACATAGGTGTGGCCTGCATGCTTGGCGAGGTAGGGCACGACCTGAATGGCAGTGGCGCCGGTGCCGATGATGGCAACCTTCTTGTCCTTGAGCTTGGTCAGTTCAGGGTTGCGCCATTCGCCGCCGGTGTAATCGTAATCCCAGCGCGCGGTGTGGAAGATCTTGCCCTTGAACTTGTCGATGCCGGGGATGCCGGGGAGCTTCGGCTTGTTGAGCGGGCCCATGGCCAGAACGACGAAGCGCGCCTTGATGTCATCACCACGATTGGTGCCGACGTGCCAGCGGTTGGTCTTTTCGTTCCACACGAGCGATTCGATCAGCGTGTGGAACAGTGCCTTGTCGCGCAGGCCAAAGGTGTCGGCGATCATCTGGCAGTGATCGTGGATTTCGTAGCCGTCGGCGAACTTCTTCGACGGCATGTAGTCCGTTTCTTCCAGCAGCGGCATGTAGACAAGGCTGTCATTGTCGCACTGGATGCCGGGGTAGCGGTTCCAGTACCAGGTGCCGCCGAAATTGCCGCCGTGGTCGATGTTGTAGAAGTCGGTCAGGCCTGCCTTCACCAGCTGGGCGGCAACCATCATACCGCAATAGCCCGCGCCAAGAATGATGACATCGGTCTCGCCGGTGATCGGATCGCGCGGAGCAACCGGGGTGTAAGGATCGATCTCGTAGATGTCCTTCCACTTGCCTTCGGCCGAGATGTACTGATCGTTGTGCTTCTTGCTGATGCGACGGTCGCGCTCGCGCAGATACTTGGCGTGCAGCGCCTCGATCTCTTCGGCGGTCAGTTCCGGACAGGGTATGGTCTTGTAGATCGACATGCTCCAACTCCCATTTATCGCGGGTGACCCGCGTCAACTAATCGACAGTGCTGTTGGTTAAGTCTCGAATCGCGACGGGAGCCGCATTGACATGGATCAAGGCGATGGCCTGTTGGGGGGGCGGTTGCCCGGTTCATCCGCAGGTTTTTTGCCCGCTTGCAGGTCGCCGCGCTTGATCCTCGGCGGCCACGGGGGATAGCGTGAATTCCATGGCCGCTTTCGCTCCCTTCGTTCCGCTGCGCGTGTTCTCCAGCTACACCATGCTGGATGGTGCGATCGATCCCAAGGCGATCGCAAAGCTGGCGAAAGAGCGCGGTTTCCCGGCAATCGCGATGACCGATCGCAACGGGCTCTATGGTGCGATGATCTTCGCTGGCGCGTGCAAGGACAGCGGCGTGCAACCGCTGGTCGGCACCATGCTTGGTGTGTGCCGCGGCGATGGCAAGACGGTCGATTGGCTGGCGCTCTATGCGCAGAACCTCGATGGATGGCTTAACCTCTGCCATCTCGTCAGCAAGGCGCACCTTGATCGGCCGCTGGATCGCGATCCGCATGTCACCATGGCGGACTTGATCGGCCACACCGATGGCCTGCTCGCGCTGACTGCAGGCGGAGAGGGCGCCTTGGCGCGCCTGCTGGCCGATGGACGCACCGATGCGGCCGAAGCCGTGTGTGACAAGTTGCAGGAACTGTTTCCGTCGCGACTCTATGTCGAAATCGTGCGGCGCAACGATCCGGTTGAGGAAGCGGCAGAGGATGCGCTGATCGCGCTGGCCTATGCTCGCGATCTGCCGCTGGTCGCCACCAACCCCGCCAACTTTGCCGAGCCGCATTTCTTCGCGGCGCACGATGCCTTGTTGTGCATCGCCAATTCGACCCATGTCGATGCAGCCGAACGTCCGCGTTCGTGCCGCGAAGCGTGGGTCAAACCTGCTGATACCATGGCGGAACTCTTCGCCGATCTGCCCGAAGCGCTGGCGAATACCTTGGTCGTTGCTCAGCGTTGCGCTTTCATGCCGCCCAAGCGCAAACCGCTGTTGCCAAGCCTTGCCGGTGACAAGGAAGGCGAAGCGCGCATGCTCATCGATGATGCGCGCGCGGGTCTGGAAAAGCGGCTGGAGCCCTATGGCGAAATGGCGCCGGAAGAACGCCAAGCCTATTTCGAACGGCTCGATTTCGAAACCGGCATCATCAACAAGATGGGCTTTGCCGGTTACTTCCTGATCGTTGCTGACTTCATCAAATGGGCCAAGGACAACGATATTCCGGTGGGGCCGGGGCGTGGTTCGGGCGCGGGCAGCGTGGTGGCATGGGCGCTGACCATTACCGATCTCGATCCGCTGCGGCTGGGGCTGCTGTTCGAACGCTTCCTCAACCCCGAACGCGTTTCGATGCCCGACTTCGATATCGACTTCTGCGAAACCCGGCGCGGCGAAGTGATCCGCTATGTCCAGCAGAAGTACGGGCACGATCACGTGGCCCAGATCATCACCTTCGGTAAGCTGAAGGCCCGTGCGGTGCTGCGCGATACCGGCCGTATTCTGCAGATGAGCTATGGCCAGGTCGACCGGCTGTGCAAGATGGTGCCCAACCATCCGACCGATCCCTGGACCCTCCCGCGCGCGCTCAACGGGGTGGTCGAACTTAAGCGCGAATACGATCAGGACGACGAGGTTCACCGGCTGATCGATCTGGCGGTCCAATTGGAAGGCCTGCCGCGCAATTCATCGACCCACGCCGCCGGCGTGGTGATCGGCGATCGCCCGCTGGCGCAGCTGGTGCCCCTATACCGCGATCCGCGCTCGGACATGCCGGTGACCCAGTTCGACATGAAATATGTCGAGGATACCGGGCTCATCAAGTTCGACTTCCTCGGGCTCAAGACGCTGTCTGTGCTGCGCCGCGCGGTCGATCTCCTGATGCGGCGCGAGATTGCGATCGATCTGTCGGCGCTGCCGTGGGACGATCCGCAGGTCTATGAACTGCTCCAGCGCGGTGACACGGTGGGCGTGTTCCAGCTCGAATCCGAAGGGATGCGGCGCACGCTGGCAGCCGTGAAGCCGACCAATTTCGGCGACATCATCGCGCTCGTCTCGCTCTACCGTCCGGGTCCGATGGACAATATCCCGCTGTTTGGCCGCCGCAAGAACGGCCAGGAAGGGATTGAATATCCGCATGAAAAGCTTTCGGGCATCCTGTCCGAAACCTATGGGATCTTCGTTTACCAGGAACAGGTGATGCAGGCCGCGCAGATCCTCGCGGGCTATTCGCTGGGTGACGCAGACTTGCTGCGCCGCGCGATGGGCAAGAAGGTTCAGGCCGAAATGGACGCGCAGCGCCTGCGCTTCGTCGATGGCTGCAAGGAAGTTTCTGGCATCGAGAAGGCCAAGGCCAACGAGCTGTTCGACTTGATCGACAAGTTCGCCGGCTATGGCTTCAACAAGTCGCACGCCGCCGCCTATGCGCTGCTCGCCTATCAGACGGCGTGGATGAAGACCCATTATCCGCACGAATTCTATGCCGCGGCGATGTGCTTCGATATGCACCAGTCGGAAAAGCTGGCGGTGTTCGTCGATGACATGCGCCGCAACGGCATCGAAATCGCCGGGCCCGATATCAACGCCTCCGAAGCCGAATTCATGGTTGAGCGCACCGAGCAGGGCTATGCCGTGCGCTATGCCCTCGCCGGGATCCGCAACGTCGGTGAAAAGGCGATGGACGCGATCGTGGCCGAGCGCGAGGCGCATGGCCGCTTCAGCGATCTGGAAGACCTGTTTCGCCGCGTGCCCTATGGCTCGATGAACCGCCGTCAGTTGGAAGGGCTGGCGGGCTCCGGCGCGTTCGACGGGCTGGAGCGCAACCGCGCCAAGGTGCTGGCCAGCGCCGATATGCTGCTGGCCGTGGCCGACGAGGCCGAGCGGACCCGCAATTCAGGCCAGCACGGGCTGTTTGGCGGCGATGATCACGCCGCGCCCGCGCTGCGGCTGGCCGAGGTTGAGCCGTGGAGCCGGGCCGAGCAGATGGCCCGCGAGCGCGAGAACTTCGGGTTCTATTTCGCGGCCCACCCGGTCGAGCAATGGCGCGCGGTGGCCTCGGCCAATGGCGCGCGCCCCTATGGCAGCCTGATGGAAACCGGGGTGCCGGGCGGCGGGCGCCGCGCGGCGGTGATGGCGGCGATGGTCGAAGGCGTGCAGCGCCGCAAGACCAAGCGCGGGGCCGATTTCGTGATGGCCGATTTTTCGGATTCATCGGGGCAGTTCTCAGCCTCGTGCTTCGAGGAATCGCTGGTCGAACCGATGGTGCGCTGGGCCAAGGAAGGCACCTGCGTGCTGCTGAGCGTGGAACTGGACGCGCCCAGCCCGGATGAGCCTCCGCGCGTCACCGTGCGCGGGGCGCGGCCCTTGGCCGAAGTCACCAGCGCGGCAACCATGGTGCTTAGCCTCGACGTGCTCAAGCCCGAGGCGCTGCGCGAACTGGCGCTGTTGCTGCCGATCGATGCCGAGGCGCGGGGTGAGGTCATCGCCCGGCTGCGCACCGGCGGCGAGAAGGAGCCGACCATGCGGCTGGGGCGCAATTTCAAGATCGACGGCGAAATGGCTGAACGCTTGGCAAACGTCGATGGGCTTGCCAATGTAAGCATCGCGGCAAGGCAAAGGGCATCGCACCTGCGGCTGGTCGCCTAGAAACAAAACGAAAATCGACCGGGCAGGAGAGGATAGCGATGCTGGGGGCCATGCAGGATTTCGACCTTCGGGTGACGCATATCATCGACCATGCGGCGCGCGAAAATGGCGGCCGCGAAATCGTCACCCATTGGGCCGATGGCAGCGAAACCCGCACCACTTGGGCCGGGGTGCGCCGCGATGCGCTGAAGATGACCCAGGCCTTGCGCAAGCTGGGCGTCAAGCCGGGGGACCGGATCGCCACTCTGGCCATGAACCACGCCCGCCACTTGGTCAGCTGGTATGGCGCGGTCGGCGTCGGCGGCGTGCTCCACACGGTCAACCCGCGGCTGTTCGATGATCAGCTCGAATATATCGCCAACCACGCCGAGGATCAGGTGCTGCTCTACGACGCGGCGTTCAAGCCGATCGTCGAGCGGATGAAACCCAAGTGGACCACGATCCGCCGTTACGTCTGCTTCGACGATGGCGAGTTCGAGGACTGGATCGGGGCCGAGGACGGCAATACCGAATGGGCTGCGGGCGACGAACGCGATCCCTGTATGCTGTGTTACACCAGCGGCACCACCGGCAATCCCAAGGGCGTGCTCTACCAGCACCGCAGCACCTATCTCCACGCGATCAGCGGCCTCCAGCCGGCGATCTTCGATTTCGATGCGCGCGCGGTGATGCTGCCCGTGGTGCCGATGTTCCACGCCGCCAGCTGGGGCCTGCCCTGGGCGGGCGCGGCTGCCGGGGTGAAGTTCGTGTTTTCCGCGGTCAACGATGCCGCCGTGCTGTGCGAGTTGATGGAGCGCGAAGGCGTGACCCATTCGGCCGGCGTGCCGACGGTGTGGCTCTCGGTGTTCCAGCACCTCGATGCGACCGGGGCGGGGCTGGGCAAGCTGCGCCACGCGATCATCGGCGGGTCCGCCGCGCCGCGCTTCATGATCGAGCGGCTGATGAAGGCCGGGGTCAATGTCGCTCATGCCTGGGGGATGACCGAAACCAGCCCGATCGGCACAACTGGCGCCAAGACCTGGGACTGGGACGAGCTGAGCTTTGAACAGCAGGTCGATATCAAGCAGATGCAGGGCCGCGTGCCGTTTGGCGTCGAACTGCGCTGCGTCAGCCTTGATGATCCGGACGATGTGCTGCCGCGCGATGGCAAGACCTCGGGCGCGCTGCAGGTGCGGGGGCCGTGGGTGATCAAGCGCTATTTCAAGGCCGAAGCCGACGCGGTTGATGCGAACCAGTGGTTCGATACCGGTGACGTGGCGGTGATCCACCCCGATGGCACGCTGCAACTGACCGACCGGACCAAGGATGTGATCAAGTCGGGCGGCGAATGGATCAGCTCGGTCGAGCTGGAAAATGCCGCCGTGGGCCACCCTGCCGTGGCCGAGGCCGCCGCGATTGGCATCTACCACCCGCGCTGGGACGAGCGCCCGATCCTGGTCGTGGTCAAGAAGGAAGGGGTTGAGGCATCGGCCGCTGAAATCCGCGATTACCTAGCCCAGCACGTCGCCAAATGGTGGCTGCCCGATGCGGTCGAATTCGTGGCCGAAATTCCCCACACCGGCACCGGCAAGATCAGCAAGAAGGATCTGCGCGACCAGTTCCGCGACTACAAGCTGGCGGACGCCTGAGATGACCGCCTATGTCGATCCCGATCGCGCCAACTGGCAAGCGTTCAAGGATCTGCCGCGCGATCGGCCGATCCACATGCTCAACCTGATCAAGTTCCGCGATTTGGCGCAGTACCCTGCTGATCACCCCAACCACGGCAAGGGGCTGACCGGGGCGCAGGCCTATGAGATCTACCGCGCGGGCTTTCAGAAGCTGGTGGCCGAGGATGGCGCGGCGATGGTCTGGGAAGCGCCGATGGAATGCGTCGTTACCGGCCCGGCGGGCGAATGGGACGAGGCTTTCGTGATGGGCTATCCTGATAGCGCTGCTTTCATGGCGATGGTCAAGAACGCCGATTACATCCGCGACGTGGTGCCGCACCGCACGGCGGCCGTGGCGGACAGCCGCCTGATCCGGTTTCAGGGTTAGGCTTCAAGGGATTGGGAATGCTGGATACAATACAGGCAGGCGCTGTCGTCAAGGACAACCTGCAACAGCTGCCGGCCATTGATGGCGTGCAGCGCATCAACCTGATCGATCAGGCGGGTACCGTGGTTGCCGCGATCGAAAACCAGCCGGGCAAGCAGGGCTCGCTCGCGGTCTATCAATATCTCCAGCAGACGTTTGGCTCGCTGGGGCAGGCCGCAGCGGCGCATGGGCTGGACGTGTTCGGCGAACATATGGCTGATGCCCGCAGCCGCCCGGGCGCGCATCCCAATGTCGATATCCTGCTGGCCATCGCGGCGGGCGGCGCGCCGCTCACCATCGAGGTGGTGGCCGCGCCGCGCTGATCCGCCGGGCACGGCTTACAACAACCGCATCTGCCCGCTCCCTTCGGGCCGCACGAACTGGCTGCAATCAATGCTCGGCTGTTCCCGATTGAGGCCGAGCCGCCGCGCCGCGAGCCGGAACCGGGTGCGAAACAGATCGGCCCAGACGCCGTGGGGTTTCATCCGGGTGAAGAAACCGGGATCGTTGTCCTTCCCGTGGCGCATCGCCTGCACGGTATGGATCACCTTGGCGGCGCGGGCAGGGTAGTGGACTTCGAGCCATTCCTTGAACAGCGGGGCCACCTCGTGGGGCAGGCGCAGCATGATCCAGCTCGCGGTTTTGACCCCGCGCGCGGCGGCAGCCTCAAGGATGCCTTCGATGAATTCGTCGGTGATCGAAGGGATCACCGGGGCCACCGAAACGTGTGCCGGAACCCCGGCTGCCGCCAGCTGCCTCAGCGCCTCAAGCCGCTTGGCCGGGGCCGAGGCACGCGGTTCGAGCAGGCCCGACAGGCGCGGATCAAGACTGGTGACCGAAATGCTCACCGCCGTCAGGTTCAATTCCGCCAACTGCGCCAGCAGATCGAGATCGCGCACCACCCGCGCGCTCTTGGTGGTGATCGTCACCGGGTGGCGCGCCTCAAGACAGACTTCCAGCACGGCCCGGGTGATCCTGTAGCGCGCTTCGATCGGCTGATAGGGATCGGTGTTGGTCCCCATCGCTATCGGGGCGGGGCGATAGGACGGCTTGGCCAGTTCTGCGCGCAGCAGCTTTGCCGCATCGGGCTTGGCGAACAGCTTGGTTTCGAAATCAAGTCCGGGGGACAGATCGTGGAAGGCGTGGCTTGGCCGGGCATAGCAATAGGCGCAGCCATGCTCGCACCCGCGATAGGCGTTGATCGAACGATCAAACGGAATGTCGGGCGAGCTATTGCGCGCGATGATCGTGCGCGGGTGTTCCAAGGTTACGCTGGTGCGCAGCTTGGGGGCGGGGCCATCGACGTGCTCGGCCTGGTCGAGCCAGTCCCCATCGCTTTCGCGCGCGGCCAGGCCGAAGCGCTGCGGCACGGCGGCGGATTGGGCGCCGCGGCCGTGAATCGGGGAAGGACGGATCGCCACCCCTGCCATAGAACATAAATAGAACAAACTGGCAAGCGCGCGGGCTCAGACCTCGCGCAGGCGGGGCATCAGTTCGACGAAGTTGCAGGGGCGATTGCGGCTGTCGAGCTGTTCGGCAAGGATCTGGTCCCAGCCATCCTTCACCGCGCCGTTGGAGCCGGGCAGGGCGAAGATGTAGGTGCCGCCAGCCAGCACCGCGCAGGCCCGGCTTTGCACCGTGCTGGTGCCGATCGAGCGGAAGCTGATCCAGCGGAACAGCTCGCCAAAGCCGGGAATGTCCTTGCCGCCGTGCGCGCTTCGCACCTGTTCGAGTGCCTCTGGCGTCACGTCGCGGCCGGTCAGCCCGGTGCCGCCGGTGGTAATCACCGCATCGATCGCGGGGTCGTCGATCCAGCGGCCAAGCTGCTCGGTGATCAGCGGCACGCTGTCTTGCACGATGAGGCGTTCGGCGAGGCGGTGGCCCGCGCTTTGCACCCGGTCGGCAAGGATCGCGCCCGAGGTGTCATCGGCCAGCGTGCGGCTGTCCGATATGGTCAGGACGGCGATGGCGATCGGCTTGAACGGCCGGGCGGGATCAACGGCCACGCTGGAGCGTTCCATCGGCGCGCATCCGCACGGCAGACGAGCCCGACAGGCCGGGGAAGGTCGGCCACAGACCCTGGGTCAGCGCCATGCGGCTTTCCGATGGGCCGCCGGCCTGACGCTCGTACATCCAGTAATTGCGCATCACGATGTTCACATAGCCGCGCGTCTCCCAATAGGGGACGCTTTCGATCCACAGCAGCGGATCGCCGCGATCGCGGATTTCGGTGTTCCAGCGCGTGATCGGGACGAGGCCGGCGTTGTAGGCGGCCATGACCTTGGGCAGCAGGCCCTGGGTTCCCGCCGCATCCTTGAGCATCTGGAGATGCTGCTGTCCGAAGGCGAGGTTGATTTCAGGCCGGGCGAGATCGGCGCTGGTCCCCGAAACCCCGAGTTCGGCGGCATGATCGCGCGCCGCGCTCGGCATGATCTGCATCAGCCCGCGCGCGCCCGCCGGGCTGGTCACCGCGGTGCGGAAGATCGATTCCTGCAAGGTGTGGGCATAGACCAGCGCCGGATCGACCCGCCAGCCGGTGGCCGGGGTCCACTTGGGCGTGGGGAAACGGGCTGCTGGTTCGGCGCGCCCGCCGGCCGGGGCGTTATAGGCCATCCACAGCTGGGTGGCGGGCAGGCCAAGGTCGCGCGCGAGGCGGGTCAGCGGCTGGTATTGCCCCGGGCTGCCGATCCGCGCCTGATAGCGCAGCACTTCGTCGGCCAGGCCATCCTCGCCCACTTCGGCCAGCATCGCGGCGGTGCGGACATTGGGAATGTCGCGCAGGCCCTGCCAGTCACCGGCTGAAAAATCGGGCGCTTCGTGGGTGCGGGGGAGGGCAAAGCCCAATTGTTCGGCCGCGAGCATGCCATAGAGCGTCTCGTCATAGCGGGCCGCGGCCTTGAGCGGGGTCGAGGCCTTTTCCGGCAGGCGGCAGCGCACCAGCGCGCGGCTTTGCCAATAGAGCGCGGCGGCGGACAGTTCGGCATTGTCCGAGGCGCGGACCGTGCGGGCAAAGGCATCGGCGGCCCCGGTGCAATCATCGAGCCGCCATGCCGCGAGCCCCGCCGCCCACAGCCCTTCGGCCACCCACGGCCCGGCGCCGTCGCTGGCGGTCTGGGCCAAGGCATAGGCCGAGGCGTCATCGTTCTCGATGTAGAAGCTCCACGCGATCTTGGAGCGCCATTCGGCGCGGGTCGGCGCGGACAGCTGGGTGTCGATCCCGTCGAGCAGGGCCTTGGCCCCGGCGGGATCATCGGCCTTGATCCGCGCGGTGATCGCGCTCGACACGGCGGCGGGCATGGTCCCGTCGTTGGTGTCGCGCGGGCGGATCCGTTTGGGCCGGTTGGGCATGGTGGTGAACAGGTTGGCGCCGGGCAGCGCGGGCAGGCTGCTGGCCCCGCGCTTGAGCGCCAGCGCTTCGATCTGTTCGGCCTGGGGCAGTTGCAATCCGGTTTCAAGCCAGGTGGAGAGCGCCGGCAGTTCGATCCGCGGGGAATTGGGGGCAAGATAGTATTCGGCGCGGGCGACCTGATGCAGCGGGCCATCGGGCTTTTCGGCGAACATCGTCTGGACGCGGGTCCAGTCGGCCTTGTCGATCGCGGTGAACAGCGTCTTGTACCAATCGCGGTCCTCACGGCTGAGCAGGGTCGGCACGGCGCTGTGATCGGCGCGGCTGCCGAAATAGGTCAGCGCGGTGCTGTTGGCCTGTGCCGCCATCGGCAGGGCCAGTGCGGCCAGCGCAAGCATCCGCGCGCCGGTGCGCCGCGCCCTGCGTGCCTTGAAACCTGCCTTGAGACCCGAATTCACGATTGCATTCAGCCCATTCGAACCTGGCCGGGTCAATTGCTCCAATCGAGCAGTTGCTGCCACAGCCGTGCCTTGCCTCGTGGCCGCGCGATGAGCGTGGCCAGTCCCGGCGCAACAAGTGCCGGGATACTGGCGCTTTCATGAGCAAATTGGCGCAAAGGTTCAGTGATTTTCGTCGGATCGTGGCCAAGAAGCGACGAGATGTGGCTGCCGAACATCAACAGCCGCTGCGGCGCGGCCAGTGCGACGTGACGGCAGGTAATGTCCCCTAGGCCAGCCTCGTGCATTCCGGCCCAATCCGGCATCGGCATGTGGCGTGGCAGCACGCTGGCGACATAGGCCTGATCGGCGGGGATACCCAGCGCCGCGAGGATCGCGTCGAGCAGCCGTCCTTGCGGGCCCGAGAGCAGGCGTTCGCCGTCTTCGGCCTCGGGATGATCGACCAGCACCATCAGCTGCGCCCCGGCGGCTCCGCGCGGAGCGATCCGCCCCGCGACCTGCCCGCCATCGAGCGAGGGTTCCGCCAGCCACCACGCAGCAAAGGCGGCCAGATCGCCCGGCAGCGCATCGGCTGGTCCGCCGATCCGTTCAACCGGCGGGGGCGGGGGCGGCGGGGGCGGTTTGAAGCGGGGCTGGGCCTGGCGCGGATCGGCCTCGGTTTCGGGCTCTGCCAGCCACGAATGCGATTCGTCGGCATAGTCGTGATCGACCCCGGCATCGCGCCACCACGCGATTGCGGCGGCAAAATCGCCCGCGTCGATGCCGCTACGGCCTGCCGCTGCGGCGGCCTGATGATCGGAGAAAGTCACAATTGCGGTCTTGACCTGCTGCTGCGCTGCAATCAAGGCTCAAGCGAACGATTAATTGGGACTCTACGCAGGGTGGGTGTTGAAATGAGCGAACGGGAATCGATGCCGTATGACGTCGTGATCGTTGGGGGCGGGCCGGCTGGCCTGGCTGCGGCGATCCGGTTGAAGCAGGTCAATGCCGATCTTTCGGTCTGCATTCTCGAAAAGGGCTCGGAAGTGGGCGCGCACATCCTCTCGGGTGCGGTGGTCGATCCCAAGGCGCTCGATGAACTGCTGCCCGATTGGCGCGACCAGGGCTGCCCGATGGCCGAAGTGCCCGTGACCGACAACTGGCACTGGGTGCTGACGCGCGGCAAGCACATCTCGATCCCGCACTGGCCGATGCCTCCGTTCATGTCGAACCACGGCAACTACACCGGTAGCCTTGGTAACCTGTGCCGCTGGCTGGCGGGCAAGGCCGAGGAACTGGGCGTGGAAATCTTCCCCGGCTTCCCGGCCAGCGAAGTGCTCTACAACGAGGACGGCTCGGTCAAGGGCGTTGCTACCCAGGACATGGGCGTGGCCCGCGATGGCAGCCACAAGGGCGATTACCAGCCCGGCATGGAACTCCACGCCAAGTACACCTTCTTTGCCGAAGGCGCGCGCGGCCACCTGACCAAGCAGGTCAAGGCTAAGTACGACCTTGAAGCCGATTGCGAGCCGCAGGTTTACGGCATCGGCATCAAGGAACTTTGGGACATCGATCCCGACAAGCACATGCCCGGCCGGGTGATCCACACCCAGGGCTGGCCGTTGTCGGAAAGCGACAGCTGGGGCGGCGGGTTCCTCTACCACCAGGCGAACAACCAGGTGGCCTTGGGCTTCGTCACCGCGCTCGATTACAAGAACCCCTACGTCTACCCGTTCGAGGAATTCCAGCGCTGGAAGCAGCACCCGGAAATCCGCAAGATCCTCG
>CALKVF010000049.1 GCA_937996535.1 uncultured Novosphingobium sp. | reverse complement strand
TCGCGCGGATCGGCGGTCAGCACCTGGCGCTTGTCGATCAGGGCGACGATCGAGAACCCGCCGCGCACTTCGATCGGGCCGGCGAGCTGGCCGGTCTGGAGTCCCTGCAGCGTGCCCGACAGTTCGGTCGGCAGCTGGCCGAGGCGAACCCAGCCCAGATCGCCCCCGACCGAGGCGGTCGAGGCTTCGGAGAACTGGCGGGCATAGCCCACGAAGCTGCCGCCCTGCTGAAGCTGCTGCACGATCTTCTGCGCGTTTTGCTGCACGGCATCGTGGTTTTCGCTGTTGGCCGAGAGGAAGATTTCGCCAACGCGATATTCCTCGGTGCCCTTCTGCTCCTGCATCCGCTTGAGCACGTCGCGCACTTCTTCGTCCGAGACGTTGACGAAGGGCTGGACGTTGCGGCGCAGCAGGCGCTGCCAGGTCAGTTCGCCGCGGATCTGGCGCTTGAGCGAGGCCGATGAGGAGCCGATCTTGGTGAGGTGCGCATCGAGCGCCTTGGGATCCTGACCGAAGTTCTGCTGGGCGATGCGGGCATAGGTGCCTTCGACTTCAGCATCTTCAACGTCGATCTTCTGAACGTGGGCTTCCTGGATCTGGAGCGTTTCGTCCATCAGGTTGCGCAGCACCTGCAGGCGCAGGCGGCTGAGTTCTTCGTCGCCGATCTTGCCGCCGCTGGCCGAGACGATCAGCGCCACGCGCTGGTCGACATCGGTGCCGGTGATGATTTCACCGTTGATGATCACGGTCGCGCTGCGGTGGTTCGGATCGTTCTTGCCGAAAATCTTGGGGTTTTCAGGCAGATCGAGGTTGCCGGTGCTGTCCTGCGCGTTGGCGATACCGCCAAGGCCGATGGTCAGCGCCGCGATCGAGGCAAGGGCAACACGAGAGGAGAAGCGAAGCGACGAAATGCGTGCCACAGGTTGTCAAATCCCAATTACGGCGGGCAGGAATCCCCGCGCGACTTGGCCCCGCTCTTGCCGCCCGAAGGCTGAACCCAAGCTGAGCATTGAGGCGGATAGCGTGTTTGGACCATGCTGCCAATGCGCCGCCGCATGGTTTTACCGGAAGCCGAGGTTCCGCAGTGCGAAGTGGACCTGATAGGTGTTCCCGCGCTGGGCATCGCCGGTGGCCACGAAGTCGCGCCGCCAGGTGAAATCGAGTTCGAGGCAGTCATCCTGATAGGCGATGCCAAGGCGTGTGCGCAGCGGCTGGAAGCCATCGGCGGCAACCAGGGTCGGGTCTTCGCTGGTGCTGGTCAGATCGATCACGCCCGATCCGAACACCGACCAGTAGCGGGCAAAGCCGACCCGGGCCGAAGCGCGCAGTTCCTCGCGGTCGCGCAGGTCTTCGATGCCCGCACCGATGTTGCGGTTGAGCCGCAGATAGCCGAGTTCGAAATAGGTCCGCTCGGTGCCGACAGCGGCGTCGAATTCGTTGCGGCGCACCGCAAAGGTATCCTTGTCGAGCCGGAAGCGGTGGGTCACCTTGACCACGTCCTTGAAGCGCACTTCGCTGCGCCCGACGATGTCCGAGGTGCGGCTCGACAGCCCGGTGCCATCGGGCAGCAGGGTGGGGCGGCTGGTCAGGCGATAGGATTGTCCGATCGTGCTGGTGACCCGCCAGTTGGGGCGTTCCCACTGCCAGTCGAAGCCATAGGTAAAGCGCACCCCGTCCTCGATCCGGTCATAGCCGGGAAAGCGGTTGAGCGCGAAGAGGTTGGAATCCTCCAGATCGATTGAGCGCGCGTCCTCGTTGGGGATGGCAAGGTTCTTGATCGTCGGACTGGCCACCACCTGCAGGCGCGGGGTGAAGACCTGGCTGCCGCCCATGAACGAGCCGACCAGCGGCCACTTCACATCGGCGGCGGCCGTGGCAAAGGCGCGCGATTGCCAGCCCGGATTGCCGCGATAGGTCGCGGTCGTGGTCAGCGCGTTTTCGCCCGAGTGATAGACATCGCCGCGGGCCAGCGCGGTGAAAGTGATTTCCTGCCCCATCGGGGTCAGCCGGCGCAGATCCCACCGGCCCGAAACGAAGGCGCGCTGGGTGTCCTGCCCGCTGGTGCGGGTGACGGCGAGACTGTTGGCCTGCAGTTCGACCCGCCCGCCCATGAGCGGATCGGCCAGCCGCAGGCGGTAGTCGATCAGCGGCAGCGCAACCGGTACCAGTCCTTGCTGATCGCCCACGCGCAGCGTCTGCGTGGCCCAGCCCTGAAGCGAGAAATAGCTGTTGGCATCGACCCGTTCGAGATCGACGGTCGAGCGCAGACGGTCATCGCGGCTGATGTCATAGCGGCGCAGGAAAGTGCGGTCGGAGGCCAGTCGGCCCGAGAAGGTCAGGCTCCAGTTGGGATCGAACTGGAAGCGCCCGTTGGTGTAGATATAGCCGCGAAAGTCCTTCTGGCTCGACAGGGCCGTGGCCCCGATCGGGATGCGCGAGGACCGCGTGACATAGCCCGTCACCTGATAGGCGCCCTGGCTGTCGAGCGAGCGATACTGGGCCTGCACCATCGGTAGCGCGCCGGTATAGACATAGCCCGTCAGCGCCAGATCCTTGCTGGCGGATAGGCGTTGATACCAGGTCTGCGAAAATTCGACCCCGTTCGAGGCCGAGAGCCGCACGTCGGGGATCAGCAGGCCCGAGATCGGGCGGCCATCGGTGGTCAGCACCAAGCCGGGCAGCGGGAGCAGCCGCGCGCCGAACAGTTCGAGGCTGGCGCCGTAGAAACGCACGCGGCGTTCATCGGGATCATAGATCACGCGGCGCGCGGTGACGCGCCAGCTGGGCTTGCGCGGGCAGCCCGAATTATCCTCGACCGCGCAGGCGGTGTAGGCGGCGCTGTGGAGGACGATATCGCCGTTGTCGGCGCGTTCGCCCTTGGCCGCGGCCAGCCGCCCGCCTTCGCGCAGCGCCAGCAGCATGTTCTCCATCGCGCCGGCCTTGAACTCGTCGGTCAGCTCGATCCGGTCGGTAAACAGCTGGTTGCCATCGGCATCGACGAAGCGGATGTTGCCGCTGGCCACGATCTGCCCGCTTTTGCGGTCCCAGGTGACCTGATCGGCGCGCACCGATTGTTCGCCCCGGCGCATCACCACATTGCCAAAGACCGTGGCCAGATCCTTGTCGTTGTCATAGCTCGCGCCATCGGCTTCGAACGCGATGTCGCTGGCGGGCGCGGGGGGCAGCGCAGTGGCCGAAACCGGCGCAGGGGCAGTGTCCTGCGCGGCGGCAAACGCTGGCGATTCGAGCGCCGCGAGCGCCAGGATCGCGGCGCCGATGCGCAGGGTCAGATTGAGCGGCAGCCAAGGCTGCGGGGAAGGGAGCATGGCTTGCCTATCGCACCGCCCGCGCCTAACTGCAATCCACGCCAACAGCCTGCGCGCACACTTTGCCGCAGCGCCTCAAGTTTTTGTCTGGAGCCAAAATGCAGATCGAATTCGTCGCCGGGCCGGTTGCGGCCACTGCCAGCCCCGTTGCCCGTGTGGTCGATCAGGACGGCGTGCCTGCCACGCTCGAAGCCGTGCTGATCGAAGGCGCGCGTGCAAGCCGCTTTACCGGCAAGGCCGGGCAGGTGTTCGAAGGCTTCGTCAGCCGCGATGGCGCGGTGGTGCGCGCCGCGCTGGCCGGGGCCGGGGCTGCCGGGGCGGGGGACCGCACCGCATCGCTCGAACGCGCCGGCGCTGCGCTGACGGCAAAGTATCTCGCCTCGGGCGAACAGGTGCTGACGATCGACTTTACCGGCACCGCGCTGTCGGCGGGCGAAGTCGCCGCGGTGCTGCTCGGCGCGCGGCTGCGCGGCTGGCGCCATGATGCCTACCGCACCAAGCTGGCCGACGATCACAAGGTTTCGCTCGGTACGCTGCGCGTCGTGGGCGCGCCGGCTGGCACCGAAGCCGCTTGGCTGGTTGAAGCCGCGCTTGCCGAAGGGATCGAGTTTACCCGCGAACTGGTGACCGAACCTGCCAACGTGATCTATCCCGCCAGCTTTGTTGTCCGGGCGCGCGAACGCCTCGCCGGGACGGGGATCGAAGTGCGCGTGCTGGGCCGTGATGACATGGCCAAGCTGGGCATGGGCGCGCTGCTGGGCGTGGCACAGGGCTCGGTCCGCGAACCGCAACTGTTGGTGATGGAATGGAAGGGCGGCCCCGCTGGCGGCAAGCCCACCGCCTTCGTCGGCAAGGGCGTGACTTTCGACACCGGCGGGATTTCGCTGAAACCGGCGGCCGGCATGGAAGACATGAAGTGGGACATGGGCGGCGCGGGCGCCGTGGCCGGAACGATGCTGGCGCTGGCCAAGCGCAAGGCCAAGGCCAATGTCGTTGGCATCTGCGGGCTGGTTGAAAACATGCCCGATGGCAACGCGCAGCGCCCCGGCGATGTCGTGACCTCGATGTCGGGCCAGACGATCGAAGTCATCAACACCGATGCCGAAGGGCGGCTGGTGCTGTGCGATGCGGTGACCTGGACGCAAAAGGAATTTGCCCCCAGCGCGGTGATCGATCTTGCTACCCTGACCGGGGCGATGATCATTTCGCTCGGCCACGAACACGGCGGCCTGTTCTCCAACGACGATGCGCTGGCGGCCAAGCTGCTGGCCTCGGGCACGGCCTCGGGTGACAAGCTGTGGCGTTTCCCGATGGGCCCGGCCTATGACAAGCTGATCGACAGCCCGATCGCCGACATGAAGAACGTCGGCCCGCGTGAAGGCGGCTCGATCACGGCGGCGCAGTTCATCCAGCGCTATGTCGAAAAGGGCACCCCCTGGGCACACCTCGACATCGCGGGGATGGTCTGGTCGTCCAAGCCCGGCGCGACCTGGGACAAGGGCGCAACCGGCTTTGGCGTACGCATCCTTGACCGCTTCGTGCGCGATCACCTCGAAGGATAATCCGCCCCTTGCAGGTCGATTTCTACCAGCTTAGCGCCACGCCGGCCGAAGGGGCATTGCCGCTGATCGCGCGCAATACCTTGAAGGCGGGCGAGCGCCTGCTGGTGCTGTCGGCCGATGCCGATTTGCTCGGCCGGATCAGCGATGCGCTGTGGGCGCTCAAAGACAGCTTCCTGGCCCACGGGCGCGGCGATGAGCCCCATGCCGATCGTCAGCCGATCCTGCTCTCGGCCGATAGCGATCCGGTCAATGGCGCGCGCTATGTCGCGATGGCTGACGGGCGCTGGCGCGACGAGGCGCTGGAGTTCGAGCGCGCCTTCCTGCTGTTCGACAATTCGACCATCGAAGATGCCCGCGCCACCTGGCGCCAGCTGGACGGGCGCGAGGGGCTGGAGCGCAATTTCTGGCGGCAGGAAGATGGCCGCTGGATCAAGGCAGCCTGACGCTAAATCTTGCAGTGCAGCACAATCCCCGCTAGGGGCGCGCCAAACCCCCAAAACCCATAAAACGCAAGGAACGTCCCATGGCGGTTACCCGCACCTTTTCGATCATCAAGCCCGACGCGACCCGCCGCAACCTGACCGGTGCGGTCACCGCAAAGCTGGAAGAAGCCGGCCTGCGCGTCGTCGCCTCGAAGCGCATCCACATGACCAAGGAACAGGCCGAAGGCTTCTACGCGGTTCACAAGGAACGCCCCTTCTTCGGTGAACTGGTCAGCTTCATGATCAGCGGCCCGGTTGTGGTCCAGGTGCTTGAAGGCGAAAACGCCATGCAGGCCAACCGCGACATCATGGGCGCGACCAACCCCAAGGATGCCGCTGCCGGCACCATCCGCGCCGAATTCGCCGAATCGATCGAAGCCAACACGGTTCACGGTTCGGACTCGGACGAGAACGCGGCGATCGAAATCGCCTACTTCTTCAAGCCCGAAGAAATCGTCGGCTAATCCGGCTTCGCGCCGTTAGCGATCAGGGGCCGCCGGAGCGATCCGGCGGCCCTTTTCGTATGCGCCGCGCTCAGAGCAGCGGGGAAAGCATCGCGAGGAAATTCTGCCACAGCCGCCGCAGCGGGTTGAACGCGGCGACTTCCGCCCGGGTAATCGGGGTGGACTGCGCCAGCCAGTAATCCTGCCGCGCGCGTAGTTGTGCGGCAAAGGCGGGATCGCTGAACAGCAGGTTGTTCTCGAAATTCAGCTCGAAACTGCGGCGATCGAGATTGGCCGAGCCGATCAGCGCCACTTCGCGGTCGGCCACCATGGTCTTGGCGTGGAGCAGGCCGGGGCGAAATTCGTGGATCTCGGCCCCGGCGGCCAGCAGGGCCGGGTAATAGCTGCGGCTGGCGGCAGCAACGATCCGGCTGTCATTGCGGCGCGGCACGATCAGCACCGTGCGCACGCCGCGCCGCGCCGCCGAAGTCAGCGCAAACAGCAGCTGTTCGTCGGGCACGAAATAGGGCGTGGAAATCACCAGTTCGCGGCGCGCGGCGTGGATCAGTTCGGCAAAGCAGGCGGTCATCGCCGAATAGGGCAGCAAGGGCCCGGTGCCGATCACCTGGGCCGGGATGCCCTGAACCGGGCGGGCCCCGGGCAGGTCGGGCGCCAGCAGGGCGGTCACATCATCGCCGTCCTCGCCCATCCAGTCGGTCGCGAAGAGGAATTGGCAGTGCCGCGCGACCCGGCCTTCCCAGCGGGTCATCACATCGACCCACGGGGCATAGCGGCGCTTGATCCGGAATTCGGGATCGGCCCCGTTCTGACTGCCGCACCAGACCACGCGGTTGTCGAGGATCAGCAGCTTGCGGTGATTGCGCAGATCCACCCGGCCGCGGATCAGGGTCCACACCACCCCGCCGACCGGCAGCGCCGCGCGGGCATCGACCCCGCCATATTGCAGTTCGGCCCAGTGGGGCGAGCGGATGAACCCGCGCGAACCCAGCGCGTCGGCCAGCACCCGCACTTTGACTCCGCGCCGCGCCGCACGCAGCAGCGCATCCTTGATCGCGAGGCCATTATGATCGGCGAGCCAGATGTAGAAGCACAGGTGAACCGTTTCGCGCGCGGCATCGATGTCACCCACCATCTGCGAGATCGCGGCATTGCTGTCGGGCGCAAGACTGGCGCTGTTGCCGAGCGTGGGCGGCAGGCCGTTGACCGTGCGGGCCAGCGCGAAGGGCGCGGCATAGTGGCTTTCTGCCAGCAGCTGCGCGGCTGCGGGATCGCCGCCGGGGCGCGGCAGGCGGGCCTCGATCGCGGCGAAGCGGGCGCGGCGGCGCTGGCTGACCCGCGCTTCGCCCAGCAGCAGATAGGCCAGGGTGCCCACCACCGGCAGCACCAGGATCGCGATCAGCCAGGCCACCCGCGAGGCCGGCTCGCGCTGAGGGCGCAGCATCGCGCGCAGCAGCACGGCCAGTTCGAATACGAACACGACCAGCGTGGCGGTGGAAGTGAAGTCACGGATCACAGGTGCGATCCTGCCGCTTTCCTTTGCAATTTCCAGCCCTATGTTGGGGGCAAAGGAGAGGCACGATGAAAGGCATGGGCGCGGGCGGGGATGATTGCCCGTTCGAATTCAACTTCGATCCCGATACGTTCAAGGTCGGCGATACGGTGAGCTACCGGGTCACCGGCAGTTTCGAAGGGTTCCCGTTTGTCGGCACGCTGGTGGAAGTGCACGGCGATCACGTGGTGATCGCGGGCGATGCCAATGATCCGGCGGTGCGCTATCGCGGCACCCGTGAAAGCCGCCCGGTGGTAGACGAAAGCGAGATTTAGGCAGGAGCCTGCGTTTCGCGGGCATACCAGCGCGCCAGCATCGCAGCGATCGTGGCCACCCCGGCGAGCCCCAGCAGGATCGGCAGGCGGAATGAAAACCCGGCCTGAAGCAGGGCCGCGGTAACCAGGCTTACGCCCGCGCAGCCCAGATCCCAGCCGCCTTCGGTGGCCATGTTGAAGCGCAGCACGCAGTTTGACCGCTGCGCCATCGTATAGAGCGGGGAGAGCATTGCCGTGGCGGTCATCGGGGTGACCAGCGCGCCCAGCGCCGTGGCGATGATCGCGGCCCAGGGATGGGCATAGGCCAGCGCCTTGATCGCGATGGTCGCCGCCGACAGGCCATAGGCGAGGGTGAGCGAGTGGTGCCCGCGCCCGCCATCGAACATTTTCCCGATCACCAGGCTGCCCGCCGCCGCGCCGATTCCGGCCAGCGCCAGCGCGCCGCCAAAGCTGTCGAAATGTTCGCCCAGCGCGGCAAACAGCGCAAGGTTCCAGACAACGGCGGCGCTGCCGGCCTGAACCCCGTCGGCCAGATAGAGCCGGCGGGCAAAGCGCAGCAGCGCGCGGTCGGGTTCGGCTTCATGGTCAACCGCCGGGTTGGGGGCGCCGATCAGCGGCAGCGCGGCGGCGGCCTGCAAGGCGGCAACCGCGAGGAAGGCTGCCAGCGGCCCGGCGCTGACCAGCAGGAAGCCGCCGGCAACAGGGGCGATGATCCCGACAATCGCGGTAACCGCCTGCTGCACGCTGACCTGCCGGCCGAGCGCGCCTTCGCTGCCCACGGCGGACATGAAGGCGTGATAACCGGTCCAGTAGAGCACGCTGCCCAGCCCCGAGAGCAGGATATAGCCGATCAGCGTGGCATCGAGCCCGGCCACCCACGGCAGCATCGCAAAGCTCGCTGCGCGCACCGCCACGCCCAGCAGCAGCACATCACGCAGCCCGATCCGCAGCGCCAAGGGCAGGATGATCCCGCGCATCGCATAACGGGACAGCAGGACCGCGGCAAAGCTGGCCAGCGCGAGCGGATAGGACAGCCCGTGCTTGACGAAGAAGCCGACGACGAACAGGCCGCCGGCGCCTTCTACAATCGATTGCAATGCCGAATGGACATAGACGCGGCGGATCGCGGTGTTGGCGGATTGGGTGGTCATGGGATCAGGCGGAAAGCGGCGCAGCGGCGCGCGTTACCAGGGTGGCCAAGCAGCGCGAATAGAGCTGGTGTTCGGCGATCAGCACCCGCGCGGCGAGCCGGTCGGGGTCGTCGCCGGGGAGAATCGCCACCGGGGTCTGGCCCAGCACCGGCCCGTCATCGAGTTCGGCGGTGACGAGATGCACCGTGCAGCCGCCGTGGCTGTCGCCAGCTTCAAGCGCGCGGTCGTGGGTGTGGAGGCCCTTGTACTTGGGCAGCAGCGAGGGGTGGATGTTGAGCATCCGGCCGTCCCAGCCGCTCACGAATTCGGCGGTGAGGATCCGCATGTAACCCGCCAGCGCGACATAGTCCGCGCCGCTGGCCCGGATCGCGGCGTCCATCGCCATGTCGTGATCGAGCCGCGCCATGCCCTTGTGCGGCAGAGCGAAGGTCGGCACGCCTTCGGCAGCGGCGAGCGTCAGCCCGCCCGCCTCGGGGTTGTTGCTGGCGACCAGCACGATCTCATAGGGGCAGTCTGCCGCGCGGCTGGCGTAAAGCAACGCCGCCATGTTGGTGCCGCTGCCCGAAACAAGGACAGCGACTTTGGCGCGGGCAGGCGCCTGATCAGGCAAGATGCACCGCTTCCCAGGACTGGCGCGCGCTCCACGTTTCGGCGCCGCCCTGCACGGTGCAGCCGCGTTCGCCCGCTTCGATCGCGCCGATGACGTGAACCTGTTCGCCCGCTGCCGTCAGATCCGCTATCACGCCGGCCACATCGTGAGCCGCTACGGCCAGGACCATGCCGATCCCGCAGTTGAACGTGCGCGCCATTTCCTCGGGCTCGATATTACCCTGGGCCTGGAGGAAGGCCATCAGCTGCGGCTGTTCCCACGCATCGGCGTCGATCCGGGCGTGGAGCCCCTTGGGCAGCACGCGCGGCACGTTTTCAAGCAGGCCGCCGCCGGTGATGTGGGCCAGCGCATGGACCCGGCCCGAACGGACCACCGGCAGCAGGGTCTTCACATAGATCCGGGTCGGCTCGATCAGATAGTCGATCAGCAGCTTGTCGGCATCGAACAGGGCCGGGCGGTTGAGCTTCCAGCCGAGATCGTCGGCAAGGCGGCGGACCAGCGAATAGCCGTTCGAATGGACGCCCGAGCTGGCCATGCCCAGCAGCACATCGCCCGCGGCGACCTTGTCACCGGTCAGCTGTTCGCCGCGTTCGACCGCGCCGACGCAGAAGCCCGCCAGATCATAGTCACCCGCGGCGTACATCCCGGGCATTTCGGCGGTTTCGCCGCCGATCAGCGCGCAGCCGGCAAGCTTGCAGCCGTCCGCGATCCCCGCAACGACGCGCTCGGCCACGCCGTTGTCGAGCTTGCCGGTGGCGAAGTAGTCGAGGAAGAACAGCGGCTCGGCGCCTTGGACGATCAGGTCGTTCACGCACATCGCCACCAGATCGATCCCGATCGCGTCGTGACGGTCATGGTCGATCGCCAGTTTGACCTTGGTGCCGACCCCGTCGTTCCCGGCTACCAGCAGCGGATCGTTGTAGCCCGCGGCCTTCAGGTCGAAGAACCCGCCAAACCCGCCAAGTTCGGCGTCAGCGCCGGGTCGGGCGGTGGCCCGGGCCAGCGGGCCGATGGCTTTGACCAGCGCATTGCCGGCCGCGATGGAAACACCAGCCTGTTCGTAGCTGTAGCTCTTGGGGGGAGGATTGTTCGCCATTGATTGCGCGCCTAACGCTTTCCGGCTTGGATTTCCATTGCCGTTTGGGCAAAAGGCCCTCGGTTTTCCCCCATGACACCTGCAACACCATCCCTTTTTGCTCGAAATTGGCGCCCCGGGCCGCTCGCCACGCTGTTTGGCGGGGCGGGAATCGCGCTTGCGGTCGTGCTGGCGGCGCTGGGGCCGGCGCGGCTGATCGCGCAGATCGAGGGTGATCGCGGCATCCAGCCGCTGGCCACCACCACTGATATTCAGGTCAGCGGGGTCGAAGTGAACGTCACCGGCAAGTCGGCCGAGGACGCGCGCAGCAAGGGCTGGGCCGAAGCGGCCAAGCTCGCCTGGGCCAAGGCCGGCGGCCCGGCGATGGGCGAAGGGCAGATCCAGGCAATGGTTTCGGCCGTGGTGATCGAGCGCGAACAGATCGGCCCGCACCGCTATATCGCGCGGCTGGGCGTGGTGTTCGACCGTGCTCGGGCCGGGCAGTTCATCGGCGGCGGCGATGGCGCGCGGGCCCATTCGGCCCCGCTGCTGGTGATCCCTGTGCTCTATTCGGGCGGTACGGGCCAGGTCTATGAAACCCGCACCCCGTGGCAAAAGGCCTGGGCGACCTTCCGTGCCGGGACCAGCCCGATCGACTATGTCCGTCCCGCCGGGTCGGGCGGGGATTCGCTGCTGATCACCGCCGGGCAGCCGGGCCGTCGCAGCCGCGCCTGGTGGCGCGCGCTGCTGGACCAGTTTGGCGCGGCCGACGTGCTGATCCCCGAAGCCCGGCTTGAGCGCCAGTGGCCGGGCGGGCCGGTCCGCGGCACCTTTACCGCACGGTTTGGCCCCGATAACACCTTCATCGAAAGCTTCACGCTGACCGCCAACGACGAGGCCGGGGTTCCCGCGATGCTCGATGCGGCGGTGGCGCGGCTTGACCAGATCTATGGCAAGGCGCTGGCCGATGGGCTGCTCAAGCCTGATGCCACGCTCAACGTCCGCCCGCAGATCGATCCGGCGCTGGCCGCACTGATCGCCCAGGGCCAGGCCGCGAGCATCGCGCCAGAGGAAACCGGCCAGCCCGCGCCGACCGCCAGTGCGGCCCCCGTGGCGCCGGTCGTGGTCAACACCTTCACCGTCCAGTTTGCCTCGCCCGATGCCGGCGCGGTCGATGCCGCGCTGGGCGCGGTGCGCGGCGCGCCGGGCGTGCAGGGCGCGGCCCCGACCAGCCTCGCCGTGGGGGGGACTTCGGTGATGCGCGTCAGCTATGCCGGCGATCTTGCCACTCTGGCCGAGGCGCTGCGCGCCCGCGGGTGGAAGGTGACCGTGGGCACCAACGCGCTGTCGATCCGGCACTGAGGGGCGGCCATGTCGCAAATCGCGCTTCCCCTCGCGCCCGGCGGGGCCGGGGTGCCGTCCCGGATCGTGGTCGGCAATGCCAACGAGGCGGCATTGGGCGCCATGGCCGCTGCGGCCGGCTGGCCGTTTCGCACCGCGATCCTTGCCGGGCCGCCGCGTTCGGGAAAATCGCTGATCGCTCGCTGGTTTGCCGAAGGCGGGGCCGGGGTGGCGATCGACGATGCCGACCGGATCGACGAGACCGAACTGTTCCACCGCTGGAACCGCGCGCAGGAAAGCGCCACGCCGCTGCTGCTGATCAGCGGGGCCACGGGCGGCTGGAAGATCACGCTGCCCGATCTTGCTTCGCGACTGGGTGCGGCGCTGCACCTGGAAATCGGCGCGCCCGATGATGCCATGCTGGGCGAGTTGATCATGCTCCACGCCGAACTGCGCGCCCTGCCGCTGGGCGATGATGCGGTGTCCTATCTTGTGCCCCGGGCAGAGCGTTCCCATCTTGGGGCCGAGCGGCTGGTCTCCGCGATCGATCGACTGAGCCTTGAGCGCAAGCAGGGGCCAACCTTGTCGATCTGGCGCGATGCACTGGAAGAGACGATGGGGCCGCAGGAACCGCGCTTGCTTTAGCGCACGGCGCATGGGACAATGAAGATACGATGCCAGGACGCCTGTTCAGCTATGTAGACTCCATCGTGGCCCGCGATCCGGCGCCGCGATCGCGCTGGGAAGTGCTGCTCTATCCCGGTGTCTGGGCGGTCGGCTTTCACAAGATCGCGCATCGCCTGTTCAAGGCGCGGCTCTATTTCCTGGCGCGGCTGGTCAACCATTTCAGCCGTTTCATGACCTCGATCGACATCCATCCGGGTGCCACCATCGGCAAGAACTTCTTCATCGACCACGGGTTCGTGGTGATCGGGGAAACCGCCGAAATCGGCGATAATGTCACCATGTACCAGGGCTCGACGCTGGGCGGGACCAATCCCACCAGCGGGCAGGGCGGCAAGCGCCACCCGACGCTGGGTGACGGGGTGATCGTCAGCCTTGGCGCAGCGATCCTCGGGCCGCTCCAGATCGGCGCGGGCGCGCGGATCGGCGCCAATGCCGTGGTGACCAAGGACGTGGCCGAAGGCGCGACCATGGTGGGTATCCCGGCCAAGCCCGTGCCGGTTGAAGTGAAGCCGGAAACCCGGGAATTCGTGCCCTATGGCACCCCGTGCACCGAACGCTTCGATCCGGCCACGCAGAAGCTCGAAATCCTTCAGTGCGAGATCGAGATCCTGCAAAAGCGGCTGGCCGAACTGCTTGATGAGCGCGCCGCCAAGCCCGATGGCCATACGCCCAGGGGCAAGAAGACCGCTTGAGCGCGGTCGTCACTCCGTTTCCGCTCAGCCCGGGGCAGATCGCCCAGGTCGGGTTTGACCGCGAGGAACTGACCCGCATTCTCGATCTCTACGGCCGGATGGTCGCCGCCGGGCAATGGCGCGACTATGCGATGGATTTCGGCAAGGAAGCCGCGGTGTTCAGCGCCTATCGCCGGGCAGCCGAAAATCCGCAGGCGCGGATCGAAAAGCGCCCTGCGCTGCGCGGCAAGCAGGGGATGTGGACCCTGTTTGGCGAGGGCGGGCAGGTGCTCAAGCGCGGGCACGAATTGCCCGGCGTGCTGTTCCCGATCGAACGCCGCTTGCTCAAGCTGGTCGAGGACTGATCCCGCGGCCGCGGGCGCAGCGGCGCATAAATGCAAACTCCCCCCGGTGGGATGCCGGGAGGAGCATGCGGTTTTCGTGTAAAACGAAATCACATCAATTGCTTGATGTCTGTTCTTGCCCGCGTTTGGGGCAGATCGATCAGGCGTCGAGCCCGCCGATCTTGCCGAGCGCAGCCATCACCGCGCCCGACTGTTCGCCGCCCGACTGGGGCACGACTTCGCCGGCACGATCGATGATCTGTTCCCAGTGCGCTGCGATCCCTTCGGGGGTCCGCTCGGCCTTGGGCAGGGCAACGCCTGGGGTCATCGTGACATAGGCCGCGTGATAGGCGCCTGCGCCCGCACCGATGATCATGTTTGTCGGCGCGTCTTCGCTGACGAGATAGAGCACCATCGGCGCGACGTTTTCAGGCGACAGCGCGTTGAAGAAGGCTTCGGGCATCCCGAGGTCTTCGGTCATGCGGGTGCCGGCCACCGGGGCGAGCGTGTTGACGCGGATGTTGTTCTTGGCGCCTTCGAGGTGAAGGGTCTTGGTGAAGCCGGCAAGGCCCAGCTTGGCCGCACCATAGTTGGCCTGGCCGAAGTTGCCGTAAAGCCCGGTCGAACTGGCGGTCATCAGGATGCGGCCATAGTTCTGCTCGCGCATC
>CALKVF010000048.1 GCA_937996535.1 uncultured Novosphingobium sp. | reverse complement strand
CGACGCCCACGGTCATCGCGTTGACCAGGATGTTGCCGTCATAGGCCTTGTGGAAGTTGGTTTCGCCGCCAACGGTGGGCACGCCCACGCAGTTGCCATAGCCGCCGATCCCGGCGACGACGCCCTTGACCAGGCTCTTCATCTTGGGATGCTCGGGTCGGCCAAACCGCAGCGCGTTCATATTGGCAACGGGACGCGCGCCCATCGTGAACACATCGCGCAGGATGCCGCCAACCCCGGTTGCCGCGCCCTGGTAGGGCTCGATGTAGCTCGGGTGGTTGTGGCTCTCCATCTTGAAGATCGCGGCCTGACCATCGCCGATGTCGATCACGCCGGCGTTCTCGCCCGGGCCGCAGATCACCCAGGGGGCCTCGGTCGGCAGCTTCTTCAGGTGAATGCGGCTCGACTTGTACGAGCAATGCTCGGACCACATCACCGAGAAGATGCCCAGTTCAACCAGGTTCGGCTCGCGGCCCAGTGCGTGAAGCACTCGCGCGTATTCTTCCTCGGACAGCCCGTGGGCGGCGACAACATCGGGAGTGATTTTGGCCATTCGCGGGCCTTAGCGATCCTCCCCGAGTCTCGCTAGTGCGTTCAGGCGGATTCGCGCGCGCTTTTCCCCATCCACCATGCAGCCAGCGTGGCCACGGCATAGGCGAAGAAGGCCAGCAGGCTGGTTCCCGCGGTCACTTCGGCTTCGACCGGGCCGAACCAGTTGATCGCCTGAAGCGCCAGCAGCACCGCGGCGAGCACCAGAGCGCGGGGCAGGGCGGGCCGTTTTTCCGCGACATAGAGCCACAGCGCGCCGAAGGTGATCCCCAGTTCCAGCGGCATTTCGAGCGCCGGATGGTTCCACAGCCCAAGGCCCAGCTTGGGCGGGCTGCCGGCCAGCGTGAGATCGGGCACGTGGACCAGCAGGTCGAGCCCCCAGTGCGACAGCACCACGCCGCCCGCCGCCAGCGCGGCGCCGCGCTCGCGCGTGGCCAGCCAGACCAGCGCGGCAAAGGCGGCGGCAAAGCCGATGCTCCCCAACAGGCTGTGGGTATAGGGCATCGAATAGAGGTCCATCGGGTTCATCGCGCTGATCCCCGGGGAAAAGCGCAGATGTTCCACCCCCAGCAGCACCAGCGCGAAAAAGGCCCAGTCGATCAGCTGGCCGGCGATGAACAGCGTGGCGATCCCGGGCGTCTTGCGCCGCGCGGCAACAGCAAGGGCCGGGGCCCAGTGACCGATGAACATTTTGCCTCTCCCGTTTGCTCGCAGCTTGACCGGTGCGCCGTGCGCGGTCAATGCTGGCCGGATGACCGAGGCTGCCCCCGATTTCGCCGCGATGAGCTTTGAAGATGCGCTGCGTGCGCTCGAAGATATCGTGCGCAAGCTGGAAAGCGGTGAAGTGCCGCTCGACATGTCGATCACGCTGTATGAACGCGGCGAGGCGCTGCGCGGGCACTGCCAGGCGCGGCTTGATGCGGCCAGCGCGCGGATCGAACGGATCGTTGCCGGGCCGGGCGGCGAAGCCACCGCGACCCAGCCGTTCGACCCCGAAACCGGACGCTGAGCCATGGGGCGGAGCGGGCTGCTGGCCGATGCCCTCAAGCAGATCGCGCATGAGGTTGATGGCGGGTTCGATGCGCTGCTCCCCCTGCCGCGCGATGCCCGCGCTCCGCTGGTAGAGGCAATGCGCCATGCGGTGATCGGCGGCGGCAAGCGGCTGCGTCCGCTGCTGCTCGTTGCCACCGCGCAGCTCCACGGGGTCGATCGCGGCCACGCGCTGCGCGCCGCGCTCGCGATCGAGGCGGTCCACGCCTATTCGCTGGTCCACGATGATCTGCCCTGCATGGACGATGATGCCATGCGCCACGGCAAGCCCAGCGTGCACAAGGCCTATGGCGAAGCCGCTGCGGTGCTGGTGGGCGATGCCCTGCAGGCGCTGGCGTTTGAATTGCTCGCCGATCCGGCCAACTTCGGCGATCCCTTTGTCCGGGCCGAGCTGGTCCATGTCCTCGCGCTGGCCTCTGGCGCGGGCGGCATGGTCGGCGGGCAGGCGATGGACATGGCGGCCGAAACCACCAGCTTCGATCTGCCGACGGTCACCCGCCTGCAACAGCTCAAGACTGGGGCCCTGCTGGGCGCGGCGGTCGAAATGGGGGCGATCCTCGGCCATGTCGCGCCCGAGGGGCGCACGCACCTGCGCGGCTATGCCCGCGATATTGGCCTCGCGTTCCAGATCGTGGATGATCTGCTCGATCACGATGGCGACGAGGACAAGGCCGGCAAGGCCCTGCGCAAGGACGCGGCGGCCGGCAAGGCAACCTTTGTTTCGCTGCTTGGGGCCGAGCGCGCGCGCGAACAGGCTGCGCTGCTGGTCGATCAGGCGATTGCACACCTCGCCCAGCACGGGCAAGAAGCAGACCTGTTGCGCGCGATCGCGCGCTACATCGTGGAGAGGGACCACTAAATGGCGACACGCATCGGCGTCTATCCGGGCACGTTCGATCCGATCACGCTGGGCCATGCCGATATCATCCGGCGCGGGGCCAAGCTGGTCGACAAACTGATCATCGGGGTGACCACCAATCCCTCGAAGAACCCGCTGTTCAGCCCGGAAGAGCGCATTGCCATGGTCGAGCGTGAAGTCGCGGCGCTCGGCATTGCTAACGTCGAGGTGGTCGGGTTCAACGCGCTGCTGATGAAGTTTGCTGAAAAGCAGGGCGCCAACGTGATCGTGCGCGGCCTGCGCGCCGTGGCTGACTTCGAATACGAATATCAGATGGCGGGGATGAACCAGCAGCTCAACCCCAAGATCGAGACGGTGTTCCTGATGGCCGATGTCAGCCTTCAGCCGATCGCTTCTAAGCTGGTCAAGGAAATCGCCATGTTCGGCGGCGAGATCCACCGCTTCGTCAGCCCGGCGGTGCGCGATGACGTGCTTGAACGGATCGCCCAGACCGGCACGCTGGGGGACTACTAGGCCCGCCTCAAGCACCGGGGGACTTTTGTTTCCCGTTCATTGCCACGACAGCGTCGGGCGGCTATCCCGCCTCGCATACAGTCCCTGCCAGTTTCGAGATCGCATCGCATGAACCGTCGTTCGTTTGTTTCCATTGCCCTCGGCCTGATGCTGGCTGCCACTCCTGCGCTTGCCAAGGACAAGGCCCCGGTTGCTCCGGCGCCGGCCCCGCTCAGCGCGCTGGTCGATGCCGATCCGACCCACGATGCCGAAAACATCCTCGCGCTCGACCTGTCGAATGGCGGGCGCGTGCTGATCCGCCTGATGCCGGCCTGGGCGCCGGCGCACGTCGAACGGATCAAGACGCTGACGGCCCAGGGCTTCTACAACGGGGTGATCTTCCACCGCGTGATCGATGGCTTCATGGCGCAGACCGGCGATCCCACGGGCACCGGGCAGGGCGGCTCGCAGCTCCCCGATCTCAAGGCTGAATTCAACGCCATGCCGCACGTGCGCGGGACGGTGTCGATGGCCCGCACCGATCAGCCGGATTCGGCCAACAGCCAGTTCTTCATCGTGTTCTACCCGCGCTTCGCGCTTGATCACCGCTATACCAATTTCGGCCGCGTGATCGCCGGAATGGACGCGGTTGACGCGATCACCCGCGGCGAACCGCCCGCGAACCCGACCAAGATCGTCCAGGCCTCGCTGCTCTCGGAAGGCAAGCCGCGTCCGGCGGCACCTGCTGCCGCCGCGCCGCAGGGAGCGATCACGGCGGACATGCTTAACAATTCGAAGTCGAATTGATCGCGCCAAGCCGTTAGGGGCGGGTCATGCGTGTTGACCTGTTCGATTTCGACCTCCCGTCAGAAAACATCGCGCTGCGCCCGGCGCGCCCGCGCGATTCGGCGCGGCTGCTGGTGGTGCCCGGCGCGGGGGACTTTGCCGACCTGACCGTGCGCGACCTGCCCGGCCAGCTGCGCCGCGGCGATGTGCTGGTGTTCAACGATACCCGCGTGATCCCGGCCCAGCTCGAAGGCCGGCGCGGTGAGGCGAAAATCGGGGCGACCCTGCACAAGCGGATCGACCTGCGCCGCTGGGAGGCCTTCGTGCGCAATGCCAAGCGGCTGCGCGAAGGGGACCGGATCGAATTTCCCGCCGGCGTCACCGCGCTGGCACAGGACCGTGCCGACGATGGCAGCTGGACCTTGGCGTTCGAAGGGGACGAGCCGGTTGAAGTGCTGCTCGAGCGCGCGGGGCAGATGCCGCTGCCGCCCTATATCGCCGGCAAGCGGGCGACCGATGCCGAGGACAAGGTCGATTACCAGACGATGTTCGCGGCCAAGGAAGGCGCGGTTGCCGCGCCCACCGCGGCGCTGCACTTCACCGCGCCGCTGATGGCTGCGCTGGCCGAGGCTGGCATCGGCCACGAAACACTCACCCTGCACGTCGGGGCGGGCACGTTCCTGCCGGTTAAGGTCGATGACACTGCCGAACACCGGATGCACGCCGAATGGGGCGTGATCGACGCCGCCACCGCCGCCCGGCTCAACGCCGCGCGCGCCGCGGGCGGGCGGGTAATTGCGGTCGGCACGACCAGCCTGCGCCTGCTCGAAAGCGCGACCGGCGATGACGGCGTGATCCAGCCCTTTGAAGGCGACACCGCGATCTTCATCACGCCGGGCTACCGCTTCAAGGCGATCGACGGGCTGATGACCAATTTCCACCTGCCCAAATCGACGCTGTTCATGCTGGTGTCGTCGCTGATGGGGCTGGAGCGGATGCAGGCGGTTTATGCCCACGCGATCCGCGAAGGTTACCGGTTCTACAGCTACGGGGATTCGAGCCTGCTGCTGCCCTAGCGCGCAAACAGCGTGCGGGTGTCGATGATCCGGTCGATCAGACTGTCATCGGCGGGGAGCTGGCCGTCGAGCATCAGCATCGCGAGGCCGTGGACCAGCGCCCAGGCCTGAACGATCATGCGCTGCGCTTCGGCCGGATCGGGGGCGAGGGCGGCGGCATAGTCCTGCAGCATCCGCGCGGCGAGCGAATTGCCGAACACGGTCGGGCCATCGGGGCAGGCATAGACGAAGATCAGCCGGAACAGCGCCGGGTTGGCCAGTGCAAAGCGGACGTAGGCGCGGCCTGTGGCGGCAAAGCCCTGCTCAGCGGGCGCCGCGGCGGCGGCGATCTGCTGGGCCTTGGCCAGTTGCTCGATCCCGGCATCGGCAAGGGCCGCCAAGAGCGCACGCTTGTCAGGGAAGTGGCGATAGACCGCGGTGGCCGAAACCCCGGCCGCGCGGGCCAGTTGGCGCAGCGAAAGTTCGCCGATTTCGGTAGTTTTTAGCGCATGGAGCCCGGCGTCAACCAGCGCGCTGCGCAGGTCGCCGTGGTGATAGGTGCGGGCGGTTTCGGGTGATGTTGACACTGTTACCATTACTGATATGTTTACGCCATAAACATTAAAGGGAGAGTCCCGTCATGGCAAGCAATGTCGAAACCGTGATCCGCGGCGTGGTGACCAAGGCGGTGACCAGCCTCGCCGCGTTCAACCGCGCGCGGCAAGACCGCGCCCGCGCGCATCCGTTCCTGACCGGGCTGCACGCGCCGATCCATGATGAACGCACGATCACCGACCTCAAGGTAACCGGCACAATTCCGGCGGCGCTGTCGGGCCGCTATGTCCGCATCGGCCCCAATCCGTTCGTGCCCGATCCGCGCGGCCACCACTGGTTTATCGGCGATGGCATGGTCCACGGCGTGCGGATCGAGGGCGGCAAGGCGCTGTGGTATCGCAATCGCTACATCCGCTCGCAGGATCTGGCCGGCAAGGGCGGCCCGCCCGCCGCGCCCGGACCGCGCCGGGGGCGGCGCGATCTGATCAACACCAACGTGATCCAGCACGCCGGCAAGACGCTGGCGATTGTCGAGGCGGGCTCGTTCCCGGCCGAACTCACCGACGAGCTGGAAACCCGCACCTACACCGATTTCGGCGGGACGCTGACGGGGCCGTTTTCGGCGCACCCGCACTGCGATCCGCTGACCGGCGAGCTGCACGCAATTACCTATGACGGGATGACCCAGGACACCGTGTGGCACGTCGTCGTCTCACCCGAGGGCCGCGTGGTGCGCGAGGAGCCGATCCCGGTCGAGCATGGCCCCTCGATCCACGAATGCACGCTGACCGCGCGCTATGTGCTGGTGTTCGATCTGCCGGTGACCTTTTCGATGAAGGCGCTGATCGGCGGCGCGCAGTTCCCCTATGCCTGGAATGCCGAGCACAAGGCCCGGATCGGCCTGCTGCCGCGCGCGGGCACAGCGGCAGACATTATCTGGTGCGAGATCGATCCGTGCTATGTCTTCCATGTCGCCAACAGTTATGACGCGTCCGATGGCACGGTCGTGGTCGATGCCTCGGTCCATGCGACGATGTTCGATGGCGCGGCCGATGGCCCCGATGGGCAGGCGCTGGGGATGGAGCGGTGGGTTATCGATCCGGCTGCCCGCTGCGTAACGCGCAAGACGATCGACCGCGCGCCGCAGGAGTTCCACCGTCCGGACGAGCGGTTCTTCGGCCAGTCCTATCGCTATGCCTGGTCGCTGGGCCTGCCCGAAAGCGGCGATCCGGGGTTCGTCGGCGCAACGCCGATCTATCGCTATGATCTGGCCACCGGCGCGCGCAGCCAGCATGATTTCGGCCCGGGCCGCGTTCCCGGGGAATTCGTGTTCGTGCCGCGCAGCGCGGATGCTGCGGAAGGCGATGGCTGGGTGATGGGCTATGTCATCGACCGCGCCAGCGAGACGACCGACCTGGTGATCCTTGATGCGATGGACATTGCCGCGCCGCCGGTGGCCAGCATCCACATCCCGCACCGCATCCCGCCGGGGTTCCACGGCAACTGGCTGCCCGATCCGGCTTGATGTGGGTCAAGGCGCGGCCGCCATTGCCCTGCCAGCCTGCACGGTGGGTTAGCGTGAGGATGGGATGGGTGATGCGCGGCAGGAGCGGGTAGAGGCCGCTCTGGAACACGCGGCTGAACGGCTGGGGGATGTGACGCCCCTGGTCATGGCCGAATTTTTCCGCCGCTTTCCGGCCGCGGAGGCCAGCTTTGCGCATCATGCTCCGCACGATCCGGCGCGGCTTGGCGCGGAAATGGTCGACAATGCGCTCTATTGCCTGATGACCTGGTGCGAGCGCCGCAGCGAAGTGGAAATTATCCTGCAGACCTCCGCGCCTCACCATGCCGATACCCTGCACGTGCCGGGGGAATGGTATGCCGGGCTGCTTGGCGCGGCGGCTGATGTTCTGGCGCGCGCGGCGCGCGGCGACGAGGAGGCCGCGCTGTGGGCAGAGCTGTCGGCGGAACTCAGCGCCGCCGTGGCCGCCTCGATCGCCTAGAACGCGTAAACGATGCGCAGCGTGGCGATGGCGCTGTCCTCTGCGGCCGCCTTGCCGCCGGGATGGCGGATCCATTGCAGATCGGGCTGCAACGTCAGGCCGGTCTGCACGCCGCCGGTGAACGGGCCGGTGTGCGGATCGGACAGGCCGGCGCGGACAAAGGCGGTAAGCTGGCGCGTGTCTTCGCGCAGCAGATCGCCTTCGATCACTGCGTAGGCGCCTTGCGAGGCGCGGCGCTGCGGATTGCCCGCGGCGTCGGTTTCAAACAGGTCAGCGCGCGGGCGGGTGTAATGCCACAGCCCGATCGAGCCGCGCAGCGGTCCCTGGCTGATTCCGGCTTCCCCGATCAGCAGCAAGCCTTCGCGAAAGCTGAAATCGACCCCGGTGCTGTCACCCAGCGTGCTCGCCCGGGCATTGACCGCGGCGACCTGGGCATAGCCCTTGTTGCCGGCCAGAGCAGTGCGCAGCCGCAGGGCCAGCGCGCTCGACGGGAAGATCGAGGGGCCGTTGGGACCGGTCGCCGCCAGTTCCGATCCGATCCCGAAGGGCGGGGCGATCAGGAGGCCGGCGGCAGGGTTGGTGTAGAATTCGCTGTTAAGGTCATAGAGCCCGGCGCGCAGTGTCGTAGCAGGGCCGATGTCTTGCTCGATCCAGGCTTCGAACAGCCGCAGCCCGGCATGGGCAACCTCGATATTGTCGACCCCTTGCAGTGTCTCCGCTGCATCGTTGGGTCGCGCGCCGCGATTGTCGAGCACATAGACATGGGCCTTGCCGCCCTGCCAGCCCAGCACGGCGTCCAGATCGGCGTCGGCGGTGAGATCAAGGTTGGTCAGCGCGCGCAGCCGCTTGTCGCCATCGCCCGCCACCGCGCTGGCAAGATCGAGCGTGATCGCCCCTGCAACGTCGATCGGCGCATTCTGCGCATGGGCGGCAGCCGGGCACAGCGCCAAAGCCGCGCATCCTGCCAACAGCTTGCCAATCACGTGGTTCGTCCTCGATCCTAGGTGCCGCATGGCGCGGGCAGTGGCAGGGCCGCGTAAAATCCACCCTTGTCGGGGCTACGCAGTCCTACGGCTATAGCGGCAAAGGCGGTTTGCGTGAACCGTGCGATCGGCTAGGGCGCAGGCGATGACCCGCTTCTCTTTCCAGATCCACGCCACCGATGGCAAGGCGCGCACCGGCACGATTGCGATGCAGCGCGGCGAAATCCGCACCCCGGCCTTCATGCCGGTGGGCACGGCAGCCACGGTCAAGGCGATGAAGCCCGAAACGGTGCGGGCAACCGGCGCGGATATCCTGCTGGGCAATACCTATCACCTGATGCTGCGGCCGGGCGCGGAACGCGTGGCGCGGCTCGGCGGGCTGCACAAGTTCATGAACTGGGATCGCCCGATCCTGACCGACAGCGGCGGCTATCAGGTGATGAGCCTGTCGGACCTGCGCAAGATCACCGAAGAAGGCGTAACCTTCAAGAGCCACCTCGATGGTTCGCGGCACCTGCTCACGCCCGAACGTTCGATGGAGATCCAGCGCCTGCTCGGCAGCGATATCGTCATGGCCTTTGACGAATGCCCGCGCGCCGATGCCCCGCGCGAGGTGATCGCCCAATCGATGCGAATGTCGATGCGTTGGGCCATGCGCAGCCGCGACGGGTTTGATAGCGGCGAGGAACACGCGGCTGGGGCGGCGCTGTTCGGCATCCAGCAGGGCGCGCTCGACGAAGCCCTGCGCCGCGAAAGCGCCGAGGCGCTGCGCGAGATCGGCTTCGATGGCTATGCGATCGGCGGACTGGCCGTGGGCGAGGGGCAGGAGGCGATGTTCGCCACGCTCGATTTCGCGCCCGACATGCTGCCGGCCGATCGCCCGCGCTATCTGATGGGGGTGGGTAAGCCCGACGATCTGGTCGGCGCGGTCGAGCGTGGCGTCGATATGTTCGATTGCGTGCTGCCCAGCCGCTCGGGCCGCAACGGGCAGGGCTTTACCTGGCAGGGCCCGGTCAACCTGCGCAATGCCAAGCACGCCGAAGACAGCGCCCCGTTGGACGAGCGCTGCCCCTGCGATGCCTGCACCAAATACAGCCTCGCCTATCTCCATCATCTGCACAAGGCCGGCGAAATCCTCGGCGCGATGCTGCTGACCGAGCACAACCTCACCTTCTACCAGCAACTGATGGCCGGAATGCGCGAAGCGATCGCGGCGGGCAGCTTTGCCGCCTTCGCGGCCAATTTCAGGGCAAGTTACCTCAAGCCTTGAATCGAAAAGGGCGGCCCCACCGGGACCGCCCTTTCGTGTTCTGTCGGTGGGAACCGGATCAGCGCGAATAGAATTCGACGACCAGGTTCGGTTCCATCTTCACCGGATAGGGCACTTCGTCGAGCGTGGGGACGCGGACGAAGGTGACCTTGTCGCCTTCCGAGGCAACATAGTCAGGCACTTCGCGTTCCGGCAGGGTCAGCGCTTCGGCGATGAGGGCCATTTCCTTGGCCTTGCTGCCCAGCGAAATCACGTCGCCCGGACGCACGCGGCGGCTGGCGATGTTGCACTTCACGCCGTTCACATAGATGTGGCCGTGCGAAACGATCTGGCGAGCCGAGAAGATGGTCGGCGCGAACTTGGCGCGGTATACGACCATGTCGAGACGCTGTTCGAGCAGGCCGATCAGGTTCTGACCGGTGTCGCCCTTCATCTTCGACGCTTCCTGGTAGGTGCGCTTGAACTGCTTTTCGGTCACGTCGCCGTAGTAGCCCTTGAGCTTCTGCTTGGCGCGCAGCTGGATACCGAAGTCAGACAGCTTGCCCTTACGGCGCTGACCGTGCTGACCGGGGCCGTAGCTGCGGCGGTTAACCGAGCTCTTGGGACGGCCCCAGATGTTTTCGCCCATGCGGCGATCAATCTTGTACTTCGACGAATTGCGCTTCGACATGGCGCATCGACCTTTCAATTTGCATGGTGGACGACAACCGCCCGCCTACTGGTCCGGAACCGCACCATTCCGCCAAAAACGGAATGCGACCACTGCTTCACCGGAGTGCAGGGTCAATTGCGAAGGGGCGCCCTTGGCCGGGAATCACCCGAAAGTCAAGCTTTGGGCCATCAAGCTTTAGGCGATCACGCCTGTGGATCGCGCTTTTCGATGGTCGAGAGCACACCGCGCATCGTGCGCACTTCCAGATGGTTCCAGCCCGGCTTGGTCAGCATGTTGCGCAAGGTCAGGCGGGTGGCCTCGGCGCGCGCCGGCGGGAAGAAGTAATTGCGCGACACCAGCATGGCTTCGAGCTGGCCGATCATGCCTTCCAGTTCTTCCTGCGGGGCCGGGGGAAGCAGGTCTTCGACCGTCGGCTGGGCGAGCGTTTCCTGTTTCGACCATTCATAGGCGCACAGGATCACCGCCTGAGCGAGATTGAGCGAGGCGAATTCAGGATTGATCGGCACGGTGACGATCGCGCGGGCCAGCGCCACGTCCTCGGTCTCAAGGCCCGAGCGTTCCGGCCCGAAGACCAGCGCCGAACGCCCGGTATCGCTGTGGATCGCGCGGGCGGCTTCCTCGGGCGTCACGACCGGCTTGGTCACGCCGCGCTTGCGCACGGTGGTGGCATAGACATGGGCGCAATCGGCAACCGCTTCGGCCAGGCTTTCGAACACCGCCGCGCCTTCAAGCACTTCGTCGGCCCCGGCCGCGGCCGGCCCGGCGCTGGGATTGGGCCAGCCATCGCGCGGGGTCACGAGGCGCAGTTCCACCAGCCCGAAATTGAGCATGGCGCGTGCCGCCTTGCCGATGTTCTCGCCCAGCTGCGGCCGGACCAGCACGACAACGGGACGGCGATCGGCCAGCAGGGGAGCCTCAGGACTTCCCGACATCGCGCACCGACCCGGCGAAATCCTCGAAGTCCTTGGCTTCGGTAAAGTCGCGATAGACGCTGGCGAAGCGGATATAGGCCACGCTGTCGAGCTGGCGCAGGCCGTCCATCACCATTTCGCCGATCGCCTTGGACGGGACTTCGCTTTCGCCCATCGTCTCGATCCGGCGCTGCACGCCGGAAACCAGCTGGTCGAGCCGTTCCTGCGCGATCCCGCGCTTGCGGCAGGCCAGCGCCAGCGATTGTTCGATCTTGGCGCGGTCAAACGGCTCGCGGCGGACTTCGCCATCTGCACCGCCGCTTTTGACGACCGAGATTTCGCGCAGCTGCACCCGCTCGAACGTGGTGAAGCGTGCGCCGCAGCCGTCGCATTGCCGCCGGCGGCGGATCGCGGTGTTGTCCTCGGTGGGCCGCGAATCCTTTACCTGGCTGTCATCATGAGCGCAGAACGGACAGCGCATTCAGGGGCGCAGACGCTTGTAGAGCGTGAAGCCTGCACCGACCACCGCGCCGAGCGGGATCGACACCAGCGGCAGCAGCAGGCCGGCCACCCCGCCGATCGCCGCGCCGGTCAGCACCGGGGCGGTCGAGGGGTGCTTCATGCCCTGCTTGGCCATGCCGACGATTTCGTCCTTGGCATCGTTCAAGAGGTCGCTGGCGGGGCCTTGATCGGACATGGCTTACACCTCCGGGTAGATCGGGAACCGGGCGCAGAGTTCTTCGACGCGGGCGCGAACGCGGGCTTCGACCTGGCCGTCGCCTTCTTCGCCATTGCGCGAAAGACCGTCAACCACTTCGGCGATCAGCTGGCCGATTGCCCGGAACTCGTCCTCGCGGAAGCCGCGGGTGGTGCCGGCCGGGGTGCCAAGGCGGATGCCCGAGGTGACGAACGGCGAGCGGCTGTCATAGGGGATGCCGTTCTTGTTGCAGGTCAGATAGGCGCGATCGAGGCCCTTTTCTGCGGCCTTGCCGGTCACGTCCTTGGGAGTCAGGTCCACCAGCATCAGGTGGTTGTCGGTGCCGCCCGAAACGATGCGCAGGCCATTGTCGGCCAGGCTTGCGGCGAGCGCGCGGGCATTGGCCACGATCTGCGCGGCATAGGCCTTGAATTCGGGACGCAGAGCTTCGCCAAAGGCAACCGCCTTGGCGGCGATCACGTGGACCAGCGGGCCGCCCTGAAGGCCGGGGAACACCGCGGTGTTGAACTTCTTGGCCAGATCCTCGTCGTTGGTGAGGATCACGCCCGAGCGCGGACCGCGCAGCGACTTGTGCGTGGTGGTGGTGACCACGTGGGCGTGGGGGAAGGGCGAGGGGTGCGCGCCGCCCGCCACCAGACCCGAGAAGTGCGACATATCGACCAGCAGGGTCGCGCCCACGGCATCGGCGATCTCGCGGAACTTCTTGAAGTCCCACACCCGCGAATAGGCGGTGCCGCCGGCGATGATCAGCTTGGGCTTTTGCTCATGGGCCAGGCGTTCGACCTGTTCCATGTCGAGCTGTTCGTCGTCCTTGCGCACGCCGTAGGCCACCGGGTTGAACCACTTGCCGCTCATGTTCACGGGGCTGCCGTGGGTGAGGTGGCCGCCCGAATTGAGGTCGAGCCCCATGAAGGTATCGCCCGGGTTGAGCAGGGCGAGGAACACGGCCTGGTTCATCTGGCTGCCCGAATTGGGCTGAACATTGGCGAACTGGCAGCCGAACAGCGCCTTGGCGCGCTCGATCGCGAGGTTTTCGACCACGTCGGCATATTCGCAGCCGCCGTAGTAGCGCTTGCCCGGATAGCCTTCGGCATACTTGTTGGTGAAGACCGAGCCGGTTGCTTCCAGCACCGCACGGCTGGCGATGTTCTCGCTCGCGATCAGTTCGATCTTGTGCTGCTGGCGGCCCAGTTCACTGGTGATCGCAGCGAAGACTTCGGGATCGGTTTCCCCGAGATGCGCGGTGAAGAAGCCTTTCGACCGGACTTCCGGCAGAGTGTCGGTGGTCGCGGTCATGCAGTGGCTCCTGAAAGATGGGGGGGATTGGAAAGCTTGTCGACCCGGCCGGCGTGACGTCCGCCGCCGAATTCAACGGCTAGGAAGGCATCGAGGCAGGCCTTGGCCATGTCCTCGCCGGTCAGGCGGGCGCCCATGGCGATGGCGTTGGCGTTGTTGTGCTCGCGGGCAAGGGCCGCCGACAGTGGCTCGGACACCAGCGCGCAGCGCAGTGCGGGATGGCGATTGACCGCGATCGAAATGCCGATCCCCGAACCGCACAGCGCCACGCCGAATTGGGCCGTGCCATCGGCAACGACTTCGGCGAGGGCATAGCCATAGTCAGGATAGTCGACCCGGTCAGCCGTTTCCGGGCCAAGGTCGGCAACTTCATGGCCGAGGCCGATGAGGTATTCGCGCAAGGCCGCCTTGAGATCGACGGCGGCGTGGTCGGAGGCAATGGCAATGCGCATGGCTGTGATTGGGCCCGTCCGCTTGGAGATTCGCTCGCGCACCCCTTAGGCGGGACTCTCTCGCATTGCCAGCGCCGAGGGCAAATTCCGTAGGGAAAGTGCCAATTGTAAGTGATGCTGACAGAAAAAGACCCCGGGGTTGCCGGGGTCTTTTCGCTTACTGGTCGAGGAACGAGCGCATCTTGCGCGACCGGCTCGGGTGCTTGAGCTTCCTCAGCGCCTTGGCTTCGATCTGACGGATGCGTTCGCGCGTCACCGAGAATTGCTGGCCCACTTCCTCCAGCGTGTGATCGGTGTTCATGCCGATGCCAAAGCGCATGCGCAGCACGCGTTCTTCGCGCGGGGTCAGGCTGGCGAGGACGCGGGTGACCGTTTCCTTGAGGTTAGCCTGAATTGCCGCGTCGACCGGGATGATCGCGTTCTTGTCCTCGATGAAATCGCCGAGGTGCGAATCTTCCTCGTCGCCGATCGGCGTTTCGAGACTGATCGGCTCCTTGGCGATCTTCATCACCTTGCGGACCTTTTCGAGCGGCATCGACAGACGCT
>CALKVF010000047.1 GCA_937996535.1 uncultured Novosphingobium sp. | reverse complement strand
GAAGGCGGCGAAGTCTCGATGTTCTATGACCCGATGATCGCCAAGCTGATCACCTGGGGTGAAACCCGCGACGAAGCCGCTGACCTTCAGATTGCCGCGCTCGACGCGTTCGAGATCGAAGGGCTGGGCCACAACATCGATTTCGTCTCCGCGATCATGCAGCACCCGCGCTTCCGCTCGGGCGAGCTGACCACGGGCTTCATTGTCGAGGAATATCCCGAAGGCTTTACCGGGGCTGCCGCCTCGGACGAAGTGAAGGCGAACCTTGCCGCGATCGCGGGCTTTATCGCCACCGCGCGGGCCGATCGCGCGCGCCAGATCGATGGCCAGCTCGATGGCGAACTCGAGCCGCCCTACGACTGGTCGGTCAAGGTCGGCGACAAGACGTTCGCGGTCAGCCTGGATGAAGACATCACGGTTGACGGCGAAGTGGTCGATCTGGCGCTGGAATACACGCCGGGTGACCGCCTGGTCGAAGCCGAGATCGGGGACGAGGTTTACGGCGTGAAGGTCGAGCCGACCCGCATGGGTCTCAAGATGACCACGCGCGGCGCGATTCACAACGTCCAGATCCTGCCTGCGCGGATCGCGGGCTATACCCAGCACATGATCGAAAAGGTTCCGCCGGATCTTTCGCGGTTCCTGATCTGCCCGATGCCGGGTCTGCTGGTTTCGCTCAACGTGGCCGAAGGCGACAAGGTCGAAGCCGGCCAGCCGCTGGCGGTGGTTGAAGCGATGAAGATGGAAAACATCCTGCGCGCCGAAAAGGCCGCCACGGTCAAGAAGGTCAATGCCAAGGCGGGCGACAGCCTGGCCGTGGATGCGATCATTCTCGAACTGGAGTAAGGCGCGCGGACATTTGCCGGGGAGGGGCAGCATGACCAACTATTGGACCGCCGTGGGAGCGGCATTGTCGCTGGCGCTGTGCGCGGCGGCCCCGGCGCGGGCCGAGGATCTGGTGGGCGATGCCTATGGCGTCTCGGTGCAGTCGGATCTGGTCTATGGTCAGGGGATCGTCGGGGCCAGTTCGGCCAAGCCGCATCCCCGCGATCTGAAGTTCGATCTCTATCGCCCGCTTGCCGATGGCAAGCCGGCGGCGGCGCGGCCAGCCGTGGTGCTGGCGTTTGGCGGCGCATTCCACCGCGGCACCAAGGGCACGGCGCGGTTCGAGGAAGATGGCGCTTCGGATTCGGCGATGGGCGACTATTGCCGCGCCTTTGCTGCCGCCGGTTATGTCTGCCTGTCGATCGAATACCGGCTGGTGCCCGAAGATCCGGCGCTGCCCGCCGGGCTCGATCCGGCCACCTTGTTGCCCAAGGCCATGCTCAAGGATCCGGTCGCAACCGCGCGGATCGATGTTGTGCGGGGGCGGATGGGCTTGCCGCTGCTTGACGATCAGAGCCGCGAACAGCTCTGGAATACTGTGTTGGCGGCATCGGATGATCTGGCCTCGGCGGTGAAGTTTGCGCGCGGTCATGCCGCCCAGCTGGGCATCGATCCCGACCGGATCGCGATCGGCGGCTTTTCTGCTGGCGGGATGGCGGCGGTCAATGTTGCCTATGGCATGGGTGAGCCGGTCCAGGCGGTGATGTCGCTCTCGGGCGGGATGGGCCCGTTCGACCTGCGCAAGACCGCCAAGGCCGGCATGGCGCCGGGGCTGTTCTTCATGGGGCAGAACGATCTGGAAGGCGTGCAGCAGGGCACGCGCGTCTTGCTCGCGATGCTGGGCGGTGCCGGCGTGAAGACCGAAACGGCGTGGATGCCGGGCTTCGGGCACTTCTATCCGATGGGCGCGCCCAGCCTTGGCGCGGATATGACCAAGCTGACCCTCAAGGCCCGCGCACTGCGCTTCCTTGACCGCACGCTTGGCGCCAAGCGTTAGCCCACCAGCGCCACGGCGCGGATCCAACCGGCGCTGGCGCCCTCGATCTTCACCGGGAAGCAGCTCAGCGTAAAGCCGTGGGTGGGCAGGGCTGCGAGGTTCGCAAGCTTTTCGATCTGCCAGTAGGGACGGATGCGGCCGGCCTTGTGGCCTTCCCAGATGATCGAGGGATCGCGCGTTTCGGCCCATTTGCGCGCGGTGTGGCTGAACGGTGCATCCCACGACCAGGCATCGGTGCCAACCACTTCGACCCCGCGCTCGGTCAGCCACAAGGTCGCCTCGGCGCCTAGGCCGACGCCCTGATCGGTGAAATTGTCAGTCCCATAGATCGCGCCCGATTGCACCAGCACGATGTCGAGCGGTTGGAGGCCATGCCCGATCCGCGCCAGTTCAGCCTCGACCTCGGCGGCGCTGACCACGTGGCCGTGGGGGAGATGCGAAAAATCGAGCTTTACGCCGGGGCGGAAGAAGCGGTCGAGCGGAGCTTCGTCGATCGTCGGGGCCGGGCGTGCGCCGCTGTCGGTGGTCGAATGGTAGTGCCACGGCGCGTCCATGTGGGTGCCGTTGTGGGTCGACAGTGTCAGCGTTTCGACCGCCCAGCCTTCGCCATCGGGCAGGTCGTCCTGGGTCAGCCCCGGAAAGAACAGCGCGATCTGGCTCCAGGTGGTGTCATGCGCGCTGTAGCTGATCTGCGGCAGCATCACCGGCGGGTCGGAAATCACCTTGGTGGTGATCGGGATCGAGAGGTCGATGAATTGCATAGTGCAACCAGTGTTGACCTCGTTTCCGTTTACGTCAATGGAACGGGGATGAGCCTGCCTGACACCCTTTCGAACATCCGCCGCATCGATGGCGGTTTCACCGCCGAAATTCCCGAGGACTGGAAGCAAGGGCGGACCAGCTATGGCGGCTTTTCCGCGGCTCTGGCGCTGGAGGCGGCGCGCGGCCTTGCCCCCGATCTGCCGCCGCTGCGTTCGGCCCAGGTCAGCTTTGTCGGGCCGCTTTCAGGCGAAGTGGAAGTGCGCGCCAAGGTGCTGCGGCGTGGGCGCAACGCCAGCTGGATCAGCGCTGAGGTGACCAGCGAAGGCGGGGTTGGCCTGACGGCGACCTTCGTGTTCATGGGGCCGGTGGAAAGCAGCCTGCACCTGCACGAGGTGCCGATGCCCGCGCGGATCATTCCGGTCGATCAGGCCAAGCCCTTGCCCGAAGGGCGCGGGCCGGGCTTTGCCGGGCATTTCAACCGCCGCTTCGGCGTGCCGCGCAGCGATCAGGCCGAACCCGAGATCGATTGGTGGGTGCAGTTGAAGGACCGCGAGGGGCTTGATCCGATGGTCGAGCTGATGCTCTGCGCCGATGCCCTGCCGCCGGGCGTGCTGTTCATGATGGACAGCGCTGCCCCGATCAGTTCGATGACCTGGCTGGTCAACCTGCTGACCCCGCTGCCACAATCGCGCGATGGCTGGTGGCTGCTGCGCTCGGCCGGGAACTATGCCGAAAAAGGCTGTTCGAGCCAGGACATGGCGATCTGGAATGCCGATGGCACGGCGGTGGCCGTGGGGATGCAGTCGATCGCCCTGTTCGGCTAGACCGGGTTCAGCCGGCCAGTTGCCCATCAAGGAAATGGGCGACGTCATCGAGCGCCACATCCTTGGCCAGAAATGCCTCGCCGATGCCCTTCATCAGCACGAAGGGCAGGGTGCCGGCGTCCATCTTCTTGTCGTGCAGCATATGCGCGGTCAGCGCGGCGCCATCGCAGTTGAGGCCCAGCGCGGAAATTTCGCTCGCCATGCCAAGCTTGGCAAGGTGGCTGGCCACGTGTTCGGCGCTGGCGCGCGGCATCAGCCCGCGTTCGGCTGAAAAACGGGCTGCTAGCACCATGCCCAGCGCTACCGCTTCCCCGTGGAGCAGCCGTTCGCCAAACCCGGTCTGTGCTTCGAGCGCATGGCCGAAAGTATGGCCCAGGTTAAGGAGGGCGCGCAGGCCCAGCGTCTCGCGCTCGTCCTGCTTGACGATCCGCGCCTTGGCGGCAACCGAATGGGCCACGGCATATTCGCGGGCGGCACTATCGCCGTCGAGCACGGCCTGGCCGTGTTCATCGCACCAGGCGAAGAAATCGGCATCGCCGAGCAGTCCGTATTTCACCACTTCGGCATAGCCGGCCTGCAATTCGCGCAGCGGCAGGGTATCGAGCACGGCAAGATCGGCGAGCACCAGCGCGGGTTGGTGAAACGCGCCGACGAGGTTCTTGCCCGCGGGCGTGTTGATCGCGGTTTTTCCGCCGACGCTCGAATCCACCTGCGCCAGCAGGCTGGTCGGCAGCTGGATGAAATTGCACCCGCGCTTGAGGATTGAGGCGGCAAAGCCGGTGAGATCGCCGATCACCCCGCCGCC
>CALKVF010000046.1 GCA_937996535.1 uncultured Novosphingobium sp. | reverse complement strand
TAGGACCCGCTGATTAAGAGTCAGCTGCTCTACCAACTGAGCTATGCGTCCACACAGCGTCTGTCCGAAGACACCGCGGCCCCCGATTCGTCGGGGAGCGCTCCCTTTAGCGAAATCCTCGGCCGTGGGAAGGGGGGAATTCAGATTTTTTCAAATTCCGGTCGATCCGCCGCGCTTGTTCCAGCGATCGACGGCCATGATGGTGCCCACGCAGATCATGTTGGTCATCATCGACGAACCGCCGTGGCTGATCCACGGCAGCGGGATTCCGACCACCGGGGCCAGCCCCATGACCATCATCATGTTGATCGCCATGTAGAAGAAGATCGTGAAAGTCATACCCGCGGCCAGCAGCATCGAAAACCGGTCGTTCGAGGCGCGCGCCACCTGCAGGCCCCAGCGCAGCACCCACAGGAACACCGCGAGGATGCACAGCCCGCCGAGCATCCCCCATTCCTCGGCCATGGTGGCAAAGGCGAAGTCGGTGTGGGCTTCGGGCAGATATTCAAGATGGCTCTGGCTGCCGTTGCCAAAGCCCTTGCCCCAAAAGCCCCCCGAGCCGATCGCGATCTTCGACTGGGTGATGTGATAGCCGGTGCCAAGCGGATCGCTCTCGGGATCGAGGAAGATCAGCACGCGATTGCGTTGGTAATCGTGGAGCAGCGTGAAAAAGGCGAGCGGGGCGGCGAACACCCCGGCAAGGCCAGCGCCGACGAACCAACTGAGCGGCAGCCCGGCAAGGAAGATCACCACTGCCGCACCCGCGCAGATCGAGAGGCCGGTGCCCAGATCGGGCTGGATGATCACCAACAGGGCAGGAACGCCAACCAGCGCGCCAGCCGGCAGCAAGGCGCGCCAACTGCGGGTCATGGCCGGGGGAAGGGTATCGAAGAAACGGGCGAGCACGAGGACAATCCCGGGCTTCATCAGCTCCGAGGGCTGGAGCGTCATAAACCCGAGGTTGAGCCAGCGCTGGCTCCCTCCGCCGATCCCGCCGATCAGTTCGACCAGCACCAGCAGCACCAGCAGCACGGCGTAACCCGGGAAGGCGGCAAGCTTGAACAGGTCGCGCGGCAGGCGCGAAATGATCAGCGCCACGATCAGGAACACGACGAAGTGGATCTCGTGGAGCAAGGCCCAGGGCTTGAGATTGCCGCCCGCTGCCGAATACAACGTTGCCGAGCCGAAGGTATTGAGCGCGAACAGCGGCAGGATGACGTGCCACGGCTCGCGCGCAATCGCCTCGGGGATGATGCGGCGGTTCATGGCTGGTCCTGCACAGGCTGGGCGGCGGGCGCGGCAGAGGGGCTGGCCGCCGGCGTTGGCGCCTGAGCCGGTTCCTCGGCGCGGGTTGTCGCTGGGGCGTTTGGCGCAGCGTCGGTCGGCACGCTGGCGTTGTCGACCTTGTCGATGGCCTCGCGCACGGCCTCGTCATCGCCAACCTTGGGGGCCGAGGTGCCATATTGCGAGACGGAACTGCGGTATTTCGCGGCCATGCGCTCGGCCGGTGTGCCGCCCCAGTCGCTTTCGAGGCTGTGGAGGGTCGCCAGTGCGCTCGCCGGATCGAACAGGAAGGTCATCACATCACGCCCGATCGGGGCGGCGGCGCGGGCGCCAAAGGTGCCGTGCTCGACCACCACCGAGATCGCATAGCGCGGGGCATCAGCAGGCGCGTAGCAGATGAACAGCGAGTGATCGCGCGACTTCCAGTCGCCAACGTGGCCGCGGCTGACCAGCGCACGGACCTGCGCGGTGCCGGTCTTGCCGGCCATCTGGACGTTGCCGATCTGGATCCGGCTGGCGGTGGCCGTGCCCGAGCCGTTGACCACGCGGAACATCCCGTCATGCGCCACTGCCAGCTGTTCGGGGGTGAAGGGCAGGGCCGGGCCAAGCGGCATCGGCCGCCCGAAGATCAGCGAGGGGTTGAGGTTCTTGCCCGAGGCAATCCGCGAGGTCATCACCGCGAGCTGCAACGGCGAGGCCAGCACATAGCCCTGGCCGATCGAGGCATTGAGCGAGTCCGCGGCGCTCCATTCCTGCTTGAAACGGCGCATCTTCCACGCTGCATCGGGGATCGTGCCATAGCGCTGCGGCGTGCCGGGCAGTTCGAATTCCTGGCCGAGGCCGAGCAGCTTGGCGACCGGCGCAATCGCGTCATACCCCACGCGGTGCGCCATGCTCCAGAAATAGGTGTTGCAGCTGTGCTCGATGGCCGAGCGCATGTCGACCGAGCCGTGGACCGCATCGCAGCGGAAGAAGCGGCTGCCGAGCCGGTAACCGCCGGGGCAATTGACCCGCTCGTCGGGATCGACCCCGTGGAGCTGCAAGGCCAGCGTCGCCATCGGCTTCATCGTCGAGCCGGGGGGGTAGAGCCCGCGCACTGCCTTGTTGAGCAGCGGTACGTGATCGTCATCCGACAGCATCTTCCATTCGATGCGGCCGATCCCGTCGGAGAAGCTGTTGGGATCGTAGCTGGGCATCGAGGTCATCGCCAGCAGATCGCCGTTCTCGCAGTCGATCACCACCACTGCGCCGGATTCAAGCCCCAGACGGCGCGCTGCATAGTCCTGCAGCGGGCCATTGATGGTCAGCTTGAGCGGGTGGCCGGGCACGTCCTCGCGCATTTCGAGATCGCGCACGATCTTCCCGCTGGCGGTCACTTCGACCCGCCGCGCGCCGGGAACCCCGCGCAGGTAGGTTTCGAAGTGCTTTTCGAGCCCGTCCTTGCCGATCTTGAAGCCTGGGGTGACGAGCAGCGGGTTCTTTTCCTTTTCGTAGTCCTTGGCTGAGGCAGGACCGACATAGCCGATCAGGTGGCCGACCGACGGCCCGGTGGGGTACCAGCGCGAAAAGCCGCGCTGCGCGATCACCCCGGGAAGATCGGGCAGGCGCACGCTGACCGCGGCGAAGTGATCCCAGTCCAGCCCCGAGGCGACTTCGACCGGGCGGAACCCGTGCGCCTTGTCGAGCTTGTCCTTGAGGTCGGTAACCTTGTCGTCGCTCAGCTGCAGCAGCTTGGCGAGTTCCTCGATCGTGCGGTCGGGATCGTCCAGCCGCTCGGGGATCAGGTCGACGCGGAAATCGGCGCGGTTGGTGGCCAGCGGCGCACCGCGGCGATCAAGGATCACGCCGCGGCGGGGCGGGATCAGGGTGAGGTTGACGCGGTTGCTTTCCGACAGGGTCTGGTACTTGTCGTTCTGGACCAGCGCGATCCAGCCCATGCGCGCGGCGAGTAGGGTGCCGATCCCGGCTTGCAGGCCGCCTATCACCACGCTGCGACGATCAAAGCTGTTGCGCAGCGTGCCCGAACTGACCCGGCGTCCTCCTCCGAGCATTCTAGACCGCCTTGATGCGCAGCAGGCGCAACCGGTCGAAATGGCCTACAAGACGCGCGACCAGCGGATAGGTCAGCACTGCGACGATCAGTTGCGGCATCATCACCGCCACGGGGGTGCTGCCGCCCGAATGGTTGGCGAATTGCAGCGACAGCAGCAGGTTCGCGGCGATGAAGCCGGCGGCAACCAGCCAGTCATGCACAAAACCGCGCCAGGGAAAGCGCGCCTCGATCACGTCGAGCGCGATGGTCGTGGCCGACCAGAGTAGCACCGCGCTGCCCAGCGGCTGGCCGCTGAACAGGTCGTCGAACAGTCCCAGCGGGAGCCCGGCCCAGACGGGAAATAGTCCGGGGCGCAGCTGCTGCCAGGCGATCAGCACCAGCAGCCCGAACGGCGGCACGACCGGGGCCGAGGCGATCAGCGGCAGGAACGGGGCGAGGCTGCCCAGGGCCACAAGCAGCCACGGCAGGCCGATCGCGACCACCGGCGAGGGCGCGCGATTGATCCGCGGGCGGGTCAGGTCGTGAAGGCTGTCGGTAAGCGACTGGGCCATCAGCGCGCCGCCGGCTTGGCGGAGGCTTCAGGCGGCAGGTCGGCGCTTTTGAGGGCTTCTTCCCACAGGGGCTCGACCGCGACGAAATCGGTCGCGCCCGGATCGCTGAGCGGGCGCGCCACGGCGCCGTCGCGGGTCGGCACGTCAACCACCGCCACCGCGATGCCGGGCCGGAACAGGCCGCCCTGGCCAGAGGTGACGAAGGCATCGCCGTGACGCAGCACCGCGCCTGCGGAATTGATCAGTCGCAGCTGGAGCGTCCCGTCGGCCCGGCCCGAGGCATAGGCTTCGAGCCCATCGCTGGCGCGGCGCACGGGGACGATGCTTTCGCTGTCGGTAATCAGCAGCACGCGGGCCGAATGGCTGCCGACTTCAAGCACGCGGCCAACCAGCCCGAGCGGCGAGCGTACCGGCATCCCGGTCATCACGCCCTGGGCGGTGCCGGCGCCGAGCACGGCAAAGCGGCGCGAGCTTGACGAGGTCGAGCCAATCAGCCGCGCGGTCGTGACCGGGCGGGGATTCTGCTCGGACAGGGTGAGCAGCGCCTTGAGCCGCTGGTTTTCACCCTTGAGCGCAGCTGCTTCTGCAAGCTGGACCCGGGCGAGGGCAACTTCGCGCTCCAGCCGGGCAACCCGGCTGCCATAGGTGAAGAAGCCGGCGATCGTAGCGAACACCCCGTTGGCTTCACCGCGCGCGGTGGCGGCCACTCCGGCCACGGGCGCCGCGGTGTCGGCCGCGGCATTGCGCAGGCCGCTGAAGGCCGAGGTTGATCCGGTGGAGGCGATCAGCAGCACGCCGCCGGCGAGCAAGCCCACCGCGGCGATCACATACCCGAAAAAGGTGCCATATTGCGCCCGGCGCGAATGACCCGGACGCCGGCTGCTCGGCGGCGCCATGCCAGCTTACTCCTTCCGGCCGCGATGCTGCATGGCCGACCCTCGCATGGCTCAGGCGGTCATCAGCACGCCGCGATAGACCGGATCTTCCATCGCGCGGCCGGTGCCCAGCGCAACGCAGGAAAGCGGATCTTCCGCGATCGAAACCGGCAGGCCGGTCTCTTCGCGCAGGTATTCGTCGAGCCCGTGGATCAGCGCACCGCCGCCGGTCAGGACGATGCCCTGGTCGACGATGTCAGCGGCCAGTTCCGGCGCGGTGTTTTCCAGTGCGATGCGCACGCCTTCGACGATCGCCCCGATCGGTTCGGACAGCGCTTCGGCGATGTTCGACTGGGTGATCGTGATTTCCTTGGGCACGCCGTTGACGAGGTCGCGGCCCTTGAGGTGGATCGTTTCGCCCACGCCGTCCGCCGGGACCGTGGCGCAGCCATAGTCCTTCTTGATGCGTTCGGCGGTGGCTTCGCCGATCAGCAGGTTGTGATGGCGGCGCACGTAGGACACGATCGCTTCGTCCATCTTGTCGCCGCCGACGCGGACCGAAGTGGTATAGGCCAAGCCGCGCAGCGACAGCACGGCGACTTCGGTGGTGCCGCCGCCGATGTCGACCACCATCGAGCCGACCGGCTCGGTCACGGGCATGTCGGCGCCGATTGCGGCGGCCATCGGTTCGAGGATCAGATAGACCTGGCTGGCACCCGCGTTCGAGGCGGCATCGCGGATCGCGCGGCGTTCGACCGACGTCGAGCCCGAGGGCACGCAGATCACAATTTCCGGCGGGCTGAACACGCTGGTGCGCTTGCCGTTCACCTTGCGGATGAAGTGCTTGATCATTTCTTCGGCGATTTCGATGTCGGCGATCACGCCGTCGCGCAGCGGGCGGATCGCCTCGATGCTGTCGGGGGTCTTGCCCATCATCATCTTGGCGTCATCGCCCACGGCCTTGACGCGCTTGATCCCGTTGATCGTTTCGATCGCGACGACCGAAGGCTCGTTCAGGACGATTCCGCGATCCTGGACATAGACCAGGGTATTGGCCGTCCCAAGGTCGATAGCCATGTTCTGGGAGCCGAACTTCAAGAATCGCGAAAAGAACGAAGTCATTGAATAATCCGTAGAAATATCGACTTTTGGAGACGTGCAAAACGCCGCCGCCAGCCGTTGCGTTGGCATGGGAAGGTGCCCCTTAGCGCAAGGCCCCGGCAAAGGCCAAAAATTTGTTCGCAAATCTGGCCTTTTGCACAGGCCCTATCTCGAATTCCGGGCGCTTCATCGCTACCCTTGGTGCCGTGCCCGTAATTCGCCGCCTTCCCGACGTTCTGGTCAACCGCATCGCCGCTGGCGAGGTGGTCGAGCGTCCGGCGTCCGCGCTCAAGGAGCTGGTCGAAAACGCGATCGATGCGGGCGCGCGCAACATCGCGGTCAAGCTTGCCGGCGGCGGGCTCGACGGGATCGAAGTGACCGACGATGGCTGCGGGATGCGGCCCGACGAGATCGCACTGGCGCTGGAGCGTCATGCCACCTCGAAATTGCCCGACGAGCATATCGAACTGGTCGCCACGCTGGGCTTCCGGGGCGAGGCGCTGCCCTCGATCGCCAGCGTTGCACGGCTGACCATCGAAAGCCGCCCGCGCGAAGGCGGCGAAGGCTGGCGCCGGGTGGTCGATCACGGCGAACTGACGGGCGAGGGGCCGGCCGCGCTGCCGCCGGGCACGCGCATCCGGATGGAAGACCTGTTCGGCAAGATCCCCGCGCGCCGCAAGTTCCTGCGCAGCGCGCGCAGCGAATATGCCGCCTGTCTTGATGTGGTGCGGCGTCTGGCCATGGCCCGCCCGGACATCGGCTTTGTGCTCGAACACGATGGCCGCCGGGTTTTTGCCGTCCAGCCGAACGAGGAACTGGCGCACCGGGTCGCCCAGATCGTCGCCCGCGAACTCGCCGAGGACGGGGTGGCGATCGACCTGCAGCGCGGTGAAGCCCGGCTGACCGGGGTGGCGGGCCTGCCGACCTACAATCGCGGCGTGGCCGATCATCAATATCTGTTCGTCAATGGCCGCCCGGTGAAGGATCGGCTGCTGGTTGGCGCGGTGCGCGGTGCCTATGCCGATATGTTGGCGCGCGATCGCCACGCGGTGCTGGCGCTGTTCCTGGATGTTCCGCCTCAGGAAGTGGACGTCAACGTCCACCCCGCCAAGACCGAGGTGCGGTTCCGCGATCCGGCGTTCGTGCGCGGCTTCATCGTTTCCGGGCTGCGCCATGCGCTGGAGGGGGCGGGGCAGCGCAGCGCCCAGGCTCCCGCTGCGCCCGCGATGGCGAGCTGGCAGGCCGAACCGATCGCCCGCCAGCCAGAGGCTGCTCCGGCGCTCGGCTCATTGTTTGCGCGCGAATATTCGCCCGCCAGCGCCGGGGTGCGCGAAGCCGGGCAGGTCTGGCGCGGCTATGAGGCGGCGGTCATGGCGCCGCCCGCGGCCCGCGCCGAACCCGCCGAAGCGGCGCCCGCGCCGTCGGTCGAGCATCCGCTTGGCGTGGCGCGCGGGCAGGTGGCCGGCACCTATATCGTCGCCGAGGCCGAGGATGGGCTGGTGCTGGTTGATCAGCACGCCGCGCATGAGCGTCTGGTGCTCGAACGGCTCAAGGCTGCGGGCGCGCAAGGCACGATGGCGTCATCGCAGGCGCTGCTGATCCCCGAAGTGATCGAACTCGACGAGCCCGATTGCGACCGGCTCGAAGGCGCGGCTGCCAAGCTGGCCGACTTCGGGCTCGCGCTCGAGCGGTTTGGGCCGAATGCCATGTTGGTGCGCGCGGTGCCATCGGTGCTGGGCAAGGGCGATGTCCAGGCGCTGGTCCGCGATGTGGCCGACGATCTGGCGCAGAACGGCGATACGCTGCTGCTGGGCGAACGGCTTGATCTGGTGCTGGCGACCATGGCTTGCCACGGCTCGGTCCGGGCCGGGCGGGTGCTGTCGGTAGCCGAAATGAACGCCTTGCTGCGCGAAATGGAAGTCACTCCGCGTTCGGGCCAGTGCAATCACGGCCGCCCGACCTGGGTGAAGCTGGCCCACGGCGACATCGAAAAGCTGTTCGGCCGCAAATAGACCTAGGCGGCGGCGCGCACCCGGATCAGGCCGATCGATTTCATGCTCATCACCATCACGTCGGCCTGGTTGTAAACCCGGACGACCGACTGGAAGCTGCCCATTTCCGGGCGCGATGCGCTCTGCTTCTTGGACAGCAGTTCGGTTTCGACCCGCAGCACATCGCCGGGAAATACCGGGCGGTGCCAGCGCAGTTCATCAAGCCCGGGCGATCCCAATCCGGCCTGCTTGCGCTCGGAAATGTTATCGACCAGCATCCGCATCACCATCGCGCAGGTGTGCCAGCCGCTGGCCGAGAGCCGGCCGAAATGGGTGGCTGCCGCTGCCGCGTCATCGAGGTGAAAGGGCTGGGGATCGTATTTTCCGGCAAATTCGATCACTTCCTCGCGGGTGACTTCGTAGCGCCCGAAGGCCGCCGAGGCGCCGATTTCAAGGTCTTCGAAATAGGTCAGGTCATCGCGGTGCGTCATGGGCGGATCAGTTCCTTGAACGGGGTATCGGTGCCATCGACCGCCGGGTCTTTGGGCATGCACAACAGGTCGCGCAGCAGCGGCTCGATATCAACATTGTCGAACGGGGCGAGGGGAGCGTGGGCGCGGATGTGCGGCCCGGCGGCGATGAACAGCGCGGCCATTTCAGGCGCGGCATTGTCATAGCCGTGGGCGCCGCCGCTCACCGGTTTTTCGGGCGCGGCGGGCAGGATCATCCAGCCCGGATCAGCCAGGCACAGGAACGGCGGAACCCGCGGATTGCGGCCATAGTGGAGCTGCTCGGGGATTTGGTCCTTGCGCCAGCACTGCATATGACCGTGCGGCTGGAGGATCGCGGCGGCAAGCTTGTCCGCATTGGCGGGTGTCGGCTCCAGCGTGATGAACGGGCCGCTTTCGATCACGCGGTAGAGTGCTGGCTCGGCGATCTGGTCAAAGCGGATCACCCGCTCGGCAGAAATTGCCGCCATGCCGTGATCGGCCACGATCACCAGATCGGCGGGCTGGCCAAGCTGCGCCAGATCGCGCACCAGCGCCCCGATTTGCGCATCGACCTCGGCGAGAGCGGCGGTGGTGCGCGGATCGTCGGGGCCGTATTCGTGGCCGATGGTGTCGACGGTATCGAAATAGAGCGTGATGAAGCGCGGGCGGATCGCGGGCAGGCGGCGCAGCCAGTCAATCACGCCATTGACCCGCTGCGTGGCGGTCACCGCCTGATTGTATTGCTGCCAGTCAGCCGGGCGGGTGGCGCCGAAATCGACGTTCGACCCGGGCCAGAACATCGTTGCGCTGCGGATTCCGGCGCGCTCGGCATCGATCCACAGCGGGGTGGCGGCCGACCACCAGAACGGATCGTCGCTCGCCATCGTGAAGACCTGCCCCGGGCGGGCTGGGTCTTCGATCCGGTTGGCGGTGATGCCGTGCCGGTCGGGCCGCAGCCCGGTGACCAGCGACCAATGGTTGGGGAAGGTCTTGGAGGGAAAGCTCGGGCGCATTGCCGCGCGCGTCCCGCGGCGCGCCAGTGCGGCAAGGTTGGGTGTAACCCCGCGATCGAGATAGTCCGCGCGGAACCCGTCGATCGAGATCAGGATCACCACCGGCGGCTTGTGCTCTGGGCGGGCACGCGCGCCAGCCGGCGCCGCAAGCACGATCAGCGAGAGCAGTGCGAGGCAGCAGAGGCGCAGGCGGGCGAAGGTCATCGCCCCACCTTAGCCGCTGCGCCCCGTCAGGCAATCACCGGAAAGGCGATCAGACGTTGAACTTGAAATGCATCACGTCGCCGTCATGCACCACGTATTCCTTGCCTTCCTGGCGCAGCTTGCCGGCATCCTTGCACGCGGTTTCGCCGCCAAGCCCGACATAGTCGTCATAAGCGATGGTTTCGGCGCGGATGAAGCCGCGCTGCATGTCGGAGTGGATCTCGCCCGCGGCCTCGGGGGCCTTGGCACCCTTGTGGACGGTCCAGGCGCGGGCTTCCTTGGGGCCGACAGTGAAGAAAGTGATGAGGTGCAGGAGGTCATAGCCCGAGCGGATCACGCGGGCGAGGCCGGTTTCGTGCAGGCCCATTTCTTCCAGGAAGACCAGCCGGTCTTCGGGCTCCATGCTGACCAGATCGGCTTCGATCGCAGCCGAAACGATCACCGCATTGGCGCCTTCGGCCTTGGCCTTTTCAAACACGCGGGCGGAGAAGGCGTTGCCGTTGGCTGCGCTTTCTTCCTCGACGTTGCAGACGTAGAGCACCGGCTTGGCGGTGAGCAGCTGGGCCTGCAGGAACACGCGGCGTTCCTCGTCGTCCTTGGGCTGGGTCAGGCGAGCGGGCTTGCCTTCGCGCAGCAGGTCGAGCGCCTGGCCGAGGACCGAGGCGATGATCTTGGATTCCTTGTCGCCGGCGCTGGCTTTCTTCTGGGCCGCGGGAACGCGCTTTTCCAGGCTTTCGAGGTCCGACAGCATCAGTTCGGTTTCGACCGTTTCGGCGTCCGAGATGGGATCGACCTTGTTGTCGACGTGCTGGATGTCATCGTTCTCGAAGCAGCGCAGCACGTGGACGATCGCGTCCACTTCGCGGATGTTGCCGAGGAACTGGTTGCCCAGGCCTTCGCCCTTCGATGCGCCGCGCACCAGGCCGGCGATGTCGACGAAGCCAAGCTGGGTCGGGATGATCTTCTGGCTGCCGGCGACCTTGGCCAGCGCATCGAGCCGGGGATCGGGCACGCCGACGTTGCCGACGTTCGGCTCGATCGTGCAGAACGGATAGTTCGCCGCCTGTGCTGCCTGCGTTTCGGTCAGCGCGTTGAACAGGGTGGATTTGCCAACGTTCGGCAGACCAACGATCCCGCAGCGGAAGCCCATTTCATTCTCCGGTAAACAAGTTGCGCGGCCCTTAGCCGGGGCAGCGGGTAAATGCCAGTGGCTCAGTCGGGTGAGGTGGGCAGAAGTCGCGAGTCCGCGACTGCCGCGGTGCGATGCGCGGTGATGGCCTGCGCCTGCGGGTCCGAGGCAAAGGCCAGAAACGCAGCCTTGCTGGCCTGACGAACCAGCAGGACATGGTCCCAGCCTTCTTCGAACGGCCCGATGAGGAAGTGATTGGCGCTGCCGGAATAGAGCACTTCGCCGCCGCTGGCGTTGAGCAGCGGTTCCATCTCGCGCATGTAAATTGCATAGGCCTCGCGGCCCGAGGCGCCGCCGGCCGGTTCAAGCTGCGGCGCCTGCGCATAATCGGCGCGCTCGCGGAATTTGAGCAGGTTGAGCATCACCACCATGCCGGTGTCGGGCGTGCCGAAATAGCGCGCGCCCTGCTGGGGCGATACATCGTGGTAGGTGGTGGGTTCGCTCATCGTTTCAGTCCTGCATCCGCAGCGCGACATCGCTCATGAAGCGGACATCGTCGCCCTTGGCGAGCCATTCGGCCTCGGCGGCAACGGCGCCGAGCATGTCTGTCAGCGGATCGAGTTCGGCCTTGGCGTAATTGCCCAGCACATAGCCGGTCACGCGGTCCTTTTGTCCCGGATGGCCGATGCCGAGGCGCACGCGGCGGAAATCGGGGCCGAGGTGCTGGTCGATCGAGCGCAGCCCGTTGTGCCCGGCATGGCCGCCGCCCTGCTTCACCTTGACCTTGAAGGGGGCCAGATCAAGCTCGTCGTGGAATACGGTCAGCGCGTCGGTGCCGAGCTTGTAGAACCGCAGCGCCTCGCCCACGGCGCGGCCGCTTTCGTTCATGAAGGTGGCCGGCTTGAGCAGCAGCACCTTGTGCGTGCCGATCCGCCCTTCGTGCAGCCAGCCCTGGAACTTCTTCTGGGCCGGGCCGAAATTGTGGAGATCGGCAATCGTGTCGAGCGCCATGAACCCCACATTGTGGCGGTGCATCGCGTATTGCGGACCAGGATTGCCGAGACCGACCCAGAGCTGCACGTTATTCTCCAAACGAAAACCGGGCCGCATTTCTGCGGCCCGGCTTGCATTGGGGCAGACTGGCCGCCCCGGTCAACCAAGAGCTGATTAGGCTTCGGTCTTGCTGTTGTCGCCTTCTTCGCTGCGCAGACCCGAGGGGGCAACGATGGTGGCGATGGTGAAGTCGCGATCGGTGATCGCGCTCTTCACGCCGGCCGGCAGGGCAACGTGGCTGATGTGGATCGAAGCGCCGACGTCAAGGCCGGTGACGTCGATCGCGATGTCGTCGGGGATCTTGTCCGCGGGGCAGACCAGTTCCAGTTCGTGACGGACGATGTTGAGCACCGCACCGCGCTTGAGGCCCGGCGAAGCAGCTTCGTTCGCGAACACGACCGGCACCGACACGTGGACGGTGGCGTTGGCCGACAGACGCAGGAAGTCAGCGTGCAGCGGGCGATCGTTCACGGGGTGGAAGGCAACGTCCTTGGGGAGCGTCTTGACGACCTTGCCGCCGACTTCGATCTCGACGATCGAGTTGAAGAAGTGGCCAGTGCCCAGCTGCTTGATCAGCAGCTTTTCCTCGACGTGGACCGCGAGGGGCTCTTCATTGCCACCATAAACAACGGCGGGGACGCGGCCTTCACGACGCAGTGCACGGGAGGCTCCCTTGCCAGCCCGATCGCGCGTCTCAGCCGGCAGGTGCAGAGTATCGCTCATAGCATTGCCTTTCGAAAACGAGTTCTTGTTCCAGTGTTCGCCGTCACGCCTCCAGGGATGACCATGACGGGAAGCGCGCGCCGTTAACGGGCCTTGGCCCAAATGGCAAGGAATTACTGGACCCGCGTGACCTTGTAGCCGCGCGCCGCCAGCTGGGCGGGCAGCCCTTGCGGCCCGGCCATGTGCGCGGCGCCAACCGCGACGAAGGGATGGGCGCCGCCTTGCAGCAATGCGGCGAGCCGCTGGCTCCACGCGCGGTTGCGGCCCACCAGCAGCGCATCGCGCAGTTCCGGGTCGCCCAGGAAGCCGCGCTCTGTCTCCGCTGCCGTCGGCGCCAGATCGCCGCGGGCCCAGCCGCGGGTCACGGCGTCTGACGCATTATCGGGGGCAAAGGCATCGCGCAGCACGCTTTCCAGCAGCACCCGCTGATCGGCCTCGGCCAGGTGATCGAAGATCGAAAGCTGGGCCAGCGCGCCTTCAAATTCCTCTACCTTGCGCGGGTAATCGCTGACAATCGCCCGGTCGATGCCGTTTTCGGCCTTGGTCCCATCGGCGCTGGCCAGTTCCTGTTGCAGCACCAGGGCTGCCGCCCAGGTTTCGAGCGGATCGAGATCGGCGGGCTTGAGGCCGCGTTCGCGCATCACGCGGTCAAGCTGAGGGCGCAGCGCCGGGGCAATCCGGTCGCGCAAGGGTGGTAGGCCGGGCGAGCGCGAAAGGCGGGCAAAGACCGGCGCGGCGTCCTCGATCCGCGCCACTTCGACCACCAGCCGGTCCGAATGGGCCAGCGCGCCTTCGATCTTGGGTGAGCGCCATTCGACAGGTTCGGGCAGGGCGTGGATCGTGCCGAGCAGCCAGCCCTTCTGGCCGCCGGGGCCATCGACCTGCCACAGTGCGGGATGCACCGGCTCGGGGCGCTGGCACGCGCCAAGCGCCAGCGTGCCGAGGATTGTCAGGGCAAGCTTACTGGACACGCTCGCTCCGGATCCCTGACTTGGCGAGCTGGTCCTGCACGCTGCCATCGCCGCCAAGGTGGCCAGCGCCCACCGCGATGAACACCGTGCCGGGGCGCTGCAACCGCTGACGGATCCACGCCGCCCAGTTGCGGTTGCGGCTGGCGATCAGGGCTTCCTTCATTGCCGGATTGTCTTCCTCGGAATTCATCAGCTCGGCCAGCTTGGGCGCGTTGCCGCTGGCCCAGGCGTCGATCATCGCGCCGATATCCTGCTTGAGGTCGGGCAGGGCGTCGATCACTTCGAACAGGTATTGCTTCTGCACGTCTGCGGGAAAATCGTCGAACAGCGCGAGCTGGAAGGCCAGCGTTTCAAGCCCGGTGCGGGTGCGTCCCAGCGCCTTGTTGCGCGCCGAAAGCTCGGTTTCCACACCGTTCGATGGGTCATAGCCCTCGCGCATCAGCGGCAGCGTGGCGAGCGCGACCCCGGCATACCACGGTTTGTAGCTGTCAAACGCGGCGGCAGGCAGACCCAGGCTGGCCATCGCGGCTTCGTATTTGGCGCGCTCGGCCGGGTCCATCAGCGCGCGCAGGCTTTCGCCCTTGGCCAGCATCCCGTGCTGCATCACCAGCCCGGGGGCCTGATCCTCGACCCCATCGGGGATTTCGGTGACGAGTTCATCGGCGCTGGCAAAGGCCTGGGCCACCGGGCCGTGAAACCAGTCGATCCCGCGCGGCAGCAGGTGGATCGTCCCGAACAGGTAGATCGTGGTGTCCTTGTCCGACACCTTCCACAGCGCGGGCGCGGCGGTGCGGGTTTCGGGCGCGGCCTCGACCGGCTGGGGCGTGGGAAGGTGCTGCTGGTCACGGGCCAGCAGGCCGCTGGGTGCGAGCAGCGCGGCAAGGGCCAAAGCCGGGGCAAGAAAGCGCGGGGTGAAGGTCATGGCCGCCTTCCTAATCGCCCAATCCCTGTCAGTCGATGAACGAGTTGGCCGCGCCGGTGCTTGACCGGTTTGGGCCCATCGGCCAAAGGCCACGCATGAGCGAAAATGCGCCCCTTTGCTTCCAGGAGATGATCCTGCGGCTCCATTCCTTCTGGAGCGCGCAGGGCTGTCTCATCCTGCAACCCTATGACATGCGGATGGGGGCGGGCACGTTCCACCCTGCCACCACGCTGCGCGCCCTCGGGCCCGAGCCGTGGAAGGCCGCCTATGTCCAGCCGAGCCGCCGCCCGACCGATGGCCGCTATGGCGAAAACCCAAACCGGCTGCAGCACTATTACCAGTATCAGGTGATCCTGAAGCCGAACCCGGCGAACCTGCAGGAGCTTTACCTCCAGTCGCTCGCCGCGATCGGGGTCGATCCGCTGGCGCACGATATCCGCTTCGTCGAGGACGACTGGGAAAGCCCCACGCTGGGCGCCTGGGGTCTGGGCTGGGAAGTGTGGTGCGACGGGATGGAAGTCACCCAGTTCACCTATTTTCAGCAGATCGGCGGGTTCGATTGCAAGCCGGTGGCGGGCGAACTGACCTACGGCCTTGAACGCCTGGCGATGTACATCCAGGGCGTGGACCGGGTCTATGACCTCAAGTTCAACGACCACGGCGTGACCTATGGCGACGTGTTCCTGAAGAACGAGCAGGAGCATTCAAAGTACAACTTCGAAGTGGCCGATACCGCCAGCCTGTTTGACGGTTTCGCCAAGGCCGAGGCCGAATGCATGCGCTGCATCGACGGCAATGTGCCGCTGGCCGCCTATGACCAGGCGATCGAAGCCAGCCACCTGTTCAACCTGCTGCAGGCGCGCGGCGTGATCTCGGTGCAGGAACGCGCCAGCTACATCGGCCGGGTGCGCGATCTGGCCAAGGGCAGCTGCGCCAAGTGGATCGAGAAGAACACGCCCGAATGGGAAGCCAAGTATCCGGGGTGGACGGTATGAGCGACTTTCTCCTCGAACTGCGCTCTGAGGAAATCCCGGCGCGGATGCAGGCCGGCGCGCGCGCCGATCTGGAAAAGCTGTTCCGCAAGGAAATGGACGCCGCGGGCGTTGCTGTGGGCGAGATCACCGTTTGGTCGACCCCGCGCCGGTTGGCGCTGATCGCGCGCGATCTGCCGCTGGCAACCGCGGCGGTATCGGAAGAGGTCAAGGGCCCGCGCGTTGGTGCGCAGCCGCAGGCGCTCGAAGGGTTCCTGCGCAAGACTGGCCTTACCGAAGACCAGCTGACCGAACGCGACGGCGTGCTGTTCGCGATTTCGGAAAAGCCCGGCCGGGCGACCGCCGAAGTGCTGGCCGAAGCGATCCCCGCGATCATTCGCGCCTTCCCGTGGCCCAAGTCGCAGCGCTGGGGCGCGGCCTCGATTTCCACCGAAAGCCTGCGCTGGGTGCGTCCGCTTTCGGGCATCGTCGCGATCCTGGGTGAAGATCTGGTGGCCTGCGAAGTTGGCGCCATCGCCTCGGGCTATGCCACGCGCGGCCACCGCTTCCACGCGCCTGGTGAAATCACCATCGGCGGCGCGCATGACTATGCCGAAAAGCTGCGGTTGGCCCACGTGATCGTCAACCACGCCGAACGGCAGGACATGATCCGCGAAAAGGCTAAGGCTGCGGCTGCCGCCGAAGGCCTGAGCCTGGTCGAGGACGAAGGGCTCGTGATCGAGAATGCCGGCCTCACCGAATGGCCGGTGCCGCTGCTCGGCCGGTTCGATGAAGCCTATCTGGAAGTGCCGCCCGAAGTGATCCAGCTGACCGCGCGCACGAACCAGAAGTATTTCGTCTGCGAGAAGGACGGCAAGCTCGCCAACGCCTTCGTTTGCACCGCGAACATCGCGGCGAGCGATGGCGGCACCGAGATCGTTGCGGGCAACCGCAAGGTGCTCGCCGCGCGGCTCTCGGACGCCAGCTTCTTCTGGCAGCAGGACCGCAAGACCACGCTCGATGCGCAGGCGCAGAAGCTGGCGCGGATCACTTTCCACGAAAAGCTGGGCACGGTGGCCGACAAGGTCGAGCGCGTTGCCAAGCTGGCCGAATGGCTGGCGAGCGAAGGCATCGTCCCCAATTGCGATCCCGCGCTGGCGCGCCGCGCGGCCGAGCTGTGCAAGGCCGATCTCGTCACCGAAATGGTCGGCGAGTTCCCTGAACTGCAGGGCCTGATGGGCGGCTACTATGCCCGCGCCGAAGGGCTCCCCGATGCCGTGGCCGATGCGATCCGCGATCACTACAAGCCGGTCGGGCAGGGCGACGATGTCCCCACCGCGCCGGTCACTGTGGCCGTGGCGCTGGCGGACAAGCTGGATACGATCCGCAGCTTCTTTGGCATCGATGAAAAGCCGACCGGGTCCAAGGATCCCTTTGCGCTGCGCCGTGCGGCGCTGGGAATCATCCAGATCATCACGGCCAATACCCTGCGCTTTGGCGTGGGTGAAGGCGATGTGCTGACCTTCTTTGCCGACCGTCTCAAGGTCCAGCAGCGCGAAGCCGGTGTGCGACACGATCTGATCGATGCCGTGTTCGCGCTCGGCGGCGAGGACGATCTTGTTCGCCTGCTTGCCCGCGTGCACGCGCTTCAGGCCTTCATCGGCACCGAGGATGGCACCAACCTGCTCGCCGGGTACAAGCGCGCGGCGAACATCCTCAAGAAGGAAGAGTTTGCAGCCGGCGCGGTCAACCCTGCGCCGGAAGCCGCCGAGGTCGCGCTGATCGCCGCGCTCGACGAGGCCGAGCCGCGCGCCGCCGCCGGCGTTGCCGCCGAGGACTTCACCGCCGCGATGGCCGCACTGGCCAGCCTGCGCGCTGCAGTCGATGCCTTCTTCGAGGCGGTGATGGTCAACGATCCCGATCCGGTGAAACGCGCCGCGCGCCTTTCGTTGCTGTCCCGCTTTGTTGCTGCAGTGCACAAAGTGGCTGACTTTTCGCGCATCGAAGGTTAGGCAAACCCCGCACCGGCACCGACTCGCCGGTTCCGGGGAGTGGCGCAAAACCATGGTTGCATACGTATTCACGTTCGGCGGCGGCGTTTCACACAGCGATCCCCGGGCGAAGGACAAGACCATCGTTGGCGGCAAGGGGGCCAATCTGGCCGAGATGGCCGGGATCGGCCTGCCGGTGCCCCCGGGCTTCACGATCACGACCGAGGAATGCGTCCGCTATCTTGCTGGCAAGGCCGGCGGCGGCGACGCGGATTTCTCCGCCAGCCTGAAGGCCGAGGTTGCTGCCGCGTTGGGGCATATCGAACAGGCCGCCGGCAAGAAGTTCGGCGATCCGGCTGATCCGCTGCTCGTCTCGGTGCGTTCGGGCGCGCGGGTTTCGATGCCGGGGATGATGGACACCGTGCTCAACCTCGGGCTCAACGACCAGACGGTGCAGGGGCTGGCCACCTCATCGGGCGATGCGCGCTTTGCCTGGGACAGCTACCGCCGCTTCATTCAGATGTATTCCGACGTGGTGCTGGGGCTTGATCACCACCTGTTCGAGGATGCGCTGGAAATCGCCAAGGAGGACAACGGCTTTTACGCCGATGTCGAAATGGGCGCGGAGCACTGGCAGGCGCTGGTGAAGGAATACGAAGGGATCGTGCAGGCCGAACTCGGCCGTCCGTTCCCGCAGGATCCGGCAGAGCAGCTGTGGGGCGCAATCCGCGCGGTGTTCGATAGCTGGGATGCCGACCGCGCCAAGGTTTACCGCCGGCTCAACGACATTCCGGGCGATTGGGGCACCGCGGTCAACGTGCAGGCGATGGTGTTCGGCAACATGGGCGATACCAGCGCCACCG
>CALKVF010000045.1 GCA_937996535.1 uncultured Novosphingobium sp. | reverse complement strand
AGTGGCGCATCCGGTCGATCGCCTCGTTCACCGAGCTTTCCTTCTCGATGTAGGTGTCGGACCGGGGGACGTAGGCTTCGGGCTGGTAGTAGTCGTAGTAGGAGACGAAATATTCGACTGCGTTGTCGGGGAAGAAGCTCTTCATTTCGCCGTAAAGCTGGGCGGCGAGGATCTTGTTGGGCGCGAGGATCAGGGCCGGGCGCTGGGTCGCCTCGATCACCTGGGCCATGGTGAAGGTCTTGCCCGAGCCGGTGACGCCAAGCAGCACCTGGGTGCGATCGTCCGCGGTGATACCTTCGACCAGATCAACGATCGCGGTCGGCTGGTCGCCGGCTGGCTGGTATTCGGACACGATCCGGAAGGGCTTGCCCGCCTCGGTCTTTTCGGGCCGCGCGGGTTTGTGCGGCACGAAGTGGCCCGAGGTATCGGGTTCTTCCAGCCCGCGGCGGATGACGAGTTCGGCCATTCGGGACATATGGCGAACGTTGGCGCGGGGAGCAAGCGCGCCGGTGGCGTGAAACCATCTCGATTTCGGTCGGGCGGGAAGCCGGGGGAGGGCGCGCTGAACGGGGCTTTCCGGTCCTCAAGGCGCTGTTATGGCTCGATAATGGTGGGTTTGTGCGTTGCGGTGCGGGGCGGCGATGTGGCTGTTTCCAGGCGATTTTTCGTGTCTGGAAACGGGGGAAATGGAATGAGGATATTCATCTTGGGCGCAGGCCTGATCGTGGCCGCCGCGCCGCTGGCCGCCCAGGCGCCAGCCGCGGAAGCCGCGCGGACCGTGGCCGAACTTGCCGCGCCCGCACCGCAAAGCGTGCTGCACGCCGGGGCCGAAATCCCGCTGATCACCCGCGAAGACCTGACCACCAAGCACAAGAAGCTGCGCGCCGGGCAGCGCTTCCAGATGGAGGTGGCCTCCAATGTCGAAGCGGGCGGAGTGGTGGTGATCCCGGCGGGCACGCCCGCGGTCGGCGAAGTGACCGAGGTGCGCAACAAGGGGATGTGGGGCAAGTCGGGCTATATCAACGCGCGGGTGATCTCGCTGCGGCTGGGTGAGCGCACGTTCCGCCTCTCGGGCTCGTTTGATGACAAGGGCGTGACCGGCACTGCCGGGGTGGTCGGCGCGATCGCCTTCGTGCCGGTGGCGGGCTTCTTCATGACCGGGACCAGCGCCTCGATCCCGCTCGGATCGCCGGTGAAAGCCTTCCTTGATGAAGACATCGCCTTCAACCTGATCGCGGCCAAGCCGCAGGCGATCGATGTGCCGACGCCGGTCCACGCCGGGCAATAGCGGGCGGTCATCGCCCCCGCGCCGATGCGAGGGCGCAAACAATCAGGGGCGGCCTTGCGGCCGCCCCTGACGTGTTTTGCGAAGATGCTGATTGCCTCAGGCGGGCAGCGTCAGCGCCTCGTAGCGTTCGAGGTGGTAGTCGGCGCTGCCGAACTGGCCTTCGATCATGGTCGACCGCTTGAAGTAGTGGCCGATGCCCAGTTCCATGGTGATGCCGATGCCGCCGTGGGTCTGGATCGCGCTTTGCCCGACGAACTTGATCGAGCGGGCGACCTTGGCCTTGGCCATGCTGATCGCGGCCTTGCGCGCGGCGGCCGGGGCATCGAGCTTGAGCGTGCCCATCAGCGTCATCGAGGCGATCTGTTCGCCTTCGACCAGCATGTCGGCCATGCGGTGCTGGAGCGACTGGAACTTGCCGATCGGCTGGCCGAACTGCTTGCGCTGGCGGGTGTATTCCACGGTCTGGGCCAGCATGGTGCGGGCAATCCCGGTGGCTTCGGCGCAGACCGCCATGGTGGCTTCATCGACCACGCGTTCGACCAGATCGATCCCGCCCGAAAGCAGGGCTTCGCCCGGCACCGCGACGTTTTCGAAATAGACTTCGCTGGCGCGGAAGCCATCGACGGTCGGGTAGTCACGGCGCGAAATGCCGGGGCTGTTCGCCTCGATCAGGAACATCTCCACGCCTTCGCGTTCACGGCGGCTGCCGCCGGTGCGCGCGGTGACGAGCAGGTGGGTGGCCCAGGGCGCGGCATAGACCACGGCCTTGTGGCCATTGAGCACGTATCCGGCGCCGTCCTTCTTGGCGGTGGTGCCGATGTCGGCGAGGTTGTAGCGGCCCTGCGGCTCGGCATAGGCAAAGGCGATCACGGCATCGCCCGCAATGATCGCGGGGATGGTCGCTTCGGCCAGCGCGCCGCCAGCCGCCTTGAGCGCGCCGCCGCCGACCACCACGGTCTGCAGCCAAGGTTCGATCGCGATGACCTTGCCCAGTTCTTCCATCATGATCATGTTTTCGATGGCGCCGCCGCCCATGCCGCCCAGTTCCTCGGCGAAGGGGGCGCAGGTCAGGCCCAGCTCGCTCGACAGGGCTTTCCAGATGCCCGGATCGCGGCCTTCGGGGCGCTCGAGCATCTTCTTGCGGGTTTCGAAATCGTAGTTGTCAGCCAGGAAGCGCGCGAGCGTGTCGCGCAGCATTTCCTGCGTTTCGGTATAGCTCAGATCCATTTTCAAATCCTCTCGTGGGGCTGCTGGCAGGTTTGGCTCAGAGCCCCAGAACCATCTTGGCGATCACGTTGCGCTGGATCTCGTTGGACCCGCCGTAAATCGTGGTCTTGCGCGTGTTGTAATAGGTCGGCGCGGCGCGGTTCGACCAGGCCGGGCCGATCGGATGCTCGTTGTCGCCTTCGCCGAAGCCGCGGAAATAGGGCGCGCCATAGTGGCCGGCCATTTCGAGCGTCAGTTCGGTCAGCCGCTGCTGGATTTCGCTGCCCTTGATCTTGAGCACCGAGCTTTCCGGCCCCGGACCCTTGCCCGCAGCTTCCCCCGCCAGCGTGCGCAGCTCGGTATATTCGAGCGCGGTCAGGTCCATTTCCAGTTCGGCCACCTTGCGGCGGAAGAACGGGTTGGCGAGCAGCGACTTGTCGCCGTCCATTTCGGTCTGGGCGATCTGCTTGATGCGTTCGATCCCGCGCTTGGACGCGGCCACGCCAGCGATGCCGACGCGTTCGTGAGCGAGCAGGAACTTGGCGCAGGTCCAGCCCTTGTTCTCTTCATAGACGCGGTTTTCGGCCGGCACGCGCACGTTGTCGAGGAACACTTCGTTGACTTCGTGTTCGCCGCCCAGCGTGATGATCGGGCGCACTTCGATGCCCGGCGTCTTCATGTCGATCAGCAGGAAGGAAATGCCTTCCTGGATCTTGGCTTCGGGGTTGGTGCGAACCAGGAAGAAGCCCCAGTCGGCGTGCTGGGCCATCGTGGTCCAGGTCTTCTGGCCGTTGACGACATAGTGATCGCCGTCGCGTTCGGCCTTGGTCCGCAACGAGGCAAGGTCAGAGCCCGCGCCCGGTTCCGAATAGCCCTGGCACCACCAGTCCTCGCCCGACAGGATGCGGGGCAGGAACTTGGCCTTCTGTTCGGGCGTGCCGAAGGTGTAGATCACCGGGCCGACCATGGTCAGGCCGAAGGGCATCAGGCGGATGCAATCGGCCCGCGCGGTTTCTTCCGACCAGATGTAGCGCTGGGTCACGGTCCAGCCGGTGCCGCCGTATTCCACGGGCCAGGCCGGAGCGACCCAGCCCTTCTTGTGCAGCACCTTGTGCCACGACAGGAAGTCTTCCTTGGAAAGCTCGTCACCCTCGTCCTGCTTTCCGCGCAGTTCCTGGGGGTAGTTCTCGGCGATGAAGGTGCGCACTTCCTGCTGGAAGGCGAGATCCTCCGGGCTGAATTCGATGTCCACGGTCACTCTCCGCTTTGTTTGATTGCCCGCAGTCTGGCGAGGTTTCGCCCGCGCTTCAAGGGCAGGTTGCGATTTGCGACTCTTTGCGGCGCGTGCTGGTGAAGCTGCCGTTACGGCAAGGCGGGCGAGGATCGCGCGGCGGTCGGGGGCAGGGCTGCCGGTATCGACCGCCAAGCCCTGCGCGTGCCCCCGAATCGGGCCGCGCGAACAGCGCGATTGGCAGGTGCGCGGGCCTCTGTTAGCCCCGGCGCGATCCTTTCCTTTTGCCAAGGCTGCCGTTGATGACCCGCTGTTTCGATTTCACCGATGCGATCGTGCGCCGCCCGGGCGCGAGCGTGGTCGGCGGCCTGCGCGCAGGCGGCGGACCGGACCCTTCGCTTGACGGCGCGCTGGCCGAACACGCCGCCTATGTTGCGGCGCTGGAAGGCGCTGGGGTGACGGTCGAAGTGCTCGGCCCGCTGGAGGACTTCCCCGACGCGATCTTCGTTGAAGATCCCGCGCTGGTGTTCCCCGAGGCGGCGATCATGCTTAACCCCGGCGCGCCGAGCCGCGCGGGCGAGGGCGCGCTGCTTCGCCCGGCGCTGGCGGCCCGGTTCGAGCGGGTGCTCGACCTGCGCGAGGGCTATGCCGATGGCGGCGATGTGCTGGCGATGGGGCGGCGGGTGTTCATCGGCCTGTCGGCGCGCACCGACCGCGTCGGTGCCGCTGCGCTTGCGGCTTTGCTGCAAGGGCTGGGCTATGATCCGGTCATTGCCGAAACCCCGCGCGAGGTCTTGCACCTCAAGACTGCCAGCTCGCTGATCGATGAGGAAACGATCCTTGCGACCCGCGCCTTGGCGCAAAGCGGCATCTTTGCCGGCTACCGCGTGATCGAAGTGCCGGCGGGCGAAGAGGCCGGGGCCAACGTGCTGCGGCTGCAGGACAGCCTGATCCTGTCCGACCGCTTCCCCCGCATCGCCGACCTGCTTGGCGGCCACGGCGCGGCGCTGGTGCGGCTGGCCAATGCCGAGATCGAGAAGATCGACGCAGGCTTCACCTGCATGTCGCTGCGCTGGCGCGCGGCCTAGTTCGCGCGGGTTGAACCACCCCGATCCGGTGTTAAATTAGGTATTGCCCCGAGCAGTTTGGTGCACTGCAGCATATCTGCGGTAGTTTTTTCGCACTTGCAACATATGACGCTTGACTCTGTTTCGTCATGCGGCAGTCATGGTGGCAGATGGGAAAACAGGCATGACTCACTCGCCCTCGTCTTATGATGAGATGCTCACCGCCGATGGCGCCGTTCGCCCGGCCTATTCGGGTTACCGCGAATGGTTCGATGCGCAGGATCGTTCGGCCCTGCGGCGCAAGGGACAGGAGGCCGAAAGCTTCTTCCGCAAGACCGGGATCACGTTCAACGTCTATGGCGATGATGCGGGCGAAGAGCGGCTGATCCCCTTCGACATGGTCCCCCGGATCATCACCGCGAACGAATGGCGCCGGCTGTCCAAGGGGATCGAGCAGCGGGTGCGTGCGCTCAATGCCTTCCTCCACGATATCTATCACCGGCAGGAGATCGTCCGCGCGGGCCGGGTGCCGCAGCGCCTGATCGCCGAAAATGCGACCTTCCTTCCGCAGATGGTCGGGATGGTCCCGCCCGGCGGGGTCTATACCCACATCGTCGGGATCGATCTGGTCCGCACCGGGCCTGATGAATTCATGGTGCTTGAGGACAATGCCCGCACGCCGTCCGGGGTCTCCTACATGCTCGAGAACCGCGAAACGATGATGGCGATGTTCCCTGAGTTGTTCACCCGCGTGCCGGTGCGCCCGGTGCAGGACTATCCCCGCCGACTGGCCAAAAGCCTTGCTGCCTGCGCGCCGGACTGCGCGGGGGAACGCCCCGTGGTCGCGGTGCTGACCCCGGGGATCTACAATTCGGCCTATTTCGAACACGCGTTCCTGGCTGACCAGATGGGCGCCGAACTGGTCGAAGGATCGGACCTTCGGGTGATCGACGGCCGGGTCGCAATGCGCACCACGCGGGGCTATACCCCGATCGACGTGATTTACCGCCGGGTCGATGACGAGTTTCTTGATCCGCTGAGCTTCAATCCGGCCTCGGTGCTGGGGGTGCCGGGGATCATGGATGTCTATCGTGCGGGGCGGATCACAATCGCCAATGCGCCCGGCACCGGCATTGCCGATGACAAGGCGATCTATTCGTTCATGCCCGAGATCGTCGAATTCTATACCGGCGAGAAGCCGATCCTCCAGAACGTGCCGACCTGGCGGTGTTCGGAGGCTGATAGCCTGGCCTACGTGCTCGACAATCTCGCCGATCTGGTGGTCAAGGAAGTTCACGGGTCGGGCGGCTATGGCATGTTGATCGGGCCGACCTCATCGAAGAAGGAGATCACTGCCTTCGCGGCCAAGCTGCGCGCTCGGCCTGCAAACTATATCGCCCAACCCACGCTGGCGCTGTCGACCGTGCCGATCTTTGCCAAGGCGGGCCTGGCGCCGCGCCACGTCGATTTGCGTCCCTTCGTGCTGGTGTCCCCCAAGGGGATCGACATCACGCCCGGCGGATTGACGCGAGTGGCGCTCAAGCAGGGATCGCTGGTGGTCAATTCGTCGCAGGGCGGCGGGACCAAGGACACCTGGGTATTGGAGGACTGACGCACCATGCTCGGACGCACCGCCAACGGCGTTTACTGGATGGCCCGCTATCTTGAGCGGGCCGAGAACACGGCCCGGCTGCTTGACGCAGGCTTTCGCATGGCCCTGACCCGCGATGCCGCGACCAGCCAGGACGAATGGCGCTCGCTGATCGCCACGGTTGGTCAGACGGCTGCCTTCGAGGCGGTCCACGGCAGCGATTATGCAGGCGACAAGGTCTGGAACTTCCTGCTGCGCGGGCCGGGCAATCCGGGCAGCGTGCTGGCCATGATCGAAGCCGCTCGAACCAATGCCCGCGCGGTGCGCACCGCGATCACGCGCGAGGTGTGGGAGGCCATCAACGAGGGCTGGATGCAGCTCGGGGACGTGCTCGCCCGGCCGGTACGAGAGCCTGCACTGGGTGAAGTGCTGGGGGCGGTGCGGCGCCACATGACCCTGGTGCGCGGCAGCATGGATGGCACCATGCTGCGCAACGAGATCCACAATTTCACCCGCATCGGCACTTTCATCGAGCGCGGCGACAACACCGCCCGCATCCTCGACATGAAGTATTACGTGCTGCTGCCCTCGCTCGCTTGGGTCGGATCGAGCCTTGATAACGTCCAGTGGGAAAGCGTGCTGCGTTCGGTTTCCGGTGAGCGGGCCTATCGCTGGCTCAATGCCGGGGCGATGGATCCGCGCGGGATCGCCAGTTTCCTGATCCTTGATCAGCGGTTCCCCCGCAGCCTGGCGTTCTGCCTTGAAAAGCTGCGCTCGAACCTGCGCTGGCTGGCGCACGAATATGGCCAGGAAACCAGTGCTCACGAACAATTGCGGGGGCTGGGCACGCGTTTTCATGATATCGGGATCGAGCAGGTGTTCGAAACCGGGTTGCACGAATTCATCGCCGAATTCATCGCCTGCAACCAGCAGGTCGCGCTGGCGGTCGAACAGGATTACAGGTTCTACGCGTGATGCGCCTCAAGATCGGACACACGACGCGCTATGCTTTTTCGCACCCGGTTGTTCACGGGCTGCAACGGCTGCGATTGACCCCCAAGAATACCCAGGGCCAGAAAGTGCTCGATTGGGACATGTGGCTGTCTGGCGCTGCGTTCGAAGTGGAATATGACGACCACCACCACAACCTCACCACGCTGATTTCGGTTGAGCCGGGGGCCAGCCATGTCGAGGTGCATTGCGAAGGTGTGGTGGTGACCGCCGACAATAACGGTGTCGTGGGGGCGCATTCGGGATCGATGCCGCTGTGGGCGTTCGCCGAGCAATCTGTGCTGACCCGGCCAGGCGCGCGGATGCGCGGGCTGCTGGCGCAGATCGGGGCAGCGCGCGGTGATCGGCTGGCGGTGCTCCACGATCTTAGCCGCTTGATCCTAGAAACCGTGCGCTATGCGCCGGGGGAAACCCAGGTTCACACGTCGGCCGAGGAGGCCGCCGCGCTGGGCGTGGGAGTTTGCCAGGATCATGCTCATATCTTCATCGGCGCGGCCCGCGCGCTTGGGGTGCCGGCGCGCTATGTCTCGGGCTACCTGATGATGGATGACCGCACCGAGCAGGAGGCCGGCCACGCATGGGCGGAGGCCCATGTCGAGCATCTGGGTTGGGTCGGCTTCGACATTTCCAACGGCATCAGCCCTGACGAACGCTATGTCCGCGTGGCAACTGGGCGCGATTACCGCGAAGCCGCTCCGGTTACGGGGATGAGCTGGGGACCGGGGGAATCGCTGCTTGAAGTGCGACTGGCGGTTGAACAGCAGGCCAGCGAACAGTAGGCGGGCGCAAAGGGGAATCCGGCAGTGACCTATTGTGTTGGCATGATGCTCGATCGCGGGCTGGTGTTGATGAGCGACACCCGCACCAATTCGGGCGTCGACAATATCTCGACCTTTCGCAAGATGTACCAGTGGTCGGTACCGGGCGAACGGATGATCTCGATCATGACCTCTGGCAACCTGGCGACGACCCAGGGCGTGATCAGCCAGTTGGAGGAACGCAACAAGGCCCCCGGCGAGCGCCACAATTCGCTGCTTGAAGCCCCCACCATGTTCCAGATCGCGACCACGGTGGGCAAGCTGCTGCGCGATACCATCGCGGCCAGCGATGCCACCAACGGCCAGGAAGCGATGGGCACCTTCACCGCCTCGATGATCGTGGCCGGGCAGATCAATGGCATGGAGCCGCGGCTGTTCCTGATCTACCCCGAAGGCAACTTTATCGAGGCCAGCTTCGATACGCCGTTCTTCCAGATTGGCGAGACCAAGTATGGCCGGCCGATCATCCTGCGCGGCTATGACCGTGCGATGAGCTTTGAAGATGCGATCAAACTGCTGATGGTCAGCTTCGATTCGACCATCAAGGCGAACCTCTCGGTCGGGCTGCCGCTGGATCTGCTGGTGGTGGAGCGCGATCGGTTCGAGCCTGCCCATCAGCACCGCATCACCGCCGACAATCCCTATTTCAAGGCAATCTCGGTGGGGTGGAGCGAGGCGCTCAAGCTCGCTTTCGAAAGCCTGCCCGATTACAGCTTTACGGCCGGTTAGCGGTAGTCAGCGGCAGAACGCCCGGCCGCTCAGTTCGAGGTGGAGGTGGTCGGCATGGGCCGGGTTGTAGGCCGGGCCCAGCACTGTGCCGAACCGCTTGCAGGCACTGGTGTGGATCGCGGCGAGGAAGCGGCGTTCGGCGCCGGTGCCGGTGGTCCAGTTGCCCTTGATCGTGATCCGCCGGCCATCGGCCAGAATAAAGCCCGACACGTCGATCGCATTGGCGGTCGCGTGGGCGCTGCGGCGCTCTGATCCGGCAACGTTGCGGCAATTGTAGCTACCCATCGTCTCGATCCGCACCAGCGGGCTGCCGAGGATCTGCTGCGCGGCGCGGTCGACCCCGAAGCGGGCCCAGCTGGCAAAGGTTTCGGCCATCGGGCAGGTCACCGGGCCAAGGTTGGAGAGCGCCAGGCTGGCCTCGTCGCTCTTGAGGGTGGAAAGCCGCACCGTGTTGAGGGTCGAACAGCCCGCGCCGTAATACTGGTCGGGCAGCGGGGTAAACAGCGCCCGGCTGGTCGAGAGCTGGGCTAGGCACCGCCCGGCGTCGGGGCGCGGGGTGAAAACCATGGTCGAACGCCGCAAGGGCGCACGGGATTCGCGCTGGGCCTGCGGCACGGCACCGCAGGCCGCGGTCAGGGCCACGATCGCCAGGGTCGCTATGGTCCTTCGCATGGTTCCACTATCGCACGGATATGGTTAACTTTCGCCCCCGCCCAGCGGTTAACCGAGGCCAAACCACGATCAATCGCTTGACTCCGGCCCCCGCGTCTATACGAGCGCCGACGGGCCACGCGGTCCCAACGCCGCGCGAGCTCTCTGCAAGGAGAGAATACATGACTGCACCTGTTCCGGCTCGCAAGCCTGCGCGCCCGCATTTTTCTTCCGGTCCCTGCGCCAAGCCGCCCGGATATGCCCCCGAAAAACTCGCCACCGAATGCCTCGGCCGCTCGCACCGCGCCAAGATCGGCAAGTCGCGTCTGGCCTATTGCCTCGATCTGATGCGCGAAGTGCTCGGCCTGCCCGAAACGCACCGCATCGGCATCGTTCCGGGGTCTGATACCGGCGCCTTCGAAATGGCGATGTGGACCATGCTCGGTGCCCGCGGCGTGACTGCGCTGGCCTGGGAAAGCTTCGGTGAAGGTTGGGTCACCGATGCGGTCAAGCAGCTCAAGCTCGACGCAACCGTGCACCGTGCCGATTACGGCCAGCTGCCCGATCTCGACAAGGTCGACTGGTCGGATGACGTGCTGTTCACCTGGAACGGCACCACCAGCGGCGTGCGCGTGCCCGACGGTGAATGGATCCCCGAGACCCGCGAAGGCCTGTGCTTCGCCGATGCGACCAGCGCGGTGTTTGCCTATGACATTCCGTGGGACAAGATCGACGTTGCGACCTTCTCGTGGCAGAAGGTGCTGGGCGGCGAAGGCGGCCACGGCGTCCTGATCCTCGGCCCCCGAGCCGTTGAACGTCTGGAAAGCTACACGCCGGCCTGGCCGCTGCCCAAGGTGTTCCGCCTGGTCAGCAAGGGCAAGCTCGCCGAGGGCGTGTTCAAGGGCGAAACCATCAACACCCCCTCGATGCTGGCCGTTGAAGACGCGATCTTCGCGCTCGAATGGGCCAAGTCGGTTGGCGGGCTCGAAGGGCTCAAGGATCGCTGCACGGCGAATGCCAACGCGCTCGACAAGATCGTGGCCGAACGTGACTGGCTCAGCCACCTCGCGGTCGATCGCGGCACCCGTTCGAAGACCTCGGTCTGTCTGTCGGTTGAAGGCGCGGATGCGGACTTCATCAAGAAGATGACCGGCCTCCTCGAAAAGGAAGACGCAGCCTATGACATCGCGGGTTACCGCGATGCCCCGGCCGGCCTGCGCATCTGGTGCGGCGCGACGGTGGATGCCGCCGACGTCGAAGCACTCGGTCCGTGGCTCGACTGGGCCTACGAAGCCACCAAGGCTGCCTGATTTTACCGGACGGGCCACCTGTGCCCGTCCGTTTCCCCCTATTCTGATTGAAAGAGGCTTATCATGACCAAGCCCCGCGTTCTTATTTCCGACAAGATGGACCCCAATGCCGCCCGCATCTTCACCGAGATGGGCTGCGATGTGGACGTCATCACCGGCGAAACCCCTGAACAGCTGATCGCCCGCATCGGCGACTATGATGGTCTTGCCATCCGTTCGTCGACCAAGGTGACCAAGGAAATCCTCGCCGCCGCCAAGAACCTCAAGGTCATTGGCCGCGCCGGCATCGGCGTCGACAATGTCGATATCCCGGCGGCCTCGGCGCAGGGCGTGGTGGTGATGAACACCCCGTTCGGCAACTCGATCACCACCGCCGAACACGCCATCGCGATGATGTTCGCGCTGGCCCGCCAGATCCCCGAAGCCAATGCCCAGACCCAGGCTGGCCTGTGGCCGAAGAACGGCTTCATGGGCGTTGAAGTCACCGGCAAGACGCTCGGCCTGATCGGGGCTGGCAACATCGGTTCGATCGTTGCCGCCCGCGCGCTGGGTCTGCGGATGAAGGTCGTGGCCTTCGATCCGTTCCTGACCCCGGAACGCGCGGTTGAAATGGGCGTTGAAAAGGCGGACCTCGAAACGCTGCTGGCCAAGGCTGATTTCATCACCCTGCACACGCCGCTGACCGACCAGACCCGCAACATCCTGAGCCGCGAAAACCTCGCCAAGACCAAGAAGGGCGTGCGGATCGTCAACTGCGCGCGTGGCGGGCTGATCGACGAAGCCGCGCTCAAGGACGCGATGGATGCGGGCCAGGTCGCTGGCGCCGCGCTCGACGTGTTCGAAACCGAACCGGCCAAGGAATCGCCGCTGTTCGGCACCCCGAACTTCATCTGCACCCCGCACCTTGGCGCATCGACCACCGAAGCCCAGGTCAACGTGGCGCTCCAGGTTGCCGAACAGATGGCCGATTATCTGGTCAACGGCGGCGTCACCAACGCGCTCAACGTGCCTTCGCTCTCGGCTGAAGAAGCGCCCAAGCTGCGCCCCTACATGGCACTGGCCGAACAGCTCGGCTCAATGGTCGGGCAGCTGACCACCGGGGCGATCCCGCGCATCTCGATCCACGCCGAAGGCGCTGCGGCCGAACTCAACATCAAGCCGATCGTCGCGGCCGTGCTGTGCGGGTTCCTGCGCACCCAGTCCGACACGGTGAACATGGTCAACGCGCCGTTCATCGCCAAGGAACGCGGCATGGAAGTGCGCGAGGTCAAGACCGAGAAGGCTGGTGACTATCACACCCTGATCCGCGTTTCGGTGAAGACCGAAGCGGGCGAACGCTCGGTCGCCGGCACGCTGTTCAGCAATGCCGAACCGCGTCTGGTCGAACTGTTCGGGATCAAGGTTGAAGCCGAACTCACCGGGCCGATGCTCTACATCGTCAACGAAGACGCTCCGGGCTTCATCGGCCGGATCGGCACCCTGTTGGGCGAAAACGCGATCAACATCGGCACGTTCAACCTCGGCCGCCGCGAAGCGGGCGGGGAAGCGGTGCTGCTGCTGTCGGTGGACAGCGCGGTGCCCGCCTCGGTGCTCGAAGCCGCCAAGTCGCTTCCGGGCGTCAAGCGGGTGATGGCTCTGGCGTTCTGACGCGGGATCGGGCAACGGGACTAGCGCTATGGAAGATACCGACCGCGACCTGTTGCCCGAAGGGCTTGAAGATCGGCTGCCGTCCAGTGCGGCAGCCGCCGCCCGCGTAACCCGCGCGGGCCTCGATGTGCTCGACGCCCACGGCTATGACCGCGTTCAGCCGCCGAGCATCGAATTCGAAAAGTCGATGGCAAGCCGCATGGCCGGGATCCAGCCGCGCCGGATGTTCCGCTTTGTTGATCCGCTGTCGCTGCGGATGATGGCGCTGCGCAGCGACATCACGGTGCAGGTTGGCCGGATTGCCGCCACTGGGCTGGCCGCCGCGCCGCGTCCGCTGCGGCTGTGCTATGCCGGGCAGGTCGTGACGATCAAGGGCGACGGGCTCGATCCCGCGCGCGAACGGTTGCAACTGGGCGCCGAACTGATCGGGTCTGACAGCGTCGCCGCGGCCGGCGAAATCGTCGAAATGGCGATCGAGGCGCTGCGGGCAGCGGGCGCGACCGGGATTTCGGTCGATTTCACCCTGCCGGACCTCGTCGATACCCTTGCGGCCAAGGCTTTGCCTTTGGACGGCGACAAGATCGAGGCGGTGCGCCGCGAGCTTGATGCCAAGGATGCGGGCGGTCTGGTGGCAGCGGGCGGGGCGGCTTACCTGCCGCTGCTGACCGCGATCGGCCCGTTCGATACCGCGATCGAGCGGCTGGCCGCGATCGATGCGGGCGGCGCGCTGGCGGGCCGGATTGCCGCGCTGCGCGAAATTGCCGCGCGGGTTGGCGGATCAGCGCGGCTGACGCTCGATCCCAGCGAACGCCACGGGTTTGAATACCAGTCGTGGTTCGGCTTCACGATCTATGCCGATGGCGTGACCGGCGCGCTGGGGCGCGGCGGCAGCTACAAGATCCTCGGCCGCGATGAGCCCGCGATCGGCTTCTCGCTTTATCCCGATGCGCTGATTGACGTGCTGGCCGGGGCAGAAACCCCGCGTGACACGCTGTTCCTGCCGCTCGGCCACGATCCGGTCCATGCCGCGCGCCTGCGCGCGATCGGCTGGCGCACCCTGGCGGCGCTGTGCGCCGATTGCGATCCGGCGGCGCTGGGCTGCACCCACCAACTGGTCGGGGGCGAGGCGGTCAGCCTCTAACCCCGCTGCCGCATGGCGCGGCGCTTGATCGCCTCGGCGCAGGCCAGATAGGTCAGCGCCAGCACCACCACTGCGCCCAGCAGATGGAGCGGCATGGCGGCAAACCCGAATGTCCCCGCCCACGGCCCCAGCGCCAGCATCAGCGCCACGCCCAGTGCGCCAAGGCTGGTCAGCGCCAGCGCGCGGTGCGGCGTGCTGCGCCACGGGCGCGCCTGGGTGCGGATCACGAAGATCACCAGGATCTGGGTGAGCATCGATTCCACGAACCAGGCCGTGCGGAACTCTGCCGGTGAGGTATTGAACACCAGCAACAGCAGCGCAAAGGTGGCAATGTCGAACACCGATGACAGCGGCCCCATGAAGGCGGTGAAGCGCTGGATTGCAGAAATGTTCCAGTTGTGCGGGTGGCGGGTTTCGGCCTCGTCGACATTGTCGAGCGGAATGCCCAGCTGCGAGAAATCGTAGAGCAGGTTGTTGAGCAGGATCTGGATCGCGGTCATCGGCAGGAACGGGATGACCAGTGCCGCGAGCGCCATCGACAGCATGTTGCCGAAATTGGAGCTGGTGCCCATCCGCACGTATTTGATGATGTTGGCATAGGTCCGCCGCCCTTCCATCACCCCATCGGCAACCACGCCCAGATCGTTTGACAGCAGGATCATGTCGGCTGCCGCCCGCGCGACATCGGTGGCGCCATCGACCGACATCCCCGCGTCCGCCGCCTTGATCGCGGGGGCATCGTTGATCCCATCGCCCATGTAGCCAACCGTATGGCCCGAGCGAGACAGCGCGCGGATGATCCGCAGCTTCTGTTCGGGGGAGACGCGCGCGAACAGATCGGTGCGGCGCACCTGCACCCGCAGCGCCGCGTCCGACAGTTTGGCGATCTCGTCCCCGGTGAGCAGCCCCGTGCAATCGAGGTCGAGCGCGGCAACGAGGTGGCGCACCACCGGCGCGGCATCGCCCGAGATGACCTTGACCTGCACCCCCAGGCCGCGCAGCCGCGCGATCGCCGCGCGGGCGGATTGCTTTGGCGGATCAAGGAAAGCGCAGTATCCGGCAAAGACCAGCCCGGCCTCGTCCTCCGCGCTCAGCGCGCGGGGGGCGCCGTCCCAATCCTTCCACGCCACGGCGAGCAGGCGTTCGCCATTGGCGGCGCGCGCATCGTGCATGGTATCGAGCGCGGCGCGGTGTTTTGCACCGAGCGGCGCGGGTTTGCCGTCAAGGTCGGCCTGGGTGCAGCGGTCAAGCAGGGCTTCGGGCGCGCCCTTGACCACCAGCATACGCCGCCCACCCTGTTCGACCAGCACGGCGGCGCGGCGGCGCTCGAAATCGAAGGGCAGATCGGCCATTTTGCGCCACGGCAGGCTGGCAGGATTGCCCGCCCGGGCCAGGATCGCGGTGTCGAGCGGATTGCCCACCCCGCTTTCGTAGAAGCTGTTGATCGCGGCGAGTTCGAGCACATGGGCGCTGTCCTTGCCCGCCGCGTCCGGCCAGGCGGACAGCTCGATCCGGGCCTCGGTCAGAGTGCCGGTCTTGTCGGTGCAGAACACGTCCATCGCGCCCAGATCGTGGATCGCGGCGAGCCGCTTCACGATCACCTGCTTTTGCGCCAGCCGCAGCGCCCCGCGCGACAGGGTGACCGTGGTGACCATTGGCAGCAGTTCGGGCGTCAGCCCCACCGCCAGCGCCACGGCGAACATCACCGATTCGAGCATCGGGCGGTGGAACAGGATCTGCACCAGCAGCACGAACAGCACCAAGGCCAGCGTCAGCCGCAGGATCAGCAGCCCAAGCCGGTGCAGGCCGCGTTCGAAGGCGGAGGGCGGCTCGGCGCTGGCGAGGCTGGCCGAGATCGCGCCAAGCTGGGTGCGCCGGCCCGTGGCGGCGACCAGCATCGTCGCCTCGCCGCTGACCACGGCGGTGCCATCGAACAGCGCATCATAGGCATCGGCCAGCGCGCGCGCGCCGCTGGGGCCGGGGCGCTTGTCGACCGGATAGGGCTCGCCCGTCAGGATCGCCTCGTCCACCCGCGCGCCGTGGCTGGCGAGCACGATTCCGTCGGCCGGCACCAGCGAGCCGGGGCCAAGGCGCACCACATCGCCGCGCACCAGCGCCTCGGTCGGCAGGTCGATGAACTGACCATCGCGGCGCACGCCGACCGTGAGCGCGATCGCCCGGCGCAGCGCCTCGGCGGCCTTTTCGGCGCCGTGTTCCTGATAGACATCAAGCCCGACCGACAGCACCACCATCGTCAGGATGATGATCAGGCTGGCATGATCACCGGTTGCGCCTGAAACGAACGCCGCCATCAGCAGGATCGCAACCAGCGGTTCGGCCAGCCGGGCCAGAATCCGCGCGAGGATCGTGCGCGAGCCCTTGTCGGCGATCACGTTGGGGCCATCGGCGGCCAGCCGCCGCGCGGCTTCGGCGCTGGTGAGCCCGGCCTGCGCCTCGCTCAAACCGGCCGGGGCATCCGCCCAGAACAGAGCAAGCTCGCCAGTCTCAGCCGTTTCCCTGCGCGCCATCGCTTGCCTCGCAATTGCCGGGGCCATGATTGACCCTGCGCGCGGCGGGTTCAAGCCCCGTGCGTTACTTGGCGAAGATCCGCTTCAGCCAGGCATCGACCACGGGCGTCGCGGCATAGGCCGGATCGCCGAGGCTGCGGTTGATCTCGGCATGGCCGGCAAGGCCCGTGCCCGGAAAATCGCGCCGCTCGGTGGGGGTGCCGCCCTTGATCAGCGCGGCCTCCAGTTCCTTGTTCTGAGCGATCCCGTCGGGCCGCTGGACGTGGATCAGCAAAAAGGCCGGGGCATTGGGCGCGGCGGCCTGCAGGCTGGGAGAGAGTGCTTGCTGGCGCGCCGGATCGCTGCCGAAGGCCTGCAGATAGGTACCTTGCATGAAGCGTCCGCCATCGGCGATCTGGCGCGGCACGTCATAGGCCGCGCCGTCGATCGGCAGCACGCCCTTGATGCTGGCAAAGCTCAGCCATGCGCCCCTCAGATAGCGTTCATCGGTGCCGACCAGCGCCACCAGATGCGCGCCGGCGCTGTGCCCCATGATCACGATGCGCGCGGGATCGATGCCAAGCCGCGGTGCCCGCGCGATTAGCGCGGCCAGCGCGGCGGCAACGTCTGTGCCCTGCTGTTCCACCGTGGCCTCTGGCACCAGCCGGTAGTTGATCGAGGCATAGGCATAGCCGGCCTGCGTGTAATGCGGGGCTTTCCAGCTGCCATCGGCATTGTCCTTGCTGCCGCGCTTCCACCCGCCGCCGTGCACGAACACCACCAGCGGCGCGGGGCCGTTGGCACCCACGGCGGGATAGAAATCGAGCACCTGCAAAGGATCGCTACCATAAGCGAAGGTCTGCTTGCCCTGCGCCACCGGGGCAGCGGCAGACGCTGTGCGGCCAGTCAGCCGCTCGCGCCAGCGCGGGCCTTCGCGGGCATCGGCGAGGCTGGCCGTCAGCGTGGCGGCGAGCAGGGCAGTGGTGCCGAGCGTGAACAGGATCGGTCTTGTCATGGCGTGCGCTCCCTTGTGCTGGCGATCCTGTTGCCCGGCAATTGCTTGACGGCCCGTGAATAGTCGCGCCTTGGCGCTTGCAACGGCTTGACTCTGGCGGGTCACTGCCCCTACGGCCCGCAACGCAAATCGGGCCCGCGCGGCCCCACGTCCCACCCCTTGTGCCGAGTCCTGTCGAAGGGCGCTTGCGGGTCCACTGGCAGGGTGGAGTGATGTATCCGTGGCCAACGTAACCGTGATCGGCGCCCAGTGGGGCGATGAAGGCAAAGGCAAGATCGTCGACTGGCTCGCCAGCCGCGCTGATGCCGTGGTGCGCTTCCAGGGCGGGCACAATGCCGGCCACACGCTGGTCGTGGGCGAACAGGTCTACAAGCTCTCGCTGCTGCCCTCAGGCATCGTCACCGGCACGCTCTCGATCATCGGCAATGGCGTGGTGCTCGATCCGTGGCACCTGCGTGAAGAGATCGCCAAGCTCGAAGGTCAGGGCGTCGTCATCAACACCGAAAACTTCGCGATCGCGGAAAACGCCCCGCTGATCCTGCCGCTGCACCGCGATCTCGATGGTCTGCGCGAAGCCGCTGCCGGTTCGGGCAAGATCGGCACCACCGGGCGCGGGATCGGTCCGGCCTATGAGGACAAGGTCGGCCGCCGCGCGATCCGCGTTTGCGATCTGGCTCACCTCGATGCGCTCGATGCGCAGCTCGACCGCCTCTGCGCGCACCACGATGCGCTGCGTGCCGGCTTCGGCCAGCCCCCGGTTGACCGCGCCCAGCTGCTCGCTGATCTGCGCGAAATCGCCCCCTCGGTGCTGCAATATGCCGAACCGGTGTGGAAGCGGCTCAACACTGTGCGCAAGGCCGGTGCGCGGATCCTGTTCGAAGGCGCGCAGGGCGTGCTGCTCGATGTCGATCACGGCACCTATCCCT
>CALKVF010000044.1 GCA_937996535.1 uncultured Novosphingobium sp. | reverse complement strand
CGGTGGCCCCACCACAGCTGGCGCGAAACGCACCACGGCTGGATGTTTTCCATCCAGTTGAAGAAGGTCTTTTCCCACGACTTGGGGACGATCTCGATCGCGCCCGAGCGCACGGCGTCCAGCGGAGCCTTGGCCAGTTCCTCGGCGTTCACATACCACTGGTCGGTCAGCCAGGGTTCGATCACCACCCCGCCGCGGTCGCCAAACGGGGTCTGGATCGTGCGCGGTTCGGCGTCGTGGAATTCTTCCTCGCCGTCCTTGGTCTTGGTCGCGTGCGGGATCAGGAACCCGGCGGCCTTCATGTCGGCCACGATCAGATCGCGCACCACGAAGCGGTCGAGCCCGAGATACTTGGCCGGCACCAGCCCATCGGCGGTCTGCACCACCAGAGCTTCGGCATCGAACATGTTGAGCATGTCGGCCGGCTTGATCCCGGCGCGCTTGCCCACTTCAAAGTCGTTGAAGTCGTGCCCCGGGGTGATCTTGACCGCGCCCGAGCCCAGTTCGGGATCGGCGTGTTCATCGGCCACCACCTTGAAGCGGCGGCCGGTCAGCGGCTGGAGGATCTCCTTGCCGATGACCGACTTGTAGCGTTCGTCATCCGGGTGGACGGCCACGCACATGTCGGCCAGCATGGTTTCGGGCCGGGTGGTGGCAACTTCGATGTAATCGAGACCGTCATCGCGCTTCACGCCGTCCGCCAGCGGATACTTGAAGTGCCAGAAGCCGCCCTTGACCTCGCGGGTTTCGACCTCAAGGTCGGAAATCGCGGTCTTGAGCTTGGGATCCCAGTTCACCAGCCGCTTGTCGCGGTAGATCAGGCCCTGGTTGTAGAGGTCGACGAACACCTTCACCACGGCGCGGGTGAAGTGCGGGTCCATCGTGAACTGCTCGCGGCTCCAGTCCATCGAACAGCCCAGACGGCGCAGCTGGCGGGTGATCGTGCCGCCGCTTTCGGCCTTCCATTCCCAGACCTTGTCGATGAAGGCTTCACGGCTGTAATTGGTGCGCTTGTCCTGCGCGGCTTCGAGCTGGCGTTCGACCACCATCTGGGTCGCGATCCCGGCGTGGTCGGTGCCCACCACCCACAGCGCATCCTTGCCGCGCAGACGCTCGTACCGGATCACAACGTCCTGCAGCGTGTTGTCGAGCGCGTGGCCGATATGCAGGCTGCCGGTGACGTTCGGCGGCGGGTTGACGATGGTGAAGGGCTGCGCGTCCGGGCGTTCCGGGCGGAACAGGCCGTTCGTTTCCCAATGGGCATACCACTTCGCCTCGATCGCGGCGGGGTCGAAAGTCTTGTCGAGCGTTGCTTCAGTCATGGCCTGCGGCCTTTGCCAGTGCCCCGCCCGGGTGGCAAGCCCGCGCGCCGCTGCGATCTTGGCCAAAGATCGATGCCCGGCGCGCTTGTCGCGGCGGCGTTTTTATCCCATGACCGCAGGCGATATGCTGGGCCAGGCCGATTTTACCATGCAAGCGAGCGATGACGGCGCGCTGACCATCGCGCTGCACGGGCCGCTGGTGATCGCGACGGTTGGCGCGCTCGATCCGCATTTGCGTGCGCTGGATGGCCCGGTGCACGAGATCGATCTTGCCGGGGTGAGCGAAATCGACACCACCGGGGCATGGGCTGTGTGGCGGCTGGCGGGCGGCACTGGCGCGCGGATCACCGGGGCCAGCGATCAGGCCGCCCGCCTGATTGCAGCACTTCAGCCGATGCCCGAAACTGGCGAAGTCGTGCCGCCCTCGCTCCCCGTGGTTGAGCGCGTGCCCGCCAAGATCGGCGGCTATGTGGCGATGGTGGGCGAAGGCGCGCTGGGGATCCTCGGGTTCTTCGGCGCGCTGCTGGTTGCGCTTTGGGACATTGCGGTGGGGCCGTCGCGGTTTCGCGCCAAGGCGCTGGTCCGCCAGCTCGAACTGGTGGGGGTAACCTCGCTCCCGATCATCGGCCTGATGAGCTTTCTGGTCGGGATCGTGATCGCCCAGCAGGGCGCGGTCCAGCTTCAGGATCTGGGTTTTGGCGAACTGACCATCAACCTTACCGGGCGGATCAGTATGCGCGAACTGGGCATCCTGATGACCGCGATCATGGTGGCGGGGCGTTCGGGCAGCGCCTTTGCCGCGCAGATCGGGACGATGAAGCTGACCGAAGAGGTCGATGCCATGCGCACCATCGGGGTTTCACCGATGGAGGCGCTGGTCGTGCCGCGGGTGCTGGCCGCGGTGCTGATCATGCCGCTGCTGGGGTTCTATTCCTCGGTGCTGGCGATCGTCGGCGGCGCGTTCATTTCGACGCTGACGCTCGACATTCCCTTCCTCACCTTCCTCACCCGCATTCAGGAAGTGGTGCCGCTGCACGATCTGTGGGTCGGGCTGATCAAGGCCCCGGTGTTCGGGCTGATCATCGCGCTGGCCGGCTGCTATCAGGGGATGCAGGTCCGCGGCAATTCCGAAGAAGTCGGGATCCGCACCACGGTGGCCGTGGTCCAGGCGATCTTCATGGTGATCGTGCTCGATGCGATATTCGCGGTGTTCTTCACCGAAGTGGGGTGGGGATGAACGCGCACCACTATACCGGCGAATTTCCGATCGTGGTCGAAGGGCTGACCAATGCCTTTGGCGATCACGTGATCCATCAGGATCTCGGCCTCAAGGTCCGCCGGGGCGAGATCATCGGCGTGGTCGGCGGCTCGGGCACGGGCAAGTCGGTGCTGATGCGCTCGATCATCGGGCTGCAACCGCCGCGCGAAGGCCGGATCGAAGTGCTCGGCCAGACGATGGAAGTCGGCCACTATGGCGGCGATGTCGATATTCGCAGCCGCTGGGGCGTGCTGTTTCAGGGCGGGGCGCTGTTTTCGACCCTGACCGTGGCCGAGAACGTCGAAGTGCCGCTGCGCGAATTCTATCCCGAGATCAGCGATGACCTGCGCCACGAGATCGCGCGTTACAAGGTCATGCTCTCGGGCCTGCCGGCCGAAGCGGCGGCCAAGTATCCGGCCGAACTGTCGGGCGGGATGCGCAAGCGCGCCGGGTTGGCGCGGGCGCTGGCGCTCGATCCCGAACTGCTGTTTCTGGACGAGCCGACCGCCGGACTCGATCCGATCGGCGCGGCGGCGTTCGATAAGCTGACCAAGGAGCTGCAATCGACCCTTGGGCTGACGGTGTTCCTGATCACCCACGATCTCGATACGCTGCACGAAATCTGCGACCGGGTGGCGGTGATCGCCGACAAGCGGGTGATCGCGGTGGGGACGATCCCCGAACTGCTGGCGCTCGATCACCCGTGGATTCAGGAATATTTCAACGGCCCGCGCGGCCGCGCGGCCGAGGCGGCGTGGCACCGCAGCAATGGCAAGGCTGAAGGCAAGGCGATGGACAAGCCGGGCAAGGGAGGCGCATAGAGCAGCGCGATGGAAACGAGGGCCAATAATGTCTGGGTAGGGGCGGTTACGCTGGCGTTGCTGGCGGCGCTCGCGGCCTTCGTG
>CALKVF010000043.1 GCA_937996535.1 uncultured Novosphingobium sp. | reverse complement strand
AGGCCCAGCACCACGCCGGGGAAGCGGTTGCGATCGACATAGTCGCGCAGCGCCAGCACCATCGCGCAATAGATGTCGGCCGGGTGATCGGCGAGCGCGGCGATTTCACCCTGATCACAGCGCCAGCCCTGGGCGGTGCGGGTCCAGCGGGTGGTGACTTCCTGTTCTTCCCAGTCGGTCATCTGCACAGCCAGACTGCCATCGCCGTTGACCACGAAGCTGGCCCCGTCGAACACCAGTTCGTCCTGCCCGCCCACGCGGTTGAGATAGGCCAGCGGCAGACCGGTATCGACCGCGCGGCGCTTGGCCACGCCATCGATCCTGAGCGTGTCCTTGTCGATTTCGTAAGGGCTGCCGTTGATGCAGATGAGCAGTTCGGCGCCGAAATCGGCCAGGTGGCGGCAGACGTTGGGGTGCCAGATGTCCTCGCAGATCGGCAGGCCGATCATCACGCCCTTGAACACGATCGGTTCGGGTAGCGGGCCGGGCTGGAACAGGCGCACTTCATCAAAGGTGCCGTAGTTGGGCAATTCGTGCTTGAGGCGGACCTGCGCGACCTTGCCTTCATCGAGCAGGGCGACCCCGTTGTGGAGGTTGCCGTCGAGCACGAACACGCTGCCCACCAGCATCGCCGGGCCGCCATCGGCGGTGGCCAGCGCCATCTTTTCCAGTTCGCTGGCCGCGCGTTCGATCAGCGCGGGCTTGAGCACCAGATCTTCCGGCGGGTAGCCGATCAGCTGCATTTCGGGGAACACGATCAGATCGGCGCGCGCGGCGCGCGCACGGTCGCGGGCGGCCAGCATCGCGGCGGCATTGCCCGCGATATCCCCGACCGACTGGTTGAGCTGGGCCAGCGTGATGGAAAGCGTATCTACCATGAGGTCTTCCCTAGGGCGTGGAAGCCGGTTAGCCAATGCACATGATAAAGGATGCCGAGCTTGAATCCGCCTTCGCCGCCTCCGGCCTTGCCGGCGCGGTGACCATGATCCTCGATGGCGAGGGGGCGCGCTATGTGCGGGCCTTTGGCGATACCACCCCCGGCGGCGCGCCGATGGGGGCGGATACGCCGTTCCAGATCGCCTCGATGACCAAGGCCCTGGTAACCGCCGGGGCTATGCAGCTGGTCGAGCAGGGGCGCCTGTCGCTTGATGCGCCGATCGGCGATGTCCTGCCCGAACTGGCTGACCCGCAGGTGCTGACCGGCTTTGATGCCGCCGGCAAACCCCAGACCCGCAGCGCCGTTCGCCCGATCACCCTGCGCCACCTGCTGACCCATACCGCCGGCTTCGGCTATGCCTTCATCCATCCCGAAGTGTTGCAATATTATGGCGCGGTGGGGATGCCCAAGGCGGGCAGCCTCGATACGATCCGGATGCCGCTGATGTTCGATCCGGGGGAGCGCTGGGAATACAGCGTCTCGATCGACTGGGCCGGCCAGGCAATCGAAGCGGTGACCGGCCAGCGGCTGGGCGAATATCTGCGCCAGAACCTGTTCGCTCCGCTCGGCATGACGAACACGGCCTTCCTCGATGCGCTGCCCGAAGGCGCGGCCAAGGTCCACGCCCGCACCGCCGAGGATGGGCTGCAGTCGATCCCGGTCTATCTCGGCGGGGGTGAATTCGACATGGGCGGCGGCGGCCTGGTTTCGACCGCGCCCGACTATGCCCGGTTCCTGCAGATGATGCTGCGTGGCGGCGAACTGGACGGCGCGCGCGTGCTGGCGGCCGAAACCGTCGCCGAAATGGGGCGCAATCAGGTTGCCCCGCTGCGCGCCGGTTACATGGGCACGGCCATGCCCGAAATGGCCCAGCCTTATGATACCTTCCCCGATCAGCACACCGGCTGGGGGCTTGGTTTCCTGATCAATCCCGAACCCGGCCCCAATGGCCGCTCGGCCGGAAGCCTTGCCTGGGCCGGGATTTTCAACTCCTATTACTGGATCGATCCGGTCAAGGGCGTGGCCGGGGTGTTCATGAGCCAGCTCTCGCCGTTCGGCGATCCGCGCGCGCTTGCCATGTTCGGCGCGCTGGAGCGGATGGCCTACGGCTGAGCGCACGACCGGCGGTTGAGCGCGGCGGGCGGGGCATTCGCCGCGCCTAGGGGCAAGCGCATATTTACCCCGCTGCGAGGCTTGTCCTAGGGCTTGGGGTCTACCATGCCCTCGCTTCTTCACCGTGACCGACAGACCTCGCTCAGTGCCGCGCTTGGCAAGGCGGAAAGCCGCCTTGGCCGCCACCGTTGGGTTGCCGCCAGCGCGCTGGCGGCGCTGCTTATCGGCTTGTTTTTGTTATGGGGTGGCGGGCCTGATGGTCCGGCTGGCCTGATCACCACGGCGCGGGCGCGGGTGCATTATGCGCCGCCCTATCACGCCGATTGCCGCGCCAAGCCCGCCGCGCTCCAGCAGGATCTGACCCGGATCGCCCGCGCGTTCAACGGCAAGGTAGGGATCGCTGTGACCAAGGCGGGCTGCGATTGGGTGGTGGGCGAGCGGCTCGGTGAATATTTTCCCCAGCAAAGCGTCTCGAAGCTGTGGGTTTCGCTGACCGTGCTCGACACGGTCGATGCGGGCCGGCTCAAGCTTGACGATCCGCTGACCATCCGCCCGGCCGACCTTACCCTGTTCAACCAGCCGCTGCGCTGGGAAGTGCTCGAAACCGGCGCGGTGACCAAGCCGGTCGAAGCCTTGATGAAGAACGCGCTGTCGCTGTCGGACAATACCGCCAACGACCGGCTGCTGTGGACCGTGGGCGGGCCCGACCGGGTTCGCGCCATGCTCAAGGACAAGGGCATCGAGGGGATCCGCTTTGGCCCGGGCGAACGCCTGCTGCAAAGCGGGATTTCCGGGATCAGCTGGTCGCAGCAGCTATCCCTGGGTCGCAATTTTGAAGAAGCGCGCGCCCGCGTGCCGATGGCGCAGCGCACCGCGCTGCTCGAACGCTATGTTGCCGATCCGATCGATGGGGCCCAGCCCGCCGGGATGGCCAAGGCGCTGGGCCGGCTGGCAACGGGACAACTGCTTTCGCCCGAATCCACCGGCGTGATGATGGGCATCCTCGCCAAGACCCATAGCGGCCCGCTGCGGCTCAAGGCCGGCGCGCCGCGCGGCTGGAAGGTGTTCCACAAGACCGGGACCGGGCAGGAACTGCAACGCGTGGCGACCGGCTATAACGACGTGGCGCTGATGCAGGCGCCCGATGGCACCTGGTATGCCGTGGTGGTGCTGATTGGCCGCACGACCCTGCCGATCCCGGCGCGGATGGAAATGATGCACCAGGTTGGTGCCGCGGTCGGGCGCTTCCACGAAGCGGCCCAGCCCTAAATTTCGGTCAGGTCAGGCGACGACGCGGCGCTGGCCGAGCAGGCTGGCGTAGTCTTCGAACAGCGTCGCGAAGTGATCGCGCATGGTGATCGGCGTGTGGCGCGGCGGATGGATCGGGCTCAGCACTTCGCGTTCGATCGCGTCGGCCAGGGCCAGCGGATTGTTGGCGCGGTAGGTCAGCCCGGCGCCGCCGCTGGCATGATCGGCCGCACCGCCGCGATCGGGCACGATCACCGGCACGCCCGAAGCGCGCGCTTCGGCCGCGGCCAGGCAGAAGGTTTCCGCTTCGCAGCCGTGGACCACTGCATCGGCGCTTGCGAGCAGGGTGGCAAAGCGCTGGCGATTGCGTTCAGGGGTGAGCAGGCGGATGTGCGGATTGCCGGCGATCCGCTTCAAAATGCGGGCGCGCTGGCTGCCCGCGCCCAGCAGGACCAGCCCGATCGGATGGCGCTGACTGGCGGCGGTCACCGCGTCGATCACCATCGGCCAACGCTTTTCAGCCGACAGGCGGCCCACGCCCATCAGCAGGTGCGCGCTTTCGGGCAGGTCGCACATTTCGAGCAGCCGCGCGCGCACCGCCGGATCGCGGCGATCGGGCGAAAACAGGTTCGCCTCGACCCCCATCGGGTGCAGCACGCAATTGGGCACGCCGCCTTCGGCCAGCCGGTCGCGCAGTTCGCGGTTGGCGCAGACCACCCGGTCATAGCTTTGCCCGAGCGTGCGCAGGTGCGCCCAGAACGGTTCAAAGCCGCGATCGATCAGCCCGCGCGGAAACAGCGGTTCAAACCAGCGATAGGCATAGGCCGACATCGGATCGGCGTGCATCACCAGAGCGCGCGGGGCGGGGTTTTCCCAGCGCGCGACCATCGAGGCGCTGCGCCAGGGCGAGGACACCTCGACAAATTCGGGGCGCGCGGCATCGAGCGCGGCGTGCAGCGCGGCCTCATCGCCGAAATACCAGTATTTGCGATCGACCATCAGCTTGGGCGAGGGGATCGTGACGACGCGCGCGCGCGGGCCGTGTTCGATCACTTCGGCGCGGTCAGCCGGGGCGATGATGGTGAGGTCGTGGCCGAGTTCAGGCGCGATCCGCAACTTCTGCTCGATATAGGTCTTCACCCCGCCGCCGTGGGGAGTGAGAAAAGCGCAGACGTCGGTGATACGCATCGCTGCGCCTTTACTGCTTCAGCGGCGCAACGCCAAGCCCATGTCGATAGTTGAGAACGATGGTGACGCGGGTGATCCCGGCGCCGGCGGTCACGCGGGTGACGGCCGCCTTGGGCTTGCTCCAGCCGAGCTTGGGATTGCCGGCAAAGCCGATCCCGTCGATCGTCCAGCCGAACTTGCGGTTGCGGTCCCGATCGTGGAGCAGCGAGACGCTGTAGGTGCCGGGGCCGGGAATGCGGATGCACATCGTCGGCTGACCCTGCGCGGGCACGGCTTCCTCAACCCGGCGAAACACCTTGCCGGCCATAAGCAGGAGATTGTCGTCCTGCAGGAAGTCGGTGTCGTTTGAGGGATAGACCTCAAGCTTGAGATTGCCGGTATGGTCCTTCATCCCGGCGGCGGTGACCAGCAGTGCCGGGCCGCTTTCACCGGGGCGGCAGTGGCCTTCTGCCTTGCCGAGATCAGGCGAGGAGGGAATGTTGGTTGCCCCGCCGAGGAGCACCGGCAGCGCGAGCGCGGCTGCGGCCAGAACCCGGCGCGTCATGCGCGCCTCGCTTCGCCGATCAGACCCGTCAGCGCGAAAGTTGCCCCAACGGCGAGATGCGCCAGCAACACCAGACCTGCCATCATAGTCAGCATATCCGCAACTTGTGTTTCCTTGCCAAGGAGATAGACCACCAGGCCAGCAAATACCACGTCCTTGTTCGGCACCAGCGGCAGGCGCGAGACCAGCATCCGCAAGGTTGCCAGCACCAGCCACAGCGACACCGCGACCGACGGCAGCACCCAGTGCCACATCAAAGCTGACAGCGCGATTAACCCGACGATGCGCAGGAAATGGGTGGTGGTGATGAAGGCCAGTTCCTTGCGCGGGAGCGAGAACAGCCGCCGGCGCAGCAGCAGCATCACGAACGAGGTGACCAGCACCACGCCCAGCGAATAGAACACCGTGCGCATTTCAACCCCGATCGCGCCCGATGCCACCAGCGGCCAGGCAAAGACCAGCATCACCAGCGTGGCGATATTGCCGGTGAGCGCGGAGAGGATGGTGACATCCTTGATCGCGCCGAACGGGGCGGCGGTCATGTCGAGCTTGCCGCGCGCCCAGGCATAGAACTGCGCTTCGCCCAGATAGCCGAGCAGCAGTTCATTGCTGACCAGCTTGCGCATCAGCGCGCCCACGCCCGAAAACGGCAGCTTCCACAGCCGGTGGTAGATCACCCATTCGCTGAGCGGCATCGCCAGATACCAGGTGACGAAGGTCAGCCAGAATTCGGCGCTGTGGGGGACCATCGCAAGAATGTCTGCGAGTTCAAGCTGGCGGAACTGGTCAGCCACCATCGCCAGCAGCGCGATCGATACCAGGGTGCTGAACGTGGCCGCGAGGCGGCGGCGTTCGGGCGTGTCGGCGGGTTCCGGGATGATCGGAGCATCGTGCGGAAACTCGGTGCCGGCCGGGTTGGTGTGAAGCATCGTGGTGCGTTTCGCTCAGACTGATCGGGTGGCAGTGCCTTGCGGCACAGGGGATCGCAGGTGCGTGGCGGACGAATCTTGCGGGCTTATGTCAGGTTCCGCGAGCTGCGCATAGCGTCCGGCGATGCGCCGTGCGGCAAAGCTGCCCAGCGTGCGGCCAATGCTGGTCATCAGCGCGGGGACAGTGGTGTCGCCGGGGTGGGCGGCGACGCGCACCACCTGCTGGCCGTGGAGGCCGCTGCGGGCAAGCGCGGCGACCGCCAAGGAGCTGAGCTGGCGCGGGCGGCTGCGGCTGGCCCAGGTTACCACCGGGCCGCGCGCGAGGATGCGGCCGCTGCCCGGCTGCCAGACCCGCAGGTGATCTTCGGCCAGCGCAAAGCCGCAGCGATCCAGCGCAGCGCGGGCGCCATCGCCATAGAGCCAGGCCGGGGCGATGAAGCCCGCGGCGGGGCGGCCGATGATGTCTTCGACCAGAGCCTTGCCCTCGGTCATCCGGCGCGCGGCCTCGGTCTCGGGAAGACCCAGGAACTCGCCCTCGCCGGCGGTCATGTGGCGGGCCTTGAAGCGGGCGATCCCGGCGTGGTCGGCCACATCCTTGTGGAACCAGCCGTGGACGAACATTTCGACCCCGGCATCCGACCAGTCGCGCAGGCGGCGCTGAAAGGCCGCCGCATCGCGCAGCGGCGCACGGCCCCAGTGATCGGGCACCACCAGCATGGCAAAGCGCGGCCCGCCCAGTTGCCGCGCAAACAGCTCGGCCAGGACATCGACCTCGCGCTCGAACAGCGGCGAGACATCGTGGATCGAGGCGAGCAGCAGCTTCTGGCGCCCGGTCTGGTGCTGATCGGCTGACTGGGGCTGGGCCATCGTTGCGGTTACTTCCGGCTTGAGTCTGCCTTGCGGCGTATCTTGCGGGCTGCCTTGCAAGTGACCCCGCCGGATTGCTCCGGCGGGGTCCCTATTCGCTTGCGAAGCTGAACGGGTGATTACTCGTTCCCGCCATCCTCGATCAGGTAATCGCCGGCATCGGCGTCGAGGCCGTGGGTTTCACCCTCGACCAGCGCCAGCGGATCGTCGCCGATCGCGGCTTCCGGACCCTGTTCGAGTTCGGCAGCATGTTCCTCGGCCGCGGTTGCCGGAGCGATGAGGTGCTCCTGCAGCTTGCGGTAGGAGGCGCGCAGCGCGGCGTCGCGGCTGGAAGCGGCCACCCGCAGGCGGTTCATGCCCGCACCGGTGCCGGCGGGGATGAGACGGCCAACGATGACGTTTTCCTTCAGACCGATCAGCGAGTCCTTCTTCCCTTCGACCGCCGCCTGCGTCAGCACGCGGGTGGTTTCCTGGAACGAAGCGGCCGAAATGAACGAACGCGTCTGCAGCGAGGCCTTGGTGATGCCGAGCAGCACCGGCTTGCCCTGGGCAGGCATCTGCCCTTCGGCCAGCTTGGCGTTGTATTCGAGCATTTCTTCCAGGTCGACCTGTTCGCCCGGCAGCAGGGTGGTGTCGCCGCCGTGCGTGATTTCAACCTTCTGCAGCATCTGGCGAACGATCACCTCGATGTGCTTGTCGTTGATCTTCACGCCCTGCAAGCGATAGACTTCCTGGATTTCCGAGCAGAGGTATTCGGCCAGCGCTTCAACCCCGAGGACTTCGAGGATGTCGTGCGGGTTGGGCGAGCCCGAGATCAGGTTGTCGCCCTTCTTGACCCAGTCGCCTTCCTGAACGTCGATCACCTTGGACTTGGAGATCAGGTATTCCACCGGATCGCCCTCTTCCGGGATGATCGCGATCTTGCGCTTCGCCTTGTAATCGCGAACGAATTCAATCCGGCCGCTGATCTTGGCGATGATCGCATTGTCCTTAGGAATGCGCGCTTCGAACAGTTCGGCAACGCGCGGCAGACCGCCGGTGATGTCGCGGGTCTTGGCGGCTTCGCGGCTGGCACGGGCCACCACGTCACCGGCTTCGACCATCTGGCCATCTTCGACCGAAAGCGTGGTGCCCGGCGCCAGCATGTAGCGCGCGGCTTCGCCCGAAGCGTCGTCGAGCAGGGTCATGCGCGGACGCAGGTCTTCCTTCTTCGAACGCGAGGTCGAACGGTTTTCGGTCACGACGCGGCTGGTCATCCCGGTCGCATCGTCGGTCACTTCGGTCAGCGTCTTGCCGTCGATCAGGTCCTGGTACTTCACGATACCGGGCTTTTCAGTGATTACCGGCAGGGTGAACGGATCCCACTCGGCCAGACGATCGCCTTCGTTGATGATCGCGCCGTCTTCGTGGATCAGGTGGGTACCGTAAGGCACCTTGTGGATCGCGCGTTCACGGCCTTCGCTGTCGAGCACCACGATCTCGCCGTTGCGGGCAAGGCTGAGGCGGCGACCGCGCTTGTCGGTGATCGTCGGGATGTCACGGTAGTTGACGCTGCCGTCGCAGATCGATTCGAGGTGCGACTGTTCGTTGACCTGTGCGGCGCCCCCGATGTGGAAGGTACGCATGGTCAGCTGGGTGCCCGGTTCACCGATCGACTGCGCGGCGATGACGCCGACAGCTTCACCGATGTTGACCGGCGTACCGCGAGCAAGGTCACGGCCATAGCACGTGCCGCACACGCCCTGCTGAGCTTCGCAGATCAGCGGCGAGCGGATGCGCGCGGCCTGGATGCCGGTCGCTTCGATCGCGGCCACGGCGGGCTCGTCGAGCAGGTCGCCCTTGGCGGCGACAATCTTGCCGTCCTTGTCGAGGATGTCCTCGGCGAGGGTGCGGCCCAGGATGCGTTCGGCCAGCGACGCGATGGTCGAGCCGCCCTGCACGATCGAGCGCATTTCCAGCGCGCGTTCGGTGCCGCAGTCGTCAACCACGACCACGCAGTCCTGCGACACGTCGACCAGACGGCGGGTCAGGTAACCCGAGTTTGCGGTCTTGAGCGCGGTGTCCGCGAGGCCCTTACGGGCGCCGTGGGTCGAGTTGAAGTATTCAAGAACGGTCAGACCTTCCTTGAAGTTCGAGATGATCGGGGTTTCGATGATCTCGCCCGAAGGCTTGGCCATCAGCCCGCGCATACCCGCCAGCTGCTTCATCTGGGTCGGCGAGCCACGCGCACCGGAGTGCGACATCATGTAGATCGAGTTGATCGGCTTCTGACGGCCCGTTTCCGGGTCGAGCGGCGAGGCCTTGATCTCGTCCATCATGGCGTTCGCGACCTGGTCGCCGCAGCGGCTCCAGGCGTCGATCACCTTGTTGTACTTTTCCTGCTGGGTGATCAGGCCGTCCTGGTACTGCTGCTCGTAGTCAGCCACCAGCGCCTTGGTTTCGTCGACCAGCGCATCCTTGCTGTCGGGGATGATCATGTCGTCCTTGCCGAACGAGATCCCCGCCTTGAACGCGTTGCGGAAGCCCAGCGCCATGATCGCGTCAGCGAACAGCACCGTGTCCTTCTGGCCGGTGTGGCGATAGACCTGGTCGATCACGTCGCCGATTTCCTTCTTGGTCAACACCTTGTTGACCACGTCGAAGGGCACGGTGTGCGACTTGGGCAGGCATTCGCCGATCAGCATACGGCCCGGCGTGGTTTCGAAGCGCTTCTGGTACTGGTTGCCCTGCTCGTCGGTCTGCGGCACGCGGGCCTTGATCTTCGAGTGGAGGGTGACCGCGCCCACTTCGAGCGCCTGATGCACTTCGGCCATGTCGGCAAAGGCCATGCCTTCGCCCGGTTCGCCATCGCGGTCGAGCGAGAGGTAGTACAGACCCAGCACCATGTCCTGCGAAGGCACGATGATCGGCTTGCCGTTGGCGG
>CALKVF010000042.1 GCA_937996535.1 uncultured Novosphingobium sp. | reverse complement strand
ACCGGGATCATCCCCTTGATCGGATCGTCCGCGCCGATCACCGCGCATTCGGCCACGCCGTCCTGCTCGGCGACGATCTGCTCCATCTGCCCGGTCGAGATGCGGTGCCCGGCAACGTTGATGATATCGTCGGTGCGGCCCATGATGTTGAGGAAGCCCTCGGCATCGAAGTGCCCGGCATCGCCGGTTTCGTAGTAGCCCGGGAAGCCCGCGAAGTTCTTGTCGTAACCGGCCTGGTTGTTCCACAGCGTGCGGAACGCGCCGGGGGCGAGCGGGGCCTTGATCGCCACCGCGCCGCTCTGCCCCTGGGGGACGGGCTGGCCATCGTCGCCGAGGATCTCGAAGCGGTAGCCCGGCACCGGGAAGCCCGCGCTGCCGCGCTTGCGGCGCACATCGCCCAGCGCAAAGCAGGTGGCCACGCCGGGCCAGCCGAGTTCGGTCTGCCACCAGTGGTCGATCACCGGCAGGCCTGATTTTTCTTCCAGCCAGGCGATGGTGTCGGGATCGGCGCGTTCGCCCGCGAGGAAGATCACCCGGCAGTCCCCGGTGCCGATGGCCTTGAGGAACGTGGCGTCGGGATCTTCCTTGCGCACCGCGCGGATCGCGGTCGGGGCGGTGAAGAAGGTCTTGACCCGGTGGCGGGTCATCACCCGCCAGAAGGTGCCGGGATCGGGCGTGCCGATCGGCTTGCCCTCGAACAGCACGGTGGTCGCGCCGACCAGCAGCGGGGCATAGACGATGTAGCTGTGGCCCACGACCCAGCCCACGTCCGAGGCGGCCCAGAACGGATCGCCCGCGCCGATGCCATAGATGTTGGCCATCGACCAGGCGAGCGCGACTGCGTGGCCGCCATTCTCGCGCACCACGCCCTTGGGGGTGCCGGTCGTGCCCGAGGTGTAGAGGATGTAGAGCGGATCGCTGGCGGCCAGTTCGGCCGGGGTGGGAACCGGATCGGCGGCGGTCTCCTCGCGCAGCGCGGCCCAATCGAGATCGCGCGGGGCGGCAAGGTCAGCGGCCAGGCGGTCGCGCTGGAACACCACCACGCGGTCCACCTGATGGCGCGCCAGCGTCAGGGCTTCATCGACCATCGGCTTGTAAGCGATGGTCCGCGCGCCTTCGATCCCGCAGCTCGCGGTGAGCAAGACCTTGGGGGCGGCATCGTCGATCCGCTTGGCCAGTTCGAGCGGTGCAAAGCCGCCGAACACCACCGAATGAATCGCCCCGATCCGCGCGCAGGCGAGCATGGCGAAGACCGTTTGCGGGATCATCGGCATGTAGAGGATCACCCGGTCGCCCTTGCCGACGCCAAGCGAGACGAGCATCGCGGCAACCCGCCCGACCTCGTCCTGAAGCCGTGCATAGCTGAACTGCTGGACCACGTCGGTGACCGGGCTGTCATAGGACAGGGCGATCGCTTCGCCGCGTCCGGCGGCGACATGGCGGTCGACGCAGTTGTAACAGGTGTTGAGCGTGCCGCCCGCAAACCAGCCCTGCGCCTCGTCATAGGTGCTGGCCGGCGCCGTGATCCAGTCGATCGCTTCGGCGGCCTTGCCCCAGAACGCGGCGGGGTGGTCGATGCTTTCGCGCCAGGCGCGCAGGTAGGCTTCGCTCATCGCTTCACTTTCTCAGCGGAAGGACTTGGACAGGATCACCAGGCTGGGATCGTCCTCGAAGGGTTCGGGGGCAAAGCCCTTTTCGCGTTCGAGTTCGATCGCGGCGTGATTGTCGCGCGCCTCGATCGCGATCACCCGGCGCAGGCCCCGGGTGCGGGCTTCCTGGCCAAGGAAATCGAGCAGCGCCCAGCCCACGCCCTTGCCCTTGTAATCGCTGCGGATCGACACGGCGATTTCGCCGGTGTCCATCGCCGTGTCGCAGGCGAGCAGCGCCGAGGCGACGAGATCGCCGCTGGCCGTATCGAAAGCGAGGAAGCTTTCCGACTGGAAGTGATCGGCATGGATCAGCGGATCGAGCTGTTCGTGGCTGACATGCTCCGCCGCGGCGAAGAAGCGAAAGCGGCGATCTTCGTCGGAAACCGAATCGAAGAACGCCGCCAGCGCCGCCTCGTCGGCTTCGCTTGCGGCGCGGACGCTGAGCGTGAGGCCCGATCGGGTGCTGAGCTGGGTGGTCATGAACTGCTCCGTAAAGGGGGATGGAGGGGCCGCGCCTTGATGTGGCGCAAGGCGCGGCCCCTGCCGGAAGGCACGACTAGTCGTCGATGTTGCGCTTGTAGGTTTCGGGCAGGGCCACCAGCCCGATCAGCAGGGTCACTGCGGCCACGACCACCGGATACCAGAAGCCGTGGTAGATATCCCCGTTGGCCGCGACCATCGCGAAGCCGATCGCCGGCAGCAGCCCGCCCAGCCAGCCGTTGCCGATGTGATAGGGCAGCGACATCGAGGTGTAGCGGATCCGGCTCGGGAACAGTTCGACCAGCATTGCTGCGATCGGACCGTAAACCATGGTCACCAGCAGCACGAGATAGAACAGGATCGCGATGACCTTGGGCTTGTTGATCGCCGCCGGATCGGCCTTGGCGGGATAGCCGACCTTGACCAGTTCGCCGGTGACGGCTTCCTTGGCTGGAACCGCAGGCTTGCCGTTTTCAGCGGCCTTGGCGGGCGCTGCCGGGGCGCCGACGACCTGTGCGGTGAAGGCGGCGATCGCGGCCTTGCGTTCATCCCCGCTGAGCTTGGCAGGATCGGGCGCGACGAAGGTCTTCTCGCCGATCGTGATCGCGGCGATCGCGCCTGCCGGTGCGGCAACATTGGTGTAGTTCACGGCCGCCTTGGCGAGCGCGTTCTTCACGATGTCGCAGCTGGTGGTGTCGAACTTGTTCTGGCCAACGGGATCGAACTGCGAGGAGCATTCGGCCGGATTGGCGGTGACGGTGACCGGGGCGGTGGCCTGGGCCTTGGCCAGCGCCGGGTTGGCGGCGTCGGTCAGGGCGTGGAACACCGGGAACATGGTCAGCGCGGCCAGCGCGCAGCCGGCCATGATGATCGGCTTGCGCCCGCTCTTGTCCGACAGCCAGCCGAACACCAGGAAGAACGGCGCGGCAAGCAGCAGGGCGATCATGACGAGGTTGTTGGCGGTGAGGCCATCGACCTTGAGCATCTTTTCAAGGAAGTAGAGCGCGTAGAGCTGGCCGGTGTACCACACCACGGCCTGCCCGGCGATCGCGCCGAAGAAGGCGATCAGCACGACCTTGAGGTTCTTCCACTCACCAAAGGCTTCGGTCAGCGGCGCCTTCGAGGCGGTGCCTTCTTCCTTCATCTTCTTGAACACCGGGGATTCATGCAGCTTGAGGCGCAGCCACAGGCCGACCGTCAGGAACACGCCCGAGAGCAGATAAGGAATGCGCCAGCCCCAGTCCTTGAAGGCTTCTTCGCCCACCCCGGTGACCGGCGAGCGGACGAGGATCACGATCAGCAGCGCCATCGCCAGACCCGCCGTGGCGGTGATCTGGATCCAGCTGGTATAAAGCCCGCGCTTGCCGTTGGGGGCGTGTTCGGCAACGTAGGTCGCCGCGCCGCCATATTCGCCGCCCAGCGCCAGGCCCTGGAACATGCGCAGCACCACCAGCATGATCGGGGCGGCAACGCCGGCCGTCTTGTAGGTGGGCAGGCAGCCGACGAGGAAGGTCGACAGGCCCATCACCAGCAGGGTGACGATGAAGGTATAGCGGCGGCCGACCATGTCGCCGATCCGCCCGAACACCAGCGCGCCGAAAGGACGCACGATGAACCCGGCGGCAAACACCAGCAGCGCCATGATGAACGAGGTGGTCGGGTTGAGCCCGGTCAGGAACTGCGCCGCGATGATCGCGGTGAGCAGGCCGTAGAGGTAGAAGTCATACCACTCGAACACCGTGCCGAGCGAGGATGCGGTGATGATCAGTTTTTCATCGTGGGTGGCCACGTGGTGGCGCGGCAGGGCGGCATAGTCCTCCGCCGTATCGTGATAGTCCATGGTCCCTCTCCTGTTATGTTCTGGTCAGAAGCTGTATTTCGCGGCGAACTCGATCCGGTCCGTCCCGCCCTGGGCGCCGCTGACCAGCTTGCGTTCACCATGACGGTATTCGATCCCGAGGTCGACGTTCTTGACCGGCGAATAGAACAGGTTCGCAGCCCCGCTCCACGCACGCTGGTTGAAGCTGCCGATCTGGGCCAGGGTCAGCACGTCGGCATAGTCGACCGACTGATAGCTGCCCATGACATTGACCCGCAGCCCCGGGCCGACCGGCACGCGCAGCGCGGCGATCGCGGCAAAGACGGTGGCGCCTTCAAGCCGGTTGGCCGACGGGACATAGACCGCGTCGGGCGCGAAGTTCAGCCCGACATAGCGCCCGATGTTGCGGCCATAGGTGACCATCATGCGCAGGTCGCCGGTCTTGGCGGCGTTGAGATAGAGCTTGCCCGCCGCGCTTGCGCCGTAGCCAGCGGTGGTGGCGCCGATCCCGGCACTTTCGCTGCGCACCTGCCGGCCGATCCCCGCCAGCGACAGTTCGCCCCGCGCCCCGCCATAGGCCAGCCGCGCGGTGAAATCGGGCAGGTGGTCCTTGCCGTTTTCGATCAGGGTGGCGGAACCTGCGGTCGCGGTGCCGGATTCAGGGTTCTCGGCGGCAAGGTGCAGGGTCAGCGTCTTGCTCAGCGGCGCGCTGTAGCGGATCTGCGGCTGGCGCACGAAGACCGTGCCTTCGGCCCCGCCGACATAGTCGGTGGTTTCGGGCAGCGCGGCGACGTACTGGAAGGTCGTCCAATCCTGCCCGAAGGTCCAGCGATCGACCTGGACATAGGCCCGGCGCAGCGCGAGGTTGTAGCCGTTCGTGGTGCGCTGCGAGCCTTGTGTGCCCGGCGAGGTCTGGAAATCGGCCTCGACATAGCCCTTCACCGCGTGGCCCGCGACATCCGAGCCGAGGTTGAGCCAGAAGCGCGATTGCTTGGCGGTGAAATCGGTGGTGCGGCTGGCCGGCCCGGTCCCGGTCGGGATCGACTGCGGCAGGTAGAAATCGCGGCCGAGCGAATTGCTCGCCACTTCGCCTTCGGCAAAGCGGGTGGTCCCGGCCAGCAGCTTGATATAACCGCCGAGCTTGATCGTGGTGTTGCCGCTGCGCATCCCTTCGGCGGGCGCGGCCGGCGCGGGCGCCGGGCGGGCCTCGATCGCGGCAACCTGCTGCACCGCGGCCGAAGCGCGCGCATCGGCCGCATCGGCGCGCGCGGTGGCGGCGGCGGTTTCGGCATGGGCCGAGGCGAGATCCGATTTCAGCGCGGCAACTTCGCTTTCAAGCCGGTCAAGCCGGGCGGCGAGCGCGGCGGCATCGCTGGCCGGGCGCGCCATTGCGGCCTGCGGCGCGGCGAGCGCGCTGGCGGCCAGCAGGCCGGCGATCAGGGTGGTGTGTCCCTTGGTCATGTCCCTCTCCATCCACGCCCGAGGCAAGCTGCCGGGCACCCATTTGCGGGTTCATGCCAGCATGGCCGAGCCGGGGCTGCGCGCCAGAGCGACCTTGGTCGGCGGTCTACGACTTTGGTCTATGGTCCGGGGGTGGGCGCGGGGGGCTAGGCTGGCGCCAAAGAAATGCAACCAATCCGGAAGAGGAGAATCGGGGATGGCTGAAGCCCTCTATCCCGTGCCCGCCAACTGGGCCGCAGACGCGCTGATCGGCGAGGCGGACTATACCGCGATGTACCGCCGCTCGGTTGAGGATCCCGAAGGGTTCTGGCGCGAAGAGGCCCAGCGGATCGACTGGATCCGCCCCTTCACCCGGGTCAAGGACACCAGCTTTGCCGAGGCCGATTTCGGGATCGAATGGTTTGCCGATGGCACGCTGAACCTCAGCGCCAATGCGCTCGATCGCCACCTGGCGACACGCGGCGATCAGGTCGCGATCCTGTGGGAGCCTGATGATCCAGCCGATCCCGAGCGCCGCATCACCTACCGCGAGCTGCACGAGGATGTCTGCCGTTTCGCCAATCTGCTGAAAAGCCGGGGCGTGGCCAAGGGCGACCGCGTGACGATCTACCTGCCGATGGTGCCCGAGGCGGCCGTGGCCATGCTGGCCTGCGCGCGGATCGGGGCGATCCATTCGATCGTCTTTGCCGGCTTCAGTCCCGAGGCGCTCGCCGGGCGGATCGAGGACTGCGACAGCCGGATCGTGCTGACCGCCGACGAAGGCTTGCGCGGCGGCAAGAAGGTTCCGCTGAAAGCCAATGTCGATGAGGCCCTGACCCACTGCCAGGGCGTGGGCACGGTGATTGTTCTCCAGCGCACGGGCGCGTCAGTGCCGCGTGTGCCGGGTCGCGACGTGGACTGGGGGCAAGCGATTGCCACCCAGTCCACGCTTTGCGCGCCCGAGGAAATGAACGCCGAAGACCCGCTGTTCATCCTCTATACCTCAGGTTCTACCGGCAAGCCAAAGGGCGTGCTGCACACCACCGGCGGCTATGCCGTCTGGGCCTCGATCACCCACGAATACGTGTTCGATTACCGACCGGGCCAGATCTACTGGTGCGCGGCCGATATCGGCTGGGTCACGGGGCACTCCTATGTGGTCTATGGCCCGCTGATCAACGGCGCGACGACAGTGATGTTCGAAGGCGTGCCCAACTTCCCCGATCCCAGCCGGTTCTGGCAGGTGGTTGACAAGTTTGGGGTCGAGATCTTTTACGGTGCCCCCACTGCCCTGCGCGCACTGATGCGCGAAGGCGATGAATGGGTGGCCAAGACCAGCCGCAAGAGCCTGCGCCTGCTCGGCTCGGTGGGCGAGCCGATCAATCCCGAGGCGTGGGAGTGGTATCACAAGGTGGTGGGCGATGCGCGCTGCCCGATCGTCGACACCTGGTGGCAGACCGAAACCGGCGGCACGATGATCACCCCGCTGCCCGGCGCAACCGCCTTGAAGCCGGGTTCGGCGACCCGCCCGTTCTTTGGCGTCCAGCCCCGGCTGGTCGACAACGAAGGCGTGCCGATCGAGGGCGCGGGCGATGGCTGCCTGGTCATCACCGATAGCTGGCCGGGGCAGATGCGTACCGTGTGGGACGATCACGACCGCTTCTTCCAGACCTATTTCAGCACCTTCAAGGGCGCCTACTTCACCGGCGATGGCTGCCGCCGCGACGAGGATGGCTATTACTGGATCACCGGGCGGATCGACGATGTGATCAACGTCTCGGGCCACCGCATGGGTACGGCCGAGATCGAATCTGCGCTGGTCGCCCATGCCAAGGTCGCCGAAGCTGCGGTGGTCGGGATGCCGCACGACATCAAGGGGCAGGGCATCTATGCCTTCGTCACCACCAATGCCGATGTCGAACCCGATGAGGCGCTGCGCCGCGAACTGGTGCAATGGGTGCGCCACGAGATCGGCCCGATTGCGACCCCCGATGTGATCCAGTTTGCACCCGGTCTGCCCAAGACCCGGTCGGGCAAGATCATGCGCCGGATCCTGCGCAAGATCGGCGAAAACGATGTTTCGAACCTGGGTGACACGTCGACCCTTGCCGATCCTTCGGTTGTCGACCATCTCCTGGCCAACCGGCCGCATCTGGAGAAGGCGTGAACGAAACCGTCCTCATTGCCGATGATCATCCGCTGTTCCGTCAGGCGCTCGCCCTGGCGGTCAGCCGGGTGCTGCCCGCGGCGCGGGTGATCGAGGCGGGGACGCTGGCGGGCGCGGCGCGGGCGCTTGAAGATGCTGCCGGGCTGAAGCTGATCCTGCTCGATCTCAAGATGCCCGGCGCGGTCGGCTATTCGGGGATCGCGCTGCTCCACGCCGAGCGCCCCGAGGTGCCGATCCTGGTCGTCTCCAGCGCCGAAGGCGCGGCGGCAGCCGAGGAAGTGCGCGCCTTCGGGGCTACCGGGTTCCTGCGCAAGGACAGCGATCTGGCCGCGATCGAGGAGGCGATTGCCCGGGCGCTGCAGGCCCCGGCGCGCACCGCGCCAGCCGCGGCGCCACAGGGCGATGATGCCATCCGCGAAACCGTGGCCGGCTTGACCCCGACCCAGCTCAAGGTGCTGCTGGCGGTGCTTGACGGGCAGCTCAACAAGCAGATCGCCCATTCGCTCGGCATGAGCGAGGCGACAGTCAAAGCGCACATGACCGCGATCATGCGCAAGCTCGATGTGCGCAATCGCACCCAGGCGGCGCTGGTTGCCCGCTCGCTCGGGCTGGATTTGCGGCACTAGGATTCTGGCCGGCGCGGCCGCTCGCGCTCAGGACGCGGCTTCAGCCAGAAAGCGTTCGATGTCGGCTGGGTCAACCGGCTTCGCAAGGATAGTGATCCCCATTTGGGCGGCAGTTTCGCGCATCGCGGTGCCGGTTTCTGCGGTGATCAGCCGCGCGGGTAGGTCCGGTCGGCGCGCCCGCAGCGCAGCGATCAGGCTGAGGCCGTCTTCGCCATTGTCGAGCTGGTAATCGGCGAGCACCGCATCGGCCTTGTCGCACAGCGCCAGCGCGCCGGCACTGTCAGCTGCTCCCAGCGCGGTGTGTCCCAGCCCTTCGAGCAGCGCGCAGCTCGCCTCGACGATCAGCGCATCGTTATCGACCACCAGCACCCGCAGCGCCCGCACCGGCGCGGCCGGGGATGCCGCGCGCGGCGGCGTTAGCGGGGCCGCGCCTTGCTGGCGCATCGGCAGCACCAGGCTGAAGCGGCTGCCGCGCCCCGGCACCGAGGCGACATCGACCCGCCCGCCGAGCAGCCTGGCAATCCGCTCGACCAGCGCCAGCCCCAGCCCCAGCCCTTCGACCTCGACCTCGCCCAGCCGGGTGAATTCGCCGAAGATCGCGGCCATCTGGCCCGGCTGGATGCCGACCCCGGTATCGACCACATCGATCCGCCATTCGCCGCCGCGCCGCCGCACGCCCACCAGAATTCCGCCTTCGCGGGTATAACGCACCGCATTGGTCAAAAAGTTCTGCATCACCGAGCGCAGTAGCCCGGGATCGGTTTCGATCAGGCCCGGTGCGGGGCCGAGCCGCATGGTCAGGCCCTTTTCCTCGGCCAGCGGGCGGAAGCTTTCGGTAAGATCGGAGAGGAACGCGCCAAGGCTGACCGGCTCGGGACGCGGGGTGACCCCGCCGGCATCGAGCTTGGAAATATCAAGCAGCGCGCGCAGCAGGTCTTCCGCCGCCACGATCGCCGCTTCGACCCGCGAGACCAGCCGCCGTCCGCCATCGTCGACATCGCGCCCGAGCGCGGCGGTGAACAGCCGCGCGGCGTGGAGCGGCTGGAGCAGGTCGTGGCTGGCCGCGGCGAGGAAGCGGGTCTTTTCGCGGTCCGAGCGTGCAAGCCGGCGGTTGGCGTCGGACAGTTCGCGGGTGCGTTCGGTAACGCGCAGTTCGAGTTCATCGAGCGTGCGGCGCAGCTCTTCGCGCACGCGGGCATCGTCGGTGATGTCGGTGAAGCTCATCACATAGCCGCCGCCGGGCATCGGCCCGCCCACGGTCTTGATCACCCGGCCATCGCCGCGCCGCCGTTCGAAGGCGTGTTCCTGTCCGCGCCGCATGTGCCACAGCCGCTTGGCGACGTGGTGCTCGGTATCGCCGGGGCCAAAATCGCCGCGCAGCGCATTGTGGCGGATGAGATCGGCCACGCTCACCCCGACCCGGACCAGCCCCGGCGGGTAGTTGAAGATTTCGAGGTAGCGGCTGTTCCACGCCACGAGGTTCATTTCAGCATCGACCACGCTGATCCCGGCATCGACGTTTTCAAAGGTCGCGGCGAGCAGCTGGCGCGAGAACCGCAGGCTTTGCCCGCCTTCGTCGAGCAGGCGGGTCACTTCGGGCAGGCTCATGGTCCCGCCGGCCATGGCCGAGGCGACCAGTGCGCGGGCGGATGAGGTGCCGACCACGCTGGCGATCAGTTCGCGCGCGCGGCGGGCCGATTGCCGGTCGATCGGCAGGTTCATCCGGGCCTGCGGAAACTCTGCCGCGACCCGTTCGCGCCCGACGAAGCTGGCGGTGAGATCGGCCAGCTCGCTGAGATTGCTGACCTGGCGCTCGGCACGCAGGAAGCTGGGCAGCGCCGGGGTGCCGAGCCCGCGTGCGGCAACGAGCGCATAGACCGCAAGGTTGGTTCCCAGGCTCCAGAACACGCCGTGGACGAGCGGCGATCCCGCCCCGATCCCGAGCAGATGCAGCGGATCGAGCGGGGTCTGGGCGAGCACTTCCAGCCAGCGCAGCGGCACGATCGGGGGCAGCGCCAGGGTATAGAGCCACAGCACCAGCCCCGCCGCCAGACTGGCGCGCGCGGCCAGCCGGTCGCGCCCGGGGCGATAGGTCGCCAGGATCAGGTGCGGGGTGAACTGGGCCATCGCGGCAAAGGCGATGAGCCCGATCGAGGCGAGTGAATCGCTCCGCGAAACCAGCAGCGCCCAGGCCAGTGCGAGCAGCATGATCGCGAGGATCGAGGCGCGGCGGACCTGCAACATCCGCCGCCCGATCGCGCCTTCGCTGGGGGCGGCGGCGCTGCGTAGCACGCTGGGAAAGACGAGATCGTTGGAGACCATCGTGGCAAGCGCGGTGGTGTCGACCACGGCCATCGAAGCCGCCGCGCTGACCCCGCCGATCAGCGCAGCCGCGGCAATCGCGCCGTAGCCGGCAAATTCGGGAAGCTGGAGCACATAGAGATCGGGCGAGGCCCCGCTGCCGAGCAGGGCCGTGCCGGCCAGCGCGATCGGCAGGACCATCAGTGCCATCAGGGCAAGGTAAGCGGCCAGTCCGCGCCGTGCGCGCAGCAGGTCGTCGCTCGACTGGGCTTCGACCAGCCCCATGTAGAACTGGCGCGGCAGGGCGATGATCGCGGCCATCGAGACGAGGAAGATCACCCCCACATCGAGCGAGAGCCGCGCTGGCTGGAATCCGGCGGCGAGCCGG
>CALKVF010000041.1 GCA_937996535.1 uncultured Novosphingobium sp. | reverse complement strand
GCAGGGGCTTCGGCTTCGGCCTCAACCTTCTTCTTGCGGGTGCGCTTGGGCTTGGCCGGGGCTTCCTCGGCCACCACTTCGGCAGCGGCTTCTACCGGAGCTTCCGCCGCAGGGGCTTCGGCTTCGGCCTCAACCTTCTTCTTGCGGGTGCGCTTGGGCTTGGCGGGGGCTTCTTCGGCCACCACTTCGGCAGCGGCTTCAACTTCGGCCGGAGCCTCGTCGCTCACCGCTTCGCCGCTGTCTTCGCCTTCGCCGGCTTCGCTGCCGGCTTCGCCTTCGCCTTCACCGCGGCCACGGCCACCACGCCGGCGGCGACCACGGCGGCGGCGCTTGCGCGGCGCTTCGCCATCTTCCGAGGCTTCGTCGTCAGCGCCTTCACGGCCTTCGCCGTCGTCGCCTTCATCGCCCTCATCGGCGTCTTCGTCCGAGCGGCGGGCCGACTGGCCTTCTTCGCCTTCGTCACGGTCACGGCCACCGCGGCGACGACGCTTGCGGCGGCGCTTGCCGCGGCCTTCGCCATCACGCTCGCCGCGATCGTCCTCGGCGCCTTCGGCTTCGAGATCCTCGTCCTCGTCGATGATGTCGTCGGTGTCGTCTTCCTCGATCACGATCGGTTCGAAGCGCGGCACGAATTCAGGGCGCGGGCCCGAAGAGGCAACGCGCATCTTGGCGCCTTCGTTCTCGCCTTCGGGCAGGACTTCGACCCGCACGCCGTAACGATGCTCGATCTCGGCAAGATCGGCGCGCTTGGCGTTGAGCAGATAGACCGCTGCTTCGGTCGAAGCGAACAGCGAGATGATCGAACCCTTGCCCTTGGCGGCTTCGTCTTCGATCAGGCGCAGAGCCGAAAGGCCGGCGCTCGACGCGGTGCGGACAAGGCCGGTGCCATCGCAGTGCGGGCAGCCGCGGGTGGTGGCTTCGAGCACGCCGGTGCGCAGGCGCTGGCGGCTCATTTCCATCAGGCCGAAGCTGGAGATGCGGCCAACCTGGATGCGCGCGCGATCGTTCTTGAGCGCGTCCTTCATCGCCTTTTCGACCTTACGGACGTTGGAGTTGTACTCCATGTCGATAAAGTCGATCACGACGAGGCCGGCCATGTCACGCAGGCGCAGCTGGCGGGCGATTTCGCGCGCAGCTTCGAGGTTGGTGCTGAGCGCGGTCGCCTCGATCCCGTGTTCCTTGGTCGAACGGCCCGAGTTGATGTCGATCGAAACCAGGGCTTCGGTCGGGTTGATGACGATGTAGCCGCCGCTCTTGAGCTGGACTTCAGGGTCATACATCGCGGTCAGCTGGTCTTCCGCGCCATAGCGCTGGAACAGCGGCACCGGATCGACATAGGGCTTCACCCGCTTGGCGTGGCTCGGCATCAGCAGCTTCATGAAGTCGCGCGCGGCGCGGTAGCCGGCTTCGCCTTCGACCACGACTTCATCGATGTCGCGGTTGTAGATGTCGCGGATCGCGCGCTTGATCAGGTCGCTGTCCGAATGGATCAGCGCCGGGGCAGTGCTGCCCAGCGTGGTTTCGCGAATCCCGTCCCACAGGCGGGCGAGATAGTCGAAGTCGCGCTTGATCTCGGTCTTGGTGCGCTGCAGCCCGGCGGTGCGGACGATGCAGCCCATCGACTTGGGCAGATCCATTTCGGCGATGATCGACTTCAGGCGCTTGCGATCGGCAGCCGAGTTGATCTTGCGGCTGATGCCGCCGCCGTGGCTCGAATTGGGCATCAGCACGCAGTAACGGCCCGCGAGGCTGAGATAGGTGGTGAGCGCAGCGCCCTTGTTGCCGCGTTCTTCCTTGACCACCTGGACCAGCAGCACCTGGCGGCGCTGGATCACGTCCTGGATCTTGTAGCGGCGGCGCAGCGCCATGCGCTTGGCGCGGATTTCGTCGGCCTGACCGGCCATCTTCTGGGCCTGACCACGGCCCTGACGGCGGCGGCCACGGCGGCGGCGATCATCGCCGTTGCCTTCTTCCGAAGCTTCGCCATCCTCGTCGCCGGCGGCATCATCTTCAAGATGGCCGTCTTCGATCGTGGCGACTTCGTCCTTTTCGGAGGTGTCGACTTCGGTCACCCCGCCGAAATCATCGTCGTGGTGATGATCGTGGCTGGTTCCGGCGAGATCGTCGGCGAGGGTTTCACCCAGTTCGTCGTCGCCAACGAAGTCTTCCTCACCTTCGGCGATGGCGCGCAGCGCGGCCTCTTCCTCGGCGTGGGCGGCTTCTTCGGCAAGGAGCGCCTCACGGTCTTCCTTGGGGATCTGGTAGTAGTCCGGGTGGATTTCGCTGAATGCGAGGAACCCGTGACGGTTGCCGCCAAAATCGACGAACGCCGCCTGAAGCGACGGTTCGACGCGCGTTACCTTAGCGAGATAGATGTTGCCCTTGATCTGCTTGTGTTCAGCAGATTCAAAGTCGAATTCTTCAATCCGGTTGCCCTTGAGCACCGCCACCCGGGTTTCTTCCTGGTGGCGCGCATCGATCAGCATGCGCATGTTCATTCAAATTTCTCCGTGCGCGCCGGGGCAGGCTGGTCCGCGAAGGGACCGCCAGGGAAAGGGCGCGACTGTATGCAAGGCGGCCAGGCGCTGCGCGGAACGGTCCGTCGCGGCGCATGGCTGCAGATGTGAAGCCGGGGCGAACAATTGCCCCGACGGCGATGTGCGTGTCTGCTGGAACGAAAAGGTGCGGCAATAGCGTGCGCGCACAACCGGCCGACTGCAACGCCGCGGCCGGATGGGCGCGCAGCTGGCAGATCGGCGAAAGGCTTTTCATTTCCGGCATCAACCTGGTTGGGCCCGGACCGCTTGTCCGGGGGCTTGCTCCGGCGCTGCGGTGCCGATCCCAGATGTTGGCCGCGATCCCTGTTTTCAAGGGTTGAGCAGCAAGGGATCGGAACTGGAATGCCCCGAAGTTGCGAACGACTAGCATTGGTTGGTCGGCGCGGCAAGTTGCTTGCAGCATTGCACAAGAGCGATTGCGCCGCGCGCGCCAACTATCTAGTCACCGGCACGATGCGGCGTATCTTGTTCATAGTTGCGGTTTTCCTAACGCCGCTGGCCGTATTTGCCGCAATGGTCGCCGCGGACCGGATGTTTGGTGCGCCGGGGCGCGGCTATGATTACGTGATCAAGGTCGATCTGCCGGCCGATGGCGATCTCGCCGGGCTGCCCAAGATCGAGGGGCCGCTCGATGCCGGGCGCCCGCTGGTGGTGATCGATCCCGGCCACGGCGGCAAAGATCCGGGGGCCGGATCGGGCAAGTGGCGCGAAAAGGACATCACGCTTGGCCTTGCGCTCGCGCTGCGCGATGAATTGCTGCGCGGCGGCGGGGTGCGCGTGGCACTGACCCGCGGGGATGACCGCTATATCCTGCTGCCTGAACGCTCGGTCATCGCCCGGCGTCTTGGCGCCGACCTGTTCATCTCGATCCACGCCGACAGCACCGAGGAGGCCCACGGGGTTTCGGGCGCTACGGTCTATACGCTCTCGGCCAAGGGCTCGAACGAGGCTGCCAACAAGATCGCCGCGCGCGAAAATGCCGCCGACATGGTCAATGGCATCGCTCTTGCCGGGCAGAGCGATGCGGTCAGCGCGATCCTGGTGGACCTGTCGCAGCGCGATACCCAGGCACGGTCGGAAGAATTCGGCAACCTGATCCTGCGTGAAGGGCAGGGGCGGATCCCATTTCGCGAGCCGACCGGCCAATCGGCGGCCTTTGCCGTGCTCAAGCAGCCCGACCTGCCTTCGGTGCTGTTCGAAAGCGGCTATATCAACAATCCTGACGATGCCGCCCGGCTTGGTTCGGCCACTGGCAGGGGCACGTTCGCGCAGGTAACCGCTGCGGCCATAAAGGCTTATTTCGCGCGCCACGCCGCTGGTGTGACCGCGCCATGAGGCAGCCACAGGAACCCGCTGGCAAAGCGCCGCCGGGCCGTGCTAGGGACCGCCGCGATGGCTGAACCCGAGGCTCCCGAATCCAAGCATCTGCGTATCCGCCGCGAAGCCCGTGGGGCGCTCGCGCGGGGATGGGCGTCGTTCCGCGCCTGGTTCAGCGCGCATCCGATCGGCGTCTGGGGGCTGGAGCAATGGCGCACCAGCGTCTGGTTCCGCCGCGCCGGTTATGCGCTGGCCGCGCTGGTGGCGCTCAACCTGCTGGTCTGGGCCACCGTGACCCGGACCCTGCCTTCGGCCGATACCCTGCTGACCTATCAGCCACCGCTGCCGACGATGGTGCGCGGCGTCAACGGTGAGATCGTCTATTCCTATGCGCGGGAGCGCCGGGTGCAGCTGCGCTATGTCGACTTTCCCGAGCAGCTCAAGAACGCCTTCATTTCGGCCGAGGACCGCACGTTCTGGTCGCACGGCGGGATCGACTATCCCGGCCTGGCCGGCGCGGTGGTCGACTATGTGGTGAAGTTCGGCTCGGGCCGGCGCGCCAAGGGCGGTTCGACCATTACCCAGCAGGTCGCCAAGAACATCCTCATCGGCAACGAATATTCCGTGACGCGCAAGCTCAAGGAAATGATCGTCGCCCGCCGGATCGAAAGCGTGCTGACCAAGCCGCAGATCCTTGAGCTGTACCTCAACGAAATCCCGCTTGGCCGGCAGAGCTTCGGCGTTCAGGCGGCGGCCCGGGCCTATTTCGGCAAGGACGTGGGCGATCTCACGCTGGCCGAATCCGCCTTCCTCGCGATTCTGCCCAAGGCGCCGGAAACCTATGGCCGCGCCAAGTTCGCCGCCCAGGCAACTCAGCGCCGCAATTGGGTGCTCGATCAGATGGTGCGCAACGGCGCCGTTAATGCCGCGCAGGCCGCCGAAGCCAAGGCACAGCCGCTGGGCATCATCGTGCGCCGGGCCGAAGCCTATGATCCCTCGGTCGGCTATTTCGTCGAAGAAGTCCGCCGTGATCTGATCGGCCGCTATGGTGAAAGCGCCGATACCGGGCCCAATTCGATTTATGCCGGCGGGCTGTGGGTGCGCACCTCGCTTGATCCCGAATTGCAGAAGGCTGCGCAGGACTCCTTGCGCGCCGGGCTGCTGCGCTATGCCTCGGGCAAGGGCTGGCACGGTCCGATCGAACACGTGAAGATCGATCCCGATGACTGGCAGTCGCAGCTGGTCGCGCTCAACAAGTCGGTTAACTACCTCGATTGGCGCATCGCCATCGTGGTCGAGCGTAGCGGCAGCAATGCCACCGCGGGCTTTGCCGATGGCACCACCGCGCCGCTGATCTCGCTGCCCGATCCGGTTGCTGCGGGCGATGTCATCGCGGTTGCGCCGGCTGGCAATGCCTGGGCCGTGCGGACCATTCCCGAAGTGTCGGGCGGCATGGTGATCGAGGATCCCCACACCGGGCGGCTCTATGCCATGCAGGGCGGGTTCGATGCCGGGCTTGCCAGCTTCAACCGCGCCACCCAGGCCCAGCGCCAGCCCGGTTCGACCATCAAGCCCTTCGTTTACGGCACCGCTCTCGATTACGGCATGACCCCGGCGAGCGAAGTCGTCGATGGCCCGTTCTGCGTCTATCAGGGCGCGCAGCTTGGGCAGAAGTGCTTCCGCAACTTCGACATGCGCGGCGCTGGCGGCACCCACACCATGCGCTGGGGGCTTGAGCAATCGCGCAACCTGATGACCGTGCACATCGCTAACGATACCGGCATGGACCGGGTGGTGAAGCAGATCGCCAAGGTCGGGATCGGCACCTATCCGCCTTATCTTTCCTATGCGCTGGGGGCCGGGGAAACGACCGTCGCGCAGATGGCCAATGCCTATGCCGCGCTGGCGAACAACGGCGTGCAATATGGCCAGTCGCTGATCGACTATGTTCAGGACCGCAACGGCAAGGTGATCTTCCGGGCCGATACGCGGCGCTGCGATGCCTGCAACATGGCCCAGTGGGATGGCAAGCTGATGCCGCGCCTCAACCCGCGCGGCAAGCAGGTGATGGACCCGCGCACGGCCTATCAGGTGGTCCACATGCTTGAAGGCGTGGTGAGCCGCGGCACCGCCGTGGTGCTGCGCGATCTGGGGCTGCCGCTGTTCGGCAAGACGGGCACGACCTCTGGCCCGACCAACGTGTGGTTCGCGGGCGGCTCGCACGATATCGTCGGCGCAGTCTATCTCGGGTACGATCAGCCGCGTTCGCTTGGCGGCTATGCCCAGGGCGGGACGTTCGCCGCGCCGATCTTCAAGCAGTTCATCACCCAGACCCGGCACCGCTGGGATCACCGCCCGTTCGTGGCGCCGGCGGATATCTACATGGTCAAGATCGACCGGATCAGCGGCAAGCGCGTCTATGACGGCAGCCCGAGCGAGGATCCCAAGTCCTCGATCATCTGGGAAGCCTTCAAGGCCGATGCCGAGCCCAAGCGCGGCGACGCCGGCAGTCTTGCCGAGCAGCGTGACGCGCTGATTGCTGCCGTACGCAAGGGGGCTGCCGCACGCGAACGTCAGCCTGGAACCGGCGCCAGCCCCAGCGCTTCGCCGACGATCTCGGCCGACAGCAGCGTCATCGTCCAATAGGCCGTCCAACCGCTGGACAAATTTGCGAACTGGTCGCAAGATGTTGGCATGATCGGCAAGCTGACCCGCGCGGCCCTTTTGGTTGCCGCCATCGCCCTTCCTGCCACGCTGCGGGCGGAACTCCCGCAAGGTGCGCGGGCTCCTGATTTTGCTACCCAGGGTGCGCTCGCGGGCAAACCCTTTGCCTTCCAGCTCCGCCGCGCGCTGAGCAAGGGGCCGGTGGTGCTCTATTTCTATCCCAAGAGCTTCACCCAGGGCTGCACGCTTGAAGCCCACGCCTTTGCCGAAGCGGTGGATGATTTTGCCAAGGCCGGGGCCAGTGTGATCGGGCTTTCGGCGGACAGCCTTGAAACCCAGCAGAAGTTCTCGACCGAGCATTGCCGCGACAAGTTCCCGGTGGCGGTGGCTAGCCCGGCGATCATCTCGGCCTATGACGTGGCCATGCTGGGCAAGGACGGCGTGCCCAACGGCGTGGCCAAGCGCACCAGCTATGTGATCGGCCGCGATGGGCGCATTCGCATGGTCTATTCGAACATGGACTACCGCGATCACGTGCGTCTGGCGCTGGATGCGGTTCGCGCGCTGTCGGCGCCGCACAAGCACTAGCCGGCGCTTTACAATCGGGGCGCGTGCGCTAAGCGGGTGCCCGATTGCCACTGGCGCCGTGATGCGCCGGGGGCGCCACGTTTTTTCGGAGTGAAATCGTCATGCGTGCCGAAGGGCAGGCCCATATTGAGCGGATCGATGCCGCGCTCGCGCTGGTTCGCAAGTTTCTCGACTGGGACCGCGCACTGCGCCGGCTCGACGAACTCAACGCGCGGGTCGAAGATCCCAACCTCTGGAACAGCCCCAAGGAAGCCGAAGCCGTGATGCGCGAGCGTCGGCGGCTTGAAGCGGCGATCGGCACGGTCAATTCGATCGGTCAGCAGATGGCCGATGCGGTCGAATATGTCGAACTGGGCGAGATGGAAGGCGATGACGCTACCATCGACGAAGGCCTCGCAACGCTCGCCGCGCTGGCTGACAAGGCCGATGCCGACAAGGTCCAGGCGCTGCTGGCCGGCGAAGCTGACGCCAGCGATACCTATATCGAAATCCACGCCGGAGCCGGCGGCACCGAAAGCCAGGACTGGGCTGAAATCCTCCTGCGGATGTATACCCGCTGGGCGGAAAAGCGCGGCTTCAAGGTTGATGTGATCGAATACCAGTCGGGCGAAACCGCCGGGATCAAGTCCGCCACGATCCTCGTGAAGGGCGAAAACGCCTATGGCTGGGCCAAGACCGAAAGCGGCGTGCACCGCCTCGTGCGGATCAGCCCCTATGACAGTTCGGCCCGCCGCCACACCAGCTTCAGCTCGGTTTGGGTCTTCCCGGTGATCGACGACAGCTTCGAGATCGAGATCAATCCTTCCGATCTTAGGATCGACACCTATCGCGCCTCGGGCGCGGGCGGGCAGCACGTTAACACCACCGACTCGGCGGTGCGTATCACCCACGTGCCTTCGGGGATCGTCGTGGCCAGCCAGGTCGACCGTTCGCAGCACAAGAACCGCGACATCGCTATGGGGATGCTTAAAGCGCGCCTCTATGAAGAGGAAATGCGCAAGCGCGAAGAAGTTGCCAGCGCCGAACACGCCTCGAAGAGCGACATTGGCTGGGGCCACCAGATCCGCTCCTACGTGTTGCAGCCCTATCAGATGGTGAAGGATCTGCGCACCGGCTACACTTCGCCGACCCCGTCGGACGTGCTCGATGGCGCGCTCGATCCGTTCATGGCTGCAGCCTTGGCGCAGCGGGTTACCGGCGAAAAGGTGGCCGTGGAGGACGTCGATTGATCTGGCGCTGCGCCGCGCTTGCCCTTGTGCTGGCGGCGACCAGCGGGTGTTCGCGGCAGCCCGACGATCTCGACCGGGCGGAAAGCGCGCGCGCCTTTCCCCGGGCCTACCGCCCCGTTTCGCGGCTTGGCGGTAATGAGCTTGGCGCCGAGGACCAGCGCGACAATCTGGGCGAAGCGCAGGTCGTGATGGACCTGGCGAATATCCGGGCCGGCACCACCGTTGCCGATATCGGGGCCGGGGCGGGCTATTACACGGTTCGCCTTGCCGAACGCGTCGGCAAGAAAGGCCGCGTGCTGGCGCAGGACATCGATCCCGCCGCCATTCAGCACCTTGGCCAGCGGGTTGAGCGCGAACGGCTCGCCAATGTCTCGATCAAGCTCGGTGCGCCCGATGACCCGCGCCTGCCAGCGGGCAGTTTCGACCGGGTGTTCATGATCCACATGTATCATGAAGTCGGCGAACCTTATGCTTTCCTCTGGCGGCTGCGCCCCGCGCTGCGCCCCGGCGGGCAGGTGGTGGTGGTCGATATCGACCGGCCGACCGACCAGCACGGGATCGCGCCGGCGCTGCTTTTCTGTGAATTTCAGGCCGTGGGCTTTCGTTTGGTCGAATTTGTCCGTAAGCCCGAACTCAATGGGTATTATGCGCAGTTCGAAGCGTCTGGCGACAGGCCAGAGCCGGCTGCGATCAAGCCGTGTATGACGGCCAGGGGAAAGACAGGAACACAATGACTTTCAAGGGGTTGAAGCCGATTCTTTACGGCGGTCGCGAAGTGTGGCCGTTGGTTGAAGGCGGCAAGGGCGTGGCCGTTTCCAATCACAGCAGCTCGGGCGCCTGGGCGGCGGCCGGCGGGATCGGCACGGTCAGCGCGGTCAATGCCGACAGCTATGACGCCGAAGGCAAGATCGTGCAGCAGGTCTATGACCAGCTCACGCGCAAGGAGCGCCACCAACAGCTGATCCGTTATGCAATCGATGGCGCAGTGGAACAGGTCCGTCGCGCGCACGAGATTTCGGGCGGCAAGGGCGCGATCAACATCAACGTCCTGTGGGAAATGGGCGGTGCGCAGGAAGTGCTCGAAGGCGTGCTCGAAGCCACCCGCGGGCTGGTGACCGGGGTCACCTGCGGCGCCGGGATGCCTTACAAGCTGTCGGAAATCGCCGAGCGGTTCAACGTCCACTATCTCCCGATCATCAGTTCGGGCCGCGCGTTCCGCGCACTGTGGAAGCGCGCCTATCACAAGGTGCCGCATCTGCTGGGCGCGGTGGTCTATGAAGATCCGTGGCTGGCCGGCGGGCACAATGGCCTGTCGAACGCCGAAGATCCGCTCAAGCCCGAAGATCCCTATCCGCGCGTCAAGGCGCTGCGCGATGTGATGCGCGCCGAAGGCATTGCCGACACCGTGCCGATCGTGATGGCCGGCGGCGTCTGGTATCTGCGTGACTGGAACGACTGGATCGACAACCCGGAACTCGGCTCGATCGCATTCCAGTATGGCACCCGTCCGCTGCTGACCCAGGAAAGCCCGATCCCGCAGGCGTGGAAGGATCACCTCCGTACGCTCGAGCCGGGCGATGTGCTGCTTCACCGCTTCTCGCCGACGGGGTTCTATTCCTCGGCGGTGCGCAATCCCTTCCTGCGCGAACTCGAAGCCCGCTCGGAACGCCAGATCCCTTATTCGCGCGTTGCTGCGGGTGATCACACCGTGCAGCTCGATGTCGGGGTGAAGGGCAAGAACTTCTGGGTCACGCCGCACGATCTCGAACGCGCGCGGGGCTGGGTGGCCGAGGGCTTTACCCAGGCGATCCGTACGCCCGACGATACCGTGGTCTTCGTGACCACCGAAGACCGCGAAGTGATCCGCAAGGATCAGGCCGATTGCATGGGCTGCCTGTCGCACTGCGGGTTCTCGTCGTGGAAGGACCACGATGATTACTCGACCGGGCGGCTTGCCGATCCGCGCAGCTTCTGCATCCAGAAGACCCTGCAGGACATCGCGCATGGCGGCCACATCGACGAGAACCTGATGTTTGCCGGCCACGCGGCTTACAACTTCAAGCAGGATCCGTTCTATTCGAACAACTTCACCCCGACGGTGAAGGAGCTGGTCGAGCGCATCCTGACCGGCGACTGACCGGGCCGGGCGCAGTACCCGCAAACGAAAAGGGCGGCACCCACCGGTGCCGCCCTTTCTTTATGGGTGCCTGACCCGGCGCGGGATCAATCGAATTCCCACGCCCGTTCGCCGTGGCTCGAAAGATCGAGCCCTTCGCGCTCGTCATCCTCGCTGACCCGCATCGGGAAGACCAGGCTGACCACGACCGCCAGCACGGCGCTGACCACGGCCGACCAGATCGCAACCACGCCCACGCCGACCAGCTGTGCAGCGAGCTGGCTGAGCATGGTCTTGCCTTCGGCATAACCGGTGCCGCCAAAGCTGGGGCTGATGAACACGGCCAGCAGGATCGAGCCGATGATACCGCCCACGCCGTGGACCGCGAACACGTCGAGCGAGTCGTCGATCTTGAGGCGCTGCTTGACCAGCAGGATCATCGGATAGCACACGCCCGCGGCGACCACGCCCAGCAGCATCGCAGAGCCCGGCGAGATGAACCCGGCAGCCGGGGTGACAGTGGCAAGACCGGCAACCGCGCCGGTAGCAAAACCGACGCTGGTGGGCTTGCCAACGGTAAAGCGTTCGATCGCGATCCAGGCCAGCGCGGCCATGCAGGCGGCGGTATGGGTGTTGATGATGGCAACGGCGGCATCATCGTTGGCCGCCAGCGCCGAACCGCCGTTGAAGCCAAACCAGCCCACCCACAGCAGCGCAGCGCCGGCCATGGTGAGCGAGGGGCTATGCGGCAGCATCAGCGTGCGCGGGAAGCCCTGGCGCTTGCCCAGCAGGATCGCGGCGACCAGCGCCGAAACCCCGGCGGTGGTGTGGACCACAATCCCGCCCGCGAAATCGAGCGTGCCCATCGCGGTGGCGAGCCAGCCGCCGCCCCAGACCCAGTGCGCCACCGGGGCATAGACCGCGAGGCTCCACAGTGCGCAGAACGCAACCACCCAGCCAAACCGAGCACGATCGACCCAGGCGCCGACCATCAGCGCCGGGGTGATCGCGGCAAAGGCCATCTGGAACAGGGCAAAGGCGCTTTCGGGCACCATCGTGTTTTCGCGCACGTTGCCCAGATCAAGCAGCATCCAGGCATTGCCCGCGCCGGCCCAGCCATTGGTCACGTGGCCAAAGGCCAGCGTATAGCCGCCGACGATCCACAGCAGCGAGGAGATTGCCGCGATCGCGCCGACCTGCACCAGCACCGAGAGGAAGTTCTTGGCGCGCACCAGGCCGCCGTAGAACAGCGTCAGCCCGGGCATGGTCATCAGCAGAACCAGCGCCGAGGAAATCAGGATCCAGGCGGTGTCGCCGCTATCTGCCGCATCGCTGGTCGCATCCTGCGCCAGGGCAACCGTGGGTAGCAGGGCTGCCGCAGCGGACAGGCCAAACGCCGAAAACTTGCGCATTGGTGAGACACTCCCCAGCCGCGAGGTGCGGCGATTCTTTATTTCGCGCGCTTAGAGCAACGATTGCACCCCGCGCAAGCGCACGGTTTTCGCATTGTTGCGCCGCGCGGCGCTTATGCCCAGCCTTCCAGCACCTGATCGGGCGGGCGGTGGCCGTCGATCCAGAAGCGGATATTGGCGATCACCTTCTCGCCAGCGTGTTCGCGCCCTTCAAGCGTGGCGCTGCCCATGTGGGGGAGGGTGATGACATTGGGCATGGCGATGAGGCGCGGATCGACCTTGGGTTCGCGCGCATAGACATCGAGCCCCGCGCCCGCGATCTGGCCCTGCTGCAAGGCCTGAACCAGCGCGTCCTCGTCAATCAGGTCGCCGCGCCCGGTGTTGATGACATAGGCGGTGGGCTTCATCGCGGCGAACCGTGCGGAGTTTAGCAGATGATGGGTATCGGGGCCGCCGGGGCAGTGCAGGGTCAGCACGTCGGCCTCGGCGATCAGGCGGTCGAGATCGGGTTCGTAGCGCGCGCCGAGCATCGTTTCAAAGCTGCCAGGCAGGCGGTGGCGGTTGTGATAGACCACGTCCATCCCGAAAGCCCGGGCGCGGTGGGCCACAGCTTGCCCGATCCGGCCCATGCCGACGATGCCGAGCCGCTTGCCGCCGATGCTGCGCCCGAGCAGCGTGGAGGGCGCCCAGCCTGTCCACTGGCCGTCGCGGACCAGACGGCTGCCTTCGCCCAATCGGCGGGGAACCGAGAGGATCAGCATCATCGTCAGGTCCGCGGTATCGTCCGTAAAGACGCCGGGGGTGTTAGTGACGATGATCTTGCGCGAACGCGCGGCACCCAGCGCGATGTGTTCGATCCCGGCGCCGAAATTGGCGATCAGCCCCAGCCGGTCACCGGCCTGCTCGATCATCTCGGCATCGATCCGGTCGGTCACGGTGGGAACCAGCACGTCGCAGTCGCGCATTGCCGCGATGAGATCGGCGCGCGCCATCGGCAGGTCGGCCGGGTTGAGCACCACATCGAACAATTCGCCCATCCGTGTCTCGACTGAGGGCAGCAGATGCCGGGTCACATAGACCCGCGGTTTGCCGTTCACGCGGCGCGAAGTGGGGGTGTCGGTCACGACTGTCATGGCAAGCTGATCGCTAGGCCGTTGCGGGCAGCGCGGTCAAGCGGCTATCAGCGGCCCATGCGCATGATCCCGACCATCCTTGCCGCCGCTGCCGCCGCCGTTTTCGCGGCGCCGCTTGCTGCCGAAGATCCCCCGGTGCCCTATTGGGCCTCGATCCGTGCGAACGAGGTCAACATGCGGGTGGGTCCGGGTGAAGACTACATGATTTCATGGGTTTATCACCGTGCGCACCTGCCGCTCAAGGTCGTTCGGGTCAAGGAAGGCTGGCGGTTCGTGCGCGATCAGGATGGTGCGCAGGGCTGGATCCTGGCCCGGTTCCTCAGCCGCGAACGCGATGCGGTGGTGGTCGGCAAGGAGCCGGCAGCGATGCGCGATTCGCCGAGCGATAATGGCCGGCTGCTGTGGAAAGTCGCGCCGGGGGTGATCGGCCTCGTCGGCGATTGCACCGATGGCTGGTGCCCGATGACGATTGGCGAGCGCAAGGGTTTCGTCCAGCAAGCCCACCTGTGGGGCGCCGGGGAGCCGTAAGGGGACCAGCTCCCCGACATTCCAACATTATCGGCCTGAATTAACGGCGATGCTGGTTTGCATAGGCGCGGGCATCGCGGTGCAGCTCATGCTTCGCGCGGTGCAGTTCGCGGCGTTCGTGGCGGGCCTTGCGGTGGTTGTGATGCGCCTTGGCCCGCGCCAGTTCACGCTTTTCATGATGGACCTGCGCGGCATCGCGGTGCAGCTCGGCGGGGGTGACGCGGGCCTGGGCAGCGCCGGGCAGGGCCAGCCCGAGGACGATCAGGGCGGAAAGCAGCTTGCGGTTCATCGGGGGACTCCTGTGTTCGTTGGGGCCGGCAGGCCGTGCTTGCCGGTGAAACAGGGATTAGGCGCCCCAAAATGAACTCGCCCGGAACCGAGGGTTCGGCTCCGGGCAAGCTATGTCGCGGATTGTCGCGGGTTTTTGTCGGCGATCAGACCAGTTCGATGGCAACCGCCGTGGCTTCGCCGCCGCCGATGCACAGCGCGGCCACGCCCTTGGTCTTGCCGTAGGTCTGCAGTGCGGAAATCAGCGTGGCGATGATCCGCGCGCCCGATGCGCCGATCGGATGGCCCAGCGCCGTGGCACCGCCGTGGACGTTGACCTTGTCATGCGGGATGCCCAGATCGTGCATCGCGAACATGGTCACGCAGGCAAAGGCTTCGTTGACTTCGTAGAGATCAACATCGGCCGCGCTCCAGCCAGCCTTGTCGAGCACCTTCTGGATCGCGGCGACCGGGGCCGTGGTGAACTTGGCGGGCTCATGCGCGTGGGCGGCCATGGCCACGATCTTGGCGACGGGGGCCTTGCCCTGCGCAGCGGCGACCGACTGGCGGGTGACGACCAGTGCCGCGGCGCCATCGGAAATCGACGAGGCGTTGGCCGCGGTGATCGTGCCGTCCTTGGCGAAGGCGGGCTTGAGCGCGGGGATCTTGTCGGGGCGGCCCTTCTTGGGCTGCTCGTCCTCGCTCACGGTGACTTCACCGGCGCGGGTCTTGATCGTGACGGGCACGATTTCGCGGGTGAACTTGCCGCTCTTGGTGGCTTCCTGCGAACGGGTCAGCGAAGCGATCGCGAAATCATCCTGGGCCTGGCGGGTCAGCTGGTATTCGTCAGCCGTTTCCTGCGCGAAGGTGCCCATCGCGCGGCCCGGTTCGTACGCGTCTTCGAGCCCGTCGAGGAACATATGGTCATAGGCGGTGTCATGGCCGATGCGTGCGCCCGAGCGGTGCTTCTTGAGCAGGTAAGGGGCATTGGTCATCGATTCCATGCCGCCGGTGACGATCAGGTCGACGCTGCCCGAGGCGAGCGCTTCTGCGCCCATGATCAGCGCCTGCATCCCCGAACCGCACATCTTGTTGACGGTGGTTGCCTCAACCGAGCGGGGCAGACCGGCCTTGAGTGCGGCCTGACGGGCAGGGGCCTGACCAAGCCCGGCCGAGAGCACGCAGCCCATGTAGATCCGCTCGATCCCGGCGCCGTCAACGCCCGCGCGTTCGACCGCGCCCTTGACCGCGACCGCGCCGAGTTCGGTGGCCGAAACATCGGCCAGTTCGCCCTGCATGCCGCCCATCGGGGTGCGCGCGTAGGAGAGAATGACGACGGGATCCTGCGAAGAGAACTGGGCCATGGCTGGTGCCTTTCCGGTTTGCCGATTTTGCGGAGGGCATAATGCTGCACTGCATCATTGGCAATGAGGAGTTCTTGCCAAGGATGGGCGATTGGGCAACAAGCGTGGCAAATCGAAACTGAGAGGGTGGATCCATGAGCAACGTCGAAATCGCGCGGATGGACGCGGTCCTGAAGGCCCAGCGCGAGGCATTTACCGCCGCCTTGCCCGAAGCGATGTCGCTCCGGCGTGACCGGATCGATCGCGCGATTGCGCTGCTGGTCGACCACAAGGACGCTTTCGCCAAGGCCGTGTCCGCCGATTTCGGGCACCGCAGCACCGAACAGACGCTGATGACTGACATTATGCCTTCGGTCGGTGCGCTCAAGCACGCGCGCAAGCATTTCGAGGCCTGGAGCCGCAACGAAAAGCGCAAGGCAATGTTCCCGCTCGGCCTGCTCGGTGCCAAGGCGGAAGTGCGCTATCAGCCCAAGGGCGTCGTCGGCGTGATCGCCCCGTGGAACTTCCCGGTCGGCATGGTGATGGTGCCGATGGCCGGGATCCTGGCGGCGGGCAACCGCGCGATGATCAAGCCGAGCGAGTTCACCGAACGGGTCGCCGATCTGTTTGCCGAACTCGTCCCGCAATATTTCGCCGACGATGAAATGGCCGTGTTCACCGGTGGGGTTGATGTCGGCACGGCCTTTTCGGGGCTGGCGTTCGATCACCTGATCTTTACCGGGGCGACCAGCGTTGGCCGCCACATCATGCGCGCCGCCGCTGCCAATCTCGTGCCTGTCACGCTGGAACTGGGCGGAAAATCGCCGACCTTCATCGGCCGCAGCGCCGACAAGGCCAAGGCGACCCAGCGCATCGCGATGGGCAAGATGATGAACGCCGGGCAGATCTGCCTGGCGCCCGATTACCTGCTGGTCGCCCGCGATCAGGAAGGCGACGTGATCGAGAACGTGAAAGCCTCGGTCAGCGCGATGTATCCGACGCTGCTGGCAAATGACGACTACACCTCGGTGGTCAATGGCCGCAATTTCGAGCGTCTGCAGGGCTATCTTGCCGATGCGCGCGAGAAGGGCGCGGAACTGATCGAAGTGAACCCGGCGGGCGAGGACTTTGCCTCGTCCAACGGCAACAAGATGCCGCTGACCATCGTGCGCGGCGTGACCGATGACATGAAGGTGATGCAGGAGGAAATTTTCGGCCCGATCCTGCCGGTGATGACCTATGATTCGATCGATCAGGCGATCGACTATGTCAATTCCCACGATCGTCCGCTTGGCCTCTATTACTTTGGCGAGGACAAGGCCGAGGAAGAGCGCGTGCTGACCCGCACGATCTCGGGTGGGGTGACAGTCAACGATGTGTTGTTCCACAACGCGATGGAAGACCTGCCGTTTGGCGGGGTCGGGCCGTCGGGCATGGGCAGCTATCACGGGCTCGACGGGTTCAAGACCTTCAGCCATGCCCGCGCGGTCTATCGCCAGCCGGGCATCGATGTGGCCAAACTGTCGGGCTTCAAGCCGCCCTATGGCAAGCAGACGGCCGCTACCTTGAAGCGTGAACTGCGCAAATAGAGGCGCCTTCGCGACATTTGGGGGAATAATCAGTCCCACAAGGTCGTTTCTGGAGGTATGCCTACTTGCATGGCGGATGCGCGCGGACTAGGGCGCGCACATCCGTTTGCAAGGCCGATTCCGGCGCAAAAGAGGCATTCACGTGGTAGACCTCTCGCAGTACCTGCCGATCCTGATCTTCCTGGGGATCGCTCTCGCGCTGTCCGCGCTGTTCGTGTTCCTGCCCATGGGCGTGTCGCGACTGACCGGAACCCACAACCCCAACGCCGAAAAGCTGAGCGAATACGAGTGCGGTTTTCCCGCCTTCGAAGACCCGCGCAGCCAGTTCGACGTGCGGTTCTATCTGGTCGCGATCCTGTTCATCATCTTCGACCTTGAAGCCGCGTTCCTGTTCCCCTGGGCGGTGAGCCTCAAGGAAACGGGCTGGGCCGGGTGGCTGACCATGATGGTGTTCATCTTCGAACTCGTCATTGGCCTTGTCTATGCGTGGAAAAAGGGAGCTTTGGACTGGGAATGAGCACGCTCGTGAACTCTGCTGGCCAGCCTCTTGCTGCCGGTGGCGCTGTGACGCCGCCGGATATGGGCTTTTTCAACGACCTTTCGGCCGAAGTGAATGACAAGGGCTTCCTCGTCACTTCGACCGAGGAACTGTTCCAGTGGGCCCGCACCGGCTCGCTGTGGTGGATGACCTTTGGTCTGGCCTGCTGCGCGGTGGAAATGATCCACGCCAACATGCCGCGTTATGACCTTGAACGCTTTGGCTTCGCGCCGCGCGCCTCGCCGCGCCAGTCGGACGTGATGATCGTCGCGGGCACGCTGTGCAACAAGATGGCCCCGGCGCTGCGCAAGGTCTACGACCAGATGTCGGACCCCAAGTACGTCATTTCGATGGGCAGCTGCGCCAACGGCGGCGGCTACTATCACTACAGCTACTCGGTGGTGCGCGGCTGCGACCGGATCGTGCCCGTGGATATCTATATCCCCGGCTGCCCGCCGACTGCCGAAGCTCTGATGTATGGCATCATGCAGCTGCAGCGGAAGATCCGCCGCGTCGGCACGGTCGAGCGTTGAGGAGGCTGGCATGAGCACTGTTCTCCATTCCGCCCCGCGCTTCGCCTCGAACGACGGCGTGCTTGCCAAGCTGACCAAGGCGCTGGGCAAGAAAGTCGTCGCCGCGAAGGAAGAGCACGGCGAAATCGTGATCACCGTCGCGCGCGGTGAAATCGAAAATGCGCTACGCCAGCTGCGCGACGAGCACGAATATCAGCAGCTGATGGAAATCGCCGGGGCCGACTATCCCCAGCGCGGCGAGCGTTTCGACGTCGTCTACATGCTGCTGTCGGTGACCAAGAACCACCGCATCATGGTCAAGGTGACGGCTGCCGAGGATACCCCGGTGCCGACCGTGACCACGCTGTGGCCGGTGGCTGGCTGGCTAGAGCGCGAAGTGTTCGACATGTACGGCGTGATCTTCGAAGGCAACGCCGATCTGCGCCGCATCCTCACGGACTATGGCTTTGAGGGCCATCCCTTCCGCAAGGACTTCCCGCTGACCGGCTATGTCGAGCTGCGCTATTCGGAAGAAGACAAGCGCGTGGTCTATGAACCGGTCAAGCTTGCGCAGGATCTGCGCCAGTTTGATTTCATGAGCCCGTGGGAAGGCAGCGACTATGTCCTGCCCGGTGACGAGAAGGCCGCGACCCCGCCGCCTCCGCCGCCCGCACCGGCACCTGCTCCCGCCCCTGCGGCAGAAGCAAAGGCCCCTGCGAAGAAGGCTCCGGCCAAGAAGGCGGCTGCGCCTAAGAAGGCTACCGCGCCCAAGGCGGCTGCGAAGCCCGCCGCGAAAAAGCCTGCCAAGCCCAAGGGAGATAAGGCATGAGCATGCAGCTCGAGCAGTCCCCGACCACGGGCGACGAGGTCATTTCGAACTACACGATCAACTTCGGTCCACAGCACCCGGCCGCGCACGGCGTGCTGCGCATGGTGCTTGAGCTGGACGGCGAAATCATCGAACGCGTCGATCCGCACGTCGGCCTGCTGCACCGCGGCACCGAAAAGCTGATCGAACACAAGACCTACCTTCAGGCGCTGCCCTATTTCGACCGGCTTGATTACTGCTCGCCGCTCGGGATGGAGCACTCCTATGTGCTGGCGGTCGAAAAGCTGCTCAACGTCGAGGTTCCGCTGCGCGGCCAGTACCTGCGCGTGCTGTTCGCCGAGCTGACCCGCATCTGCAACCACATGCTCAACATGGGGTCGCACGTGATGGACGTCGGCGCGATGACGCCGAACCTGTGGCTGTTCGAAATCCGCGAGGATTGCCTCAACTTCTTCGAACGCGCTTCGGGCGCGCGCATGCACTCGGCCTGGTTCCGCCCCGGCGGCGTCCATCAGGACGTGCCGCAGCAGCTGCTCGCCGACATGGCCGAATGGCTCGATACGCGCCTGCCGACCCTGTTCGACGATGCGATGAGCCTGGTGGTCGATAACCGCATCTTCAAGCAGCGCAACGTCGATATCGCCAAGGTTTCCAAGGAAGACGCGCTGGCCTGGGGCTTCTCGGGCCCGATGATCCGTGCCGCCGGGATCCCGTGGGATATCCGCAAGGCCCAGCCTTACGACGTTTACGACCGCGTTGAATTCGACATTCCGGTCGGCACCAATTCCGACTGCTATGATCGTTTCATGGTCCGCGTCGAGGAAGTGCGCCAATCGGCTCGGATCATGCGCCAGTGCCTGCGCGACATGCCCGAAGGCCCGGTGGCCAGCACCGACCGCAAGGTTTCCCCGCCCAAGCGCGCGGAAATGAAGCAGTCGATGGAAAGCCTCATTCACCACTTCAAGCTCTACACCGAAGGCTTCCACGTGCCCGCCGGTGAAGTTTACGTGGCAACCGAAAGCCCCAAGGGCGAATTCGGGGTCTATCTGGTGTCGGACGGCTCGAACAAGCCGTACCGCTGCAAGATCCGGCCGACCGCGTTCAGCCACCTGCAGGCGATGGATTTCATGTCGAAGGGCCACATGCTGCCCGACGCGACCGCCATCCTCGGCGCGATCGACGTTGTGTTCGGGGAGTGTGACCGCTGATGCCCTACCGTCTGCAAATCGCCGTCGACATGATCACGGCCTACAACGCGCAGGACGCTGACCTGTACGTCACCTACATGACCGACGAGGCCTGCGAGGCCTCCTATCGCGGGGCCGTGGTGCGCGAGGGTAAGGAAGGTGTGCGCGACGGCCTGAAGAAGATGTTCGCCGAATTCCCCGAGAACCGCGCGGAGATCGTCACCGGCTACCACCTGGGCGACTATGCCGTGCTGCACGAGAAGGTCTGGCGTTCGTCGGCCTCCGAGCCGTTCGAAGTCATGTCCGTCTACTCGTTCGAGGGCAACAAGTGCTCTCGCGTGGAGTTCATCCGCTAATGGCTGACCGTCATCTCGAACCCGATAGCCCCGAACTGCGCGCGCGCTGGGGCAATTTCACCTGGACCAAGGAAAACGAGGCCCAGGCCAAGGTAATCGTGGCGCGCTATCCGGCAGGGCGCCAGCGCTCGGCGGTGATGCCGCTGCTCGATCTGGCGCAGCGCCAGGTTGGCGCCGAAACCAATACGCAGGGCTGGCTGCCGATCCCGGTGATGGAATACATCGCCGCCTATCTCGACATGCCGGTGATCCGCGTTGTCGAAGTCGCCAGCTTCTACACCATGTGCAACCTCGTGCCGGTCGGCCGGTTCCACGTGCAGGTCTGCGGCACCACGCCGTGCATGTTGCGCGGTTCGGACGCGATCATGGCGGCTTGCAAGAGCCGCGGAATGCACAAGGGCCACACCACCGACGATGGCCTGTGGACGCTGACCGAAGTCGAATGCATGGGCAACTGCGCTTCGGCACCGATGGTCCAGATCAACGACGACAATTACGAAGACCTGACGCCTGAGCGCCTCGATGTCGTGCTGGATGCGCTTGCCGCCGGTAAGACGCCGAAGGCTGGCACGCAGGAGCCCGGCCGCCACACGGTGGAGCCGGTCGGCGGCCCGTCGACCCTGACCGACATGGTCAAGGCCAACCACGATTATCGGAAGGAGTGGTAAGCCATGCTCGCCGATAAGGACCGCATCTTTACCAATCTCTACGGCTATCAGCCGTGGAATCTGGCTGCTGCCAAGGCGCGCGGCGATTGGGACAACACCAAGAAGCTGCTCGAACTCGGGCCGGACGCGATCATCGAGGAAATCAAGGCCTCGGGTCTGCGCGGGCGGGGCGGGGCAGGCTTCCCCACCGGCCTCAAGTGGTCGTTCATGCCCAAGGAATCGAAGGACGGCCGTCCGAGCTTCCTGGTGATCAACGCCGACGAATCCGAGCCGGGTTCGTGCAAGGACCGCGAAATCATCCGCCACGATCCGCACAAGCTGATCG
>CALKVF010000040.1 GCA_937996535.1 uncultured Novosphingobium sp. | reverse complement strand
TCAGCCGCCATGCGTTCCAGAATCTTGTGGCTGTAATACAGCGTGGCGGGCATCAGGTCGGGGGTTTCGTCGGTGGCGTAACCGAACATGATGCCCTGGTCGCCCGCGCCTTCGTCCTTGTTGTCACCGGCATCGACGCCCTGCGCGATGTGGGCCGACTGGCCGTGCAGGCGGTTGATGAATTCGAACTTTTCCCAGTGGAAGCCGTCCTGTTCGTAGCCGATTTCCTTGACCGTGCGGCGCACGGTGGCTTCGATTTCTTCCTGCGCGCCGGCAACCCACTGGCCGTTTTCGTAGACGCCCTTGCAGCGGATTTCGCCGGCCAGCACGACCAGCTGGGTGGTGGTCAGGGTTTCGCAGGCGATGCGCGCCTCGGGATCCTTGGACAGGAACAGGTCGACAATCGAATCCGAGATCTGGTCCGCGACCTTGTCGGGATGGCCTTCGGAAACGCTTTCAGAGGTGAAGAGATAATCGCTACGCATCGGGGCACCCATATAACAAAAGCTTTATGTCCCCGCTGATCTACCCCGTGCGGCGACGGCTGGCAACAACCGATAAGCAAAGAAGAACTGTTGCCCATGAAAGCGCGAGCAGATTGCCCCAGCGCGCGAACAGGGTCGGCGCATGGGCGGCGGGGATGGCGCCCAGCACCACGCCGGCATGCCGCGGCGGGATCGACTGGAGCACCTTGCCATCGGCGTCGATTACCGCGCTGATCCCGGTGGTGGTGGCGCGCAGCACCGGCAGGCCTTCCTCCAGTGCGCGCAGCCGCGCCTGGGCAAGGTGCTGGGGTGGGCCCCAGGTCCCGAACCAGCCATCGTTCGAAGGGTTGAAGATATAGTCGGGGCGGTGGCCGCGATCGGCCACGGCGCCTGAAAAGATGATTTCGTAGCAGATCTGGACCCCGGCCTTGCCCCAGCGCCCGAGATCGAGCGTGCGCGGCCCCGGCCCGGGCCAGAAGTCGATATCGCCCGGCACCAGCCGCGCCAGGCCCAGCGGGGTCAGCAGCGGGCGCATCGGCAGGTATTCGCCGTAAGGCACCAGATGAGCCTTGTCATAGCTGCCGCGCAGCGCGCCGCTGCCGTCGATCGCGGTGACCGAGTTGCGGGCGCCGACGGCCTTGCCCTGCGCGATTTCGAGATCGACGCCGCCGGTCAGCAGCAGGCTGTCCTTGCCGATCACCCGCCCGATGCGCTGGCGGGCGAGCCGCGGGTCGGCGGCGTAGGTGTCGAGGTAATATTGCTCGGGATAGCCATCGGCGAGATACCACGGCACGCCGGATTCCGGCCACAGCACCAACTGCCCGCGACCGGGCACGATCTGCCCGGAAAGCCGGGCGGTACGCTGGAAATTGGCCTCGTACATCGCCGGATCGTTGAGCACGTCCTGCGCGATGTCGGGCTGGACCAGTGCAAAGGGGATCGGCGCGCGGGTGGGCGATGTGGCGGGCGGGGCAGCTTGCGGCCAGAACTGGGCCAGCAGCGGGAGCGCGAGCAAGGCCAGCCGGCGGCGATCCTGCCGGAAGGTGGCAAGCCCGTGCCACCACAGGCCGGCAAACAACACGGCCAGCCCCGACAGGGCATAGGTGCCAAGCCACGGCGCCAGCCGCGCTGCGCCGGGCGTTTCGAACGGACCGAGCAGGGCAACCCCCAGCGGGTTCCACGGAAATCCGGTAAAGACCCAGCCGCGCAGCCATTCGGCCAAGATCCAGGCCCCGGCGAGCGCCAGGACCAGTGCGGCGGCGCGGCGGCGCGCCTGCCAAGCGGCAGCGGCGGCCAGCGCGGGATAGACCGCAAGATAGAGCGACAGGCCGACAACCGCGACCCAGCCAAGCCATGCCGGCATCGCGGCCTGGTAGGTGAACGCCGTGGCGATCCAGTTGAGGCCGAGGCTGAATTGCCCGAGCCCGAACAGCCAGCCGAGCTGCGCGGCCTGCCGGCGACTGGGCGCGGCGGCGATCAGCGCGATCAGCCCGGCCATGCCCAGAAGGGTCAGCGGCCACAGCGCAAAGGGTTCAAAGCCCAGCGCCGAGGCGGCGCCAAGCAGCAGGGCGGTCCAGCGGGGATGCGCCCCGGCGAATTGCAGCGCCCGGGGCATCGGTTGGATCAGTTCACCGATTCAAGCGGTTCGCCGGCGTCATCGGCCGAAGGCTTGCGCCGGGCGCGGGTGCGGCGGGGCTTGGATTCTTCCTCGCCTTCGTCGCTGCGCGGAGCCGAAATCGACGGCGGCAGCGAGGCGGGATCGAGCCCGGCCGGTTCGCTGTCGGCGCTGTCTTCACCGCGTTCGCGGCGGGGGCGGCGTTCATCGCGGCCCTCACGGCGCGGACGCAGGCCCGTGCGAGGGCGGTTGTCGCGCACGAAGGGGTTTTCCGCCGGCTCATAAGGATTGGCCTGGGCGGTATCTTCGCCGGCGCTGTCATCCCCGGCCTCGCCCGAGCTGGCCGTATCCTCGTCACGCTCTTCGCGGCGGGGGCGGTCTTCGCGCTGGGGTCGGGTGAAGCTGGGCTGGTCAAAGCTCGGGAAATCGCCGTCGACCGAGAAATCGGCCGCATCGTCGGCGTCATCAGCGCCTTCCTGCCAGCGTTCATCGCGCGGGCGGCGCTGTTCTTCCTGACGCAGGCGGGTATCGGCGATCACGCGGAAATAGTGGTCGGCAAACTGCAGGTAGTATTCGGCCTGAACCCGGTCGCCATTGAGATGGGCGTCCTGGGCAAGCTTGCGATACTTTTCGAGCAGCTGGGGCGCGTTGCCGCGCGCCCGGCTATCGATCCGGTTGAGTTGCTGACCGCCGCCGCCACCATTCTGCCGGTTGCTCCGGCCGCGCCGACGATTGTTCCCACGATTGTTGTTCAAGGGTGTAATTCCCTAATCCATCGGCGGCCCCGGGCGTTATCCCGTAGCGGGCCGCATGACCCGTGCCCGGACCGCTTCCTGCGGTTCGGGACCCGACATCTGCAAGGAGCATGGCGTATGCCAGATCCGGACTGCAAATGCTGGAATGGGCAAGCGGGACACTATGCAATGCATGGTCCGGCGCTGGCCTGCCTTCGCGCTTACGCGCTGGGGCCAGCCTTGCCAAGCGGAATCTTGAGTTCGAGCACCCGGGGGCGCCCGCCAAGATCATGGTGGAGCCTGGCCTCCATCCCGGCAGCCGCGGCAATCGCGCTGACGGCTTCGGCCTGGGTGTATCCGATCTCGACCAGCGCCGCGCCGTGGGGGGTAAGCAGGCCGGGCAGTTGGGGCACCAGCACCCGGTAATCGTCGAGCCCGTCGGCTCCGGCAAACAGCGCGCCCGCTGGTTCATGCTCGCGCACCGAAGCGGCAATCGGGGCGTCGTCCTCGACATAGGGCGGATTGGCCAGCACCAGATCGAACTTGCCGAACCCGTCAGCCCAGCCGGTCTCATGCCAGTCGGCCAGCCGCAGCTCGGTGCGCGGGGCAAGGTCCAGCGCCTCGGCATTGTGCTGCGCGATGGCCAGCGCGCTTGCGCTGCGGTCGATCCCGATGCCCTGCGCCTGCGGGAGGTTGGCCAGCGCCGCCAGCAGCAGCGCGCCCGAACCCGTGCCGCAATCAAGCACGCGCTGCGCTTCGGGCCGGGCGGCGAGCGCGGCTTCGACCAGCACTTCGCTATCCCCGCGCGGGATCAGGACGGCAGGGGACACGGCCAGCGTCAGGCCAAAGAAGTCCTGCGTGCCGGTGATATAGGCCACCGGCTCGTGGCCCAACCGGCGCGCGACCAGCGCGGCAAATTCGGCCGGAACGGAATCGCGCATGTGGCGCAGCAACAGGTTCGAGCGGGTGGTGCCCAGCGCATGGGCCATCAGCACTTCGGCATCGAGCCGGGCGGTATCGCTGGTGGCGGCCAGCTGCTCTGCCGCCTCGCGCAGCGCGGCAGTGATCGTCGTCACGGGTGCGTCAGTCATCCATCGCGGCAAGGCGCTTGGCCTGGTCCTCGGCGATCAGCGCGTCGATCAATTCGCCCAGCCCCGGCCCTTCGAGAATCTCGGGCAGGCGGTGGAGCGTCAGGTTGATGCGGTGGTCGGTGACGCGCCCTTGCGGGAAATTGTAGGTGCGGATGCGCTCGGAGCGGTCGCCCGATCCGACCATCGCGCGGCGGGCCTCGGCTTCGGCGCCCTGGGCTTCGTCGCGCATCTTTTCGTAAAGCCGGGCGCGCAGCACCTGCATCGCCTTGGCCTTGTTCTTGTGCTGGCTGCGCTCGTCCTGACAGATCACCACCAGCCCCGAGGGCAGGTGGGTAATGCGCACCGCCGAATCGGTGGTGTTGACGTGCTGGCCGCCGGCGCCCGAGGCGCGGTAGATATCGATCTTGAGATCCTTGTCCTCGATCTGGACATCAACCTCATCGGGTTCGGGCAGGACCGCGACGGTCGCCGCCGAAGTGTGGATGCGCCCGCCGCTTTCCGTAACCGGCACGCGCTGCACCCGGTGGACGCCGCTTTCGAACTTGAGCTTGGCGAACACGCCCGAGCCCGCGACATTGGCGACCACTTCCTTGAACCCGCCCACATCGCTGGCATTGGCGCTGACCATTTCCACCCGCCAGCCCTGTTCGGCGGCAAAGCGTTCGTACATCCGGTAGAGGTCGGCGGCGAACAGCGCGGCTTCATCACCGCCAGTGCCGGCACGGATTTCGAGCATGGCCGGGCGGCTGTCGGCGACATCACGCGGCAACATGGCGATCGACAGGCGGTGCTCGGCCTCGGGCAGCTCGGCCTTGATCCGAGCGAGTTCCTCTTCGGCCAGTTCGCGCATTTCAGGATCATCGAGCGCGGCCAGACTGGCCAGCTCGCCGCGCATCGCGGTTACCTCGCCCGCCGCCTTGGCGACGGGTTCCAGCTCGGCATAGTCGCGGCTGGCGGCGATGAACTCCTTGCCTTCCAGCGTCCCCGAGGCCAGCCGCGCTTCCAGCTCGGCAAACCGCGCGGCAATCTGGGCAAGCCGGGTGTCGGAAACGCTCACGCCTGGAGCGATTCCAGGATCGCGCTCACTCGGGCGAGGGCATCGGCATGGTCGGCCGAGCGGCTGTTGCAAGCCAGCTTGCCGTCGCGGATCGAAACCCCGACCAGCATGCGGGCATTGACCTTCGAGGCCTTGTCGAAGCGCTTGCGCGGGCTGCCGCTGGCGATCATGTCGGCGCTGAAGCCGGCACTGCGCAGCGCCTTGAGCGCACGGGTGCCAAAGGCGATCGCGGCGTCGTCCTCGATCGCGAGGATCACGTCCTGCCCATCGGTGGTGACGGCGCCGGCATCGGCAACCAGCATCGCCAGCCGCTCGATCCCCGCGGCCCAGCCGACCGCCGGGGTGTGCGGCCCGCCGAGGCTTTCGATCAGGCCGTCATAGCGCCCGCCGCCGAGCACCGTGCCCTGCGCGCCGAGCCGGTCGGTGACGAATTCGAACGCGGTGTGGCGATAGTAGTCGAGCCCGCGCACCAGCGCCGGGGCGCGGGTCCAGGCAACGCCCGCGGCATCGAGCCCTTCGGTCACCTTGGCGAAGAAGTCCTGCGCCTCGGCCGAAAGGTAATCGTCGATCTTGGGGGCGGCATCGGTGAAGGCTTTGTCGCGCGGATCCTTGCTATCAAGGATGCGCAGCGGATTGCGCTCCAGCCGGTCCTGCGAATCTTCCGACAGTTCGCCCTTCACGGCGCGGAAGTATTCGACCAGCGCGGCGCGCCATGCCTCGCGGCTGGCGCCATCGCCCAGCGTGTTGAGCATCAAGGTCACGCCGTCGGCGATGCCCAGTTCCTTGAGCAGCTGATCGGCCATCACCAGCAGTTCGACATCGGCCTGCGGCTCGCCCGCGCCAAGGATTTCGGCGTCGAGCTGGTGGAACTGGCGGTAGCGGCCCTTTTGCGGGCGCTCATAGCGGAACAGCGGGCCGTGCGTCGCGACCTTCAGCGGGGCGTGCTGCTGCCAGCCGTTGGTGAGGAAAGCGCGGGCGATCCCGGCGGTGAATTCGGGGCGCAGGGTCAGCGATTCGCCGCCGCGATCCTCGAAAGAATACATTTCCTTCGAGACAACATCGGTGGTTTCGCCGATCGAGCGGCTGAACACCTCGGTCTTCTCGAACACCGGCATTTCGATGCGGCGGAAGCGGTAAAGCCGGCGCACGCGCTCGAAAGTTTCGACGACATGGGCGAAAGCCTCGGCTTCTGCGCCGAAGATGTCCTGGGTTCCGCGAATGGCCTGTGGTGTGCTCATGGCGCTCGCCCCTAGCGAGTTTGCGCTTTGTCGAAAAGGCCAAGACTGGAGCGGAGGCGGGATTGCCCCGCGCAGACCTTGCCGCCATGACAGCGCGATGACCAAGACTTTCGGATCGCTGATCGCCGCGCTTGCCTTTGCTGGCGCCGCTGCTGTCTATGCACAGGCCCTGCCGGCAGCTCTGTCTGCCCCCACCGCCGTGCCGGTAGTGGACCTGGTGCCCGATGCCGCCGACACGCCCTATCCCGGCGGGGTGATGCAGCTCGATGTCGATGCCAGCGATGTTACCCGCGGGCTTTACCGCGTGACCCAGACGATCCCGGTTGCCGCGGGCACGCGCGATCTGGTGCTGCTGTTCCCGCAGTGGCTGCCGGGCAAGCACGCCCCGCGCGGGCCGCTGGCCGAACTGGTCGACATCAGCTTTTCGGCCGGCGGCCAGAAGCTGGAGTGGAAGCGCGACCGCGTGGAAATGAACGCCTTCCACGTCACCCTGCCGGCCGGGACCAGCGAAGTGGTTGCCCGGTTCGTCCACACCAGCCCGCTGCAATCGAGCGAAGGGCGGATTTCGACGACGCAGGAAATGCTCAACCTGCAGTTCGACATGATGAGCCTCTATCCCGCCGGGCACTATGTCCGCCAGATCCGGGTCAAGCCCAGCGTGGTGCTGCCCGCCGGCTGGACCGCGGCGACCGCGCTCGACGGTCTTAACCAGAATGGTAACAAATGGTCGTGGGCTGAAACCAATTATGAAGTGCTGGTCGACAGCCCGATCTTTGCCGGCAAGTATTTCCGCAAGTGGGATCTGGGCCAGCGCGTGACGCTCAACGTCGTGGCCGACAAGGCTGAGCAGCTTGCCGCCAAGCCCGAGCAGATCGAGCTGCACCGCAATCTCGTGACCGAGGCGCGGCTCGCGTTTGGCGCCAACCATTTCGACCACTACGAAATCCTGCTGGCGCTGACCGACCGGATGGGCAGCATCGGACTCGAACACCACCGTTCGAGCGAGAACCAGCTTGAACCCAATGCCTTCACCGAATGGGACAAGGGCGAGTGGGACCGTAATCTGCTGCCGCACGAGTTTTCGCATTCCTGGTCGGGCAAGTTCCGCCGCCCGGCCCGGCTGTGGACGCCCGACTATCGCCAGCCGATGGAGGGCGATCTGTTGTGGGGCTATGAAGGGCAGGACCAGTTCTGGGGGCTGGTGCTGGCAGCGCGTTCGGGTCTGCAGGGCAAGGACATGGTGCTGGGGATGCTGGCCAACTGGGCGGGCAATTTCGCGACCCAGCCGGGCCGCGCCTGGCGCTCGGTCGAGGATACCGGGTTCGATCCGGTGTTCGGCGCGCGCAAGGCCAAGCCCTTTGCCTCGATGGCGCGCAGCGAGGACTATTACACCGAAGGCGCGCTGGTCTGGCTTGAGGCCGACCAGATCATCCGCGCCGGGACCGGCGGCAGGAAATCGATCGACGATTTCGCCAAGGTGTTCTTCGGCTTCAAGGACGGCGATTGGGGGCAGGTGACCTTTGAGCTGCACGATGTCGCCCGCGATCTGGGCAAGGTCTATGCCTATGACTGGAAGGGCTTCCTCGAAACGCACTTCAACCAGCCGGGCCAGCCCGCGCCGATCAAGGGCATTGAAATGGGCGGCTATCGCCTTGCCTGGAAGGAAGAGCCCAACCCTTATGACAAGGCGCGGATGGGCGATGCCAAGATCCTGTCGCTGACCTATTCGCTGGGCATGACGCTCGACAAGGATGGCAAGATCACTGCCACCCAGTGGGATAGCCCGGCCTTCAACGCGGGGCTGGTGACCGGCACCAAGCTGCTGGCGGTGAATGGCATCACGTACAGCGCCGACGATCTCAAGGCGGCGATCACCGCGGCTAAGAGCGGCGCCCCGCTTGAGCTGCTGGTGCAGCGCGGGGACAAGTTCCAGACCGTGAAGCTCGATTACAAGGGCGGGCTGAAGTGGCCGTGGGTTGAACGCAGCGCCGCCGGCAAGGCGCCGGCGGGGCTCGACCTGCTGCTGGCTCCCAAGCGCGCCCAGCCCGCGCCGCGCCGCAAATGACCAGCCGGCGCGGCCCGCTCGCCCGCTTGCGTCACGCGCTGGGCAGCCGGATCGCGCCGCCGCGCTTTGTGCTGTTTGCCGGGCTGATGACGGTGATCTCGGCCGGCTGGGCGCTGTTTCACGCCAGTCCGCCGGGCGATGCGCTGGTGGTCGGCTTCGATGTCGCCGCGGCGGCATTCATGACTTCCCTGGTGCCGCTTCTGCGCGATCGCAGTGCGGCGGCGATGCGCCGCCATGCGGCGGAAAACGACGCCAACCGCCAGACCGTGCTGGTGGTGACGGCGGCCACCGCGCTGGCGATTCTCGCAGCCATTGCCGCCGAATTGCCCGCCGCGCATCACGGGCAGGTGCTGGCGATCGTCAAGCTGATCGTCACGCTGGCGCTGTCGTGGGCGTTCACCAACCTCGTGTTCATGCTGCACTATGCCCACATGCATTACGCCCGGGGGGCGGATGGCGGCGATCACGGCGGCTTTGCCTTTCCCGCCACGCCCGAGCCCGATTACTGGGACTTCCTCTATTTCGCCTTCACCGCGGGGATGAGCTTTGCCGCATCCGATGTCGACGTGACTGACGGCGCGGTGCGGCGGGTGCTGGTGGCGCACAGCCTGCTCTCGTTCGTGTTCAATATCGGGGTGCTGGCCTTTTCGATCAATGTGCTGGCCGGCGCGGCAGGATGAGACGAAAGTGCGATAAGACAAAGGTCTGATGTTGCTGCGCAGCATGATCGCGGCTAAGGGCGCTGCCCATGCGTATCGACATGATCCCCGTGGGCGACAATCCGCCCGAGAGCCTCAACGTCATCATCGAAGTGCCGGTCGGCGGCGAACCCGTGAAATACGAGTTCGACAAGGCCTCTGGCGCTCTGTTCGTGGACCGCATTCTGCATACGCCGATGCGCTATCCCGCGAACTACGGCTTCGTGCCGCACACCCTGTCGGACGATGGCGATCCGCTCGATGCGCTGGTCATCGCGCGCTCGCCGTTCGTGCCGGGCTGCGTGGTGCGGGCGCGCCCGATCGGCGTGCTCAACCTTGAAGACGAACACGGCGGCGATGAAAAGCTCATCTGCGTGCCGGTCGATTCGACCTTCCCCTATTATTCGGACATCGGCGAGCAGAAGGACCTGCCCTCGATCGTGCTCCAGCAGATCGAACACTTCTTCACCCACTACAAGGATCTCGAAGCTGAAAAGTGGGTGCGGATCGGCAAGTGGGGCGATGCGAGCGACGCCAAGCGCGTGATTCTCGAATGCATCGAGCGCTACGAAGCCAACAAGACGAAGTAATTGCGGCGTCCCGGCGCAAGCCGGGACGCACCGCCCTTGGCGGCGGGGCCGGTCAGTCGCCGGCTACCATCATCCCATCGACCCGGATCGTCGGCACGTTGACCGCGCGGTGCCATTCCAGATCGTTCGCGACCGAAAGCTGGGCGAACATCTCAATCAGGTTGCCCGCCACGGTGAACTCCGCGATCGGCCCGGCCAGCGCGCCATTGACGATCCGCACGCCCGATGCGCCGCGGCTGTAATCGCCGGTCACCCCATTGACCCCGTGCCCGATCAGTTCGGTCACATAGACCCCGTCGGCGATGTCGGCGATGAGGTCGGCCACGCTTGTTTCGCTGGCAGCCAGGTGCAGGTTGCTGGGTGACACCCCCGGCGCGCCGCCCGCGCCGCGCACGGCATGGCCGGTCGGCTGGCCGCCGAGCTGGCGGGCCGAGGCGCTGTCCATCAGCCAGCCGGTCAGCCGGCCATCATCGACCAGCCGGCGGGCGGCCGTGGGCAGGCCTTCGCCATCGAAGGCGCGCGATGACAGGCCGCGCAGGCGGTGGGGATCATCGATGATCGCGATGCCCGGCGCGAACAGCTGGGCGCGGTCGTGTTCGAGCAGGTAGCTGGCGCGCCGCGCGATCGAACTGCCCGCCATTGCGCCGACCAGATGGCCGACCAGCGATCCGCCAACCCGGGGATCGAACACCACGGGCATCGCCCCGCTCTTGACCCGGCCGGGGTTGAGCCGCGCCACGGCGCGCTCCCCGGCCTGCCGGCCGATTTCCTCGGGCGTAGGCAGGTCGGCCAGGTGATGCGCGCTGCGCCAGGCATAGTCGCGCTGCATGTCGGCGCCTTCGCCCGCGATCACGCTGGCTGAAAAGCCCCGGCTGGTGCCGCCATAGGAGCCGACGAAGCCGTGGCTGGTGGCGAGCGCCACAACCCGCGCCCCGGCGCTGGCGCTGCCGCCTTCGCTGTTGGTCACGCCCTTGACCGCGCGCGCCGCATCTTCGCAGGCGAGCGCGATTTCGCGCAGGCGCTGGGGGCTGGGCTCCTCGCTGTCGCTAAGGTCGAGTTCGGGGAAGGGGGCATGGGCCAGCAGCTCGGCTGGAGCCAGCCCGGCAAACTGGTCTTCGGGCGCGGCGCGGGCCATCGCCACGGCGCGCTCGGCAAGTTCGCCCAGCGCCGCATCCGACAGGTCGCTTGAGCCGATGCTGGCCGAACCCTTGCCAACGAACACCCTAAGATCGAGATGCTCGCTTTCCGAGCGTTCGACATCTTCAAGCTGGCCCAGCCGGACCTGCACCCCTTCGGACGAACTGCCCGCATAGATCGCGTCGGCGGCATCGGCCCCGGCGCGGCGCGCAAGGTCCATCAGCGCGGTGACGCGGTCCTGGGCAAGGCTGGGGCTGAGCATGATCGGCGGCACTCCTGAAAAAGCAGAGCCGCCGATCTAGGGAGCGATCAGGAAAAGGGCAATCAGCTGAACAGCAATGCCAGCAGCTTGAACAGTCCGGTCACCGCGAACGGCAGGCCTATGGCCATCAGCCACAGACCCTTGAGATCGCGGCGATAGAACCGGGCATATTCGGGATCGGCGGCCTGAGCATCGCTCAGCCGGTTCCAGCGGCGTTCGAACTGACGGCAGGCCGGGATGATCGCGGCCACCAGCAGGACGAGCGCGAAATAGGGCAGCAGCGAACCGCCGCGCGCGTGCAGCGCGCCCATGGTCATGAAAATCTGGAGCGCGGTATAGACCAGCAGCGCATAGGCGATGTTGTCGCTCATCCGCTTGCGCCAGTCGAGCGGCTTGGCCGGCGCGCGATGTTCGCGCTGCGACGATGCGGTATCCCAGACCTTGGCCATGCCAATCCCCTCTCACTTCCCCGGAGCGGAGTAAATCATGACCTTGGCAGGCTGGCAAGCCTCCTTGAAGGGGCGGCGCATGGCGGTCAGGTGCGGCATGGCTGCGACAGGTCATGCACGAAACCTGCCAGATTGCCGAGACGGTGCTTGCCCGGCGGGGCATGGCCGCTTAAATCCCCCGCAGGATGAACACGATGACCCCTTCCGCGGAGCACCGCCCCGACGCGTCCCCCCCGATCCCGCAGGGCGGGCTTGAAGTGATTTCGATCGCCAAGAGCTATGACAAGCGCGCGGTCCTGACCGACATTTCGCTGTCGGTCGGCAAGGGCGAAGTGCTGGGCCTGCTTGGCCCCAACGGCGCGGGCAAGACCACCTGCTTCTATTCGATCATGGGGCTGGTCCGGCCCGACAGCGGCCGCATCCTGATGGACGGGG
>CALKVF010000039.1 GCA_937996535.1 uncultured Novosphingobium sp. | reverse complement strand
CCAGCTTCGCCATGCTGATGAACTTCCCGCGCTTCAACAAGATGAAGGGCATGGGTCAGATCGTGACCTGGTCGGTGCGCGACGAAAGCCTGCACTGCGAAGGCATCACCAAGCTGTTCCACACCTTCGTCAAGGAACGCGACTGCCTGACCAAGTCGGTCAAGGAAGACATCATCGACTGCTGCCAGAAGACCGTGCGGCTTGAAGATGCCTTCATCGACCTCGCCTTCGAACAGGGTCCGGTCCCCGGCATGAGCGCCAAGGAAATCAAGCGCTACATCCGCTACATCGCCGACTGGCGCCTGTCGCAGCTGGGCCTCCCGGCGATCTACATGATCGAGGATCACCCGCTGCCGTGGCTCGCGCCGCTGCTCAACGGGGTGGAGCACGCCAACTTCTTCGAAACCCGCGCTACCGAATATTCGAAGGGCGCGACCAAGGGCAACTGGCAGGACGTGTGGTCGAGCTTCGATGCCCGCCGCAAGGCCCGCACCAGCGATGCCGCCAACGAAGCCGGCGACGAAGCCCACGAACCCGACATGTTCGGCGGGACTGTCGCCGCCGAATAAGGCGCACAGCCGCCCCGGCGGCCCAGATCAAGAGCCCGGCATGACGCAGCGCCGTCCTGCCGGGTTTTTGCTGCCCGCTGTAAGCGCCCTCTTCCCAAGCCCGCGGGGAGTCGGCATCATCGCCTCTCGAACCACAAAAGAGAGGATTTTCAATGGCCGCCTATATCGTCTTCATCCGTGAACGCGTGCACGATGTCCCCGCGATGGAAGCCTATGGCGCGGCCGCCGGGCCTTCGCTGGCGGGCCATGCCGGCAAGCCGCTGGCCTTTTACGGCGCGATCGAAACACTCGAAGGTGCACCGGCCGATGGCTCGGTAATCATCGAGTTCCCGACAATGGACGAGGCGCTCGCCTGGTATCGTTCGGACGCTTATCAGGACGCGCGCAAGCACCGCTTCCAGGGCGCCGACTACCGCGTGTTCGTGACCCAGGGGTTGTAAACCTTTATCCGCGTGGCGGCGCGTTCACACCCATGAGAACGCGCCCCATGTCGCCCCGTTCGCGGTGCAGCAGCACCAGGATGTAGGCCATGGCAAAACCTCCGCCGAGCAGGAAGGCCAGCACGGCGAGCGCCCAGCCGCTCGGGCTCCAGCCATTGCGCCACCCGGTCCACAATGCCGACAGGGCGAGCAGCGAGAGGAAATCGGCGTTGAACTGACCCGGCCAGCGCCCCTCGCCGATCGCGCCGAAAAACACCGGCAGTAGCCCCAGCCCCTCGCGCCCCACGACGAAGGCGGTGAAGGCCAGCAGCAGGGTCCAGCAGACGATCAGATACAGCCGCAGTGCGGTCATGGCGAAACTCCCCCCGGATCAAGTCCGCAGGGAGGATGCCACAGCCTTTGTCCTTGGCAAGCCTGCTTAGCTGGCGAGGCGCAGGCCTTCGCTGACGCTGCCGGCCGGTTTGGGCTGATCGAGCCAGATCCCGCGCGTGTCATAGACCAGCTTGCCCGCGCGTTCGGCCAGCGGGACGGCCTTGAAGGCATCGTGATCGACCAACACGATCAGGATTTCGGCCTGTTCGAGCGCGGTATCGACATCGACCAGCCGCGCCGCCGTGCCGGCAAATTCGCGCGGCAGTTCGCCGGCATAGGGTTCGACCACGCTGACCCGTTCGCCATATTTGCGCGCGAGCGTGACCGCGACCAGCCGCGCCGGGCTTTCGCGGAAGTCATCGATATTGGCCTTGAAGGCGAGGCCAAGGCAGGCAATCCGGGCCTGCGGGTGGGCCTCGATCAGCGCTTCAGCGCGGGCGATGACGTGATGGATCTTGCCATCGTTGACCCCGCGCGCGGTGCGGATCAGCGGGGTTTCCTCGGGCGCGCCGTGGACGATGAACCACGGATCGACCGCGATGCAATGCCCGCCCACGCCAGGACCGGGGGTGAGGATGTTGACGCGCGGATGGCGGTTGGCGAGCCGGATCACTTCCCAGACATCGAGCCCCATCCGGTCGGAGACGATCGACAGCTCGTTGGCAAAGGCGATGTTGACGTCGCGGTAGGCGTTTTCGACCAGCTTGGTCATCTCGGCGCTGCGGGCATCGGTGGTGACGCAGGTGCCGCGCACGAAGCGTTTGTAGAAAGCCAGCGCCTTGCGCGCGCAGCGCGGCGTGATCCCGCCAATCGAGCGATCGTTGCCCGCCAATTCCTCAAGGATGCGGCCGGGCAGGACGCGCTCGGGGCAATAGGCGATCGACAGGTCGGGGGTTTCGCTGGTCAGCCCCGGGCATTTGAGATCCGGGCGGCGCGCGGCGATCAGATCGCGCAGCGCCTCGGTGGTGCCGACCGGCGAGGTCGATTCAAGGATCACCGTGTCGCCCGCCTTGAGCACCTTGGCGACCGCTTCGCCCGCGGCCAGAACATAGGAAATGTCGGGCGCATGATCGGCGTCGAACGGGGTCGGCACCGCGATCACGAAAACGTCGGCAGGCTCGACCTCGGTCGAGGCCGAGAGCAGCCCGCGCGCGACCACGCCCTGGACCAGCCCATCCAGATCGACTTCCTCGATATGGATCTCGCCGCGATTGATCGTCTCGACCACCTTGGCGGAGACATCGACCCCGCGTACCCGGCAGCCCGCACGGGCAACGATCGCCGCGGTGGGCAGGCCGATATAGCCCAGGCCAACAACGCAGACTTGCGGTTTAACGTCCGATTTCATGTCCGATCAGCTCCACGATCCGGCGCGCGGCGTGCCCATCCCCAAAGGGATTGTGCGCCCGCGCCATGCTTTCGTAGGCGCTGCTATCGTCGAGAAGCCTGAAGATTTCGGAAACGATCCGCGCGGTGTCGGTGCCAACCAGCCGCGCCGTGCCCGCGCTGACGCCTTCGGGACGCTCGGTCGTCTCGCGCATCACCAGCACCGGCTTGCCCAGCGCCGGGGCCTCTTCCTGCACCCCGCCGCTGTCGGTCAGCATGATCTCGGCCATGCCCAGCAAATGGGCGAAATGCGGATAGTCGAGCGGCTCGATCAGCGCGACATTGGCCAGCCCCGCGAGCGCGGCGTCCATCACCTTGCGCACGTTGGGATTGGGGTGGACGGGGAAGATCACCGCCACGTCATCGCGGGCGGCGATCTGGCGCACGGCCTCGGCAATCGCCTCCAGCCCGCCGCCGAAATTCTCGCGGCGGTGGCTGGTGACGCCGATGATCCGCTTGCCGGCAAAGCGCGCTTCCAGCTCGGCGAGGCCCGACACCAGCTCGGGCGCTTCCTCGATCCGCGCGCCGACCCAGTGCAGCGCATCGATCACCGTGTTGCCGGTGACATGGATCCGCTCGGGCGAAACGTTCTCGGCCAGCAACGCCGCCTCGCTCACCCCGGTCGGGGCGAAGTGCAGGCTGGCGATCGCGCCGATGATCTTGCGGTTCACCTCTTCGGGCCAGGGGTGATAGATATTGCCCGAGCGCAGCCCGGCCTCGACATGGTCGACCGGGATCTTGCGGTAATAGGCGGCGAGCGCGCCAGCCATTGCGGTGGCGGTATCGCCCTGCACGATCACGCGGGCGGGGCGATCTTCATCCATCACCGCGCCCAGCTGGGTCAGCAGCGCGGCGGTCAGGCCATCAAGCGTCTGGTCGGGCTTCATCAGGTCAAGATCGTGATCGGGCACGATCCCGGCGATCGCCAGCACCTGATCCAGCATCGCGCGGTGCTGGGCCGAGACGCAGACCACCGGCGCAAAGCGCGGATCGGCCTCAAGCGCGGCGATAACGGGAAACAGTTTGATCGCTTCGGGGCGAGTCCCGAAGACGACGAGGATCTTGTGGGCGGACTGGGTCATGGGGCGCACCCCTAACGCACGAATATTAACCGCAAAATAAGAGCGCGACGATAGAGGACGGCGCGATTAAAGGATTACCTATGCGTGTATTGGTTACCGGCGCGGCCGGATTTATCGGGTTCTGTCTGGCCGAGCGTCTCCTGGCGCGAGGCGACATCGTGATCGGGATCGATAACCTCAACGACTATTACCAGGTCAGCCTCAAGCGTGACCGGGTGGCGAAACTGGCCGAGGCCGGGGGCAACCGCCTTACCTTCCACCACCTCGATTTCTCGGACATGGCGGCGCTGAATGCAGCGCTTGATGGCACGCAGATCGACCGCATCGTCCACTTGGGGGCCCAGGCCGGGGTGCGCTATTCGCTCGAAAACCCGCAGGCCTATGTGCAATCGAACCTTGCGGGCCACGTCAACCTGCTGGAACTCGCGCGCCACCGGGCGGTGGAGCACATGGTCTATGCCAGCTCCTCCTCGGTCTATGGCGGCAATGCCAAGCTGCCCTTCGCGGTCGAGGACCGGGTCGATCATCCCGTCTCGCTCTATGCGGCGACCAAGCGCGCGGACGAGCTGATGAGCGAAACCTACGCCCATCTGTTCCGCCTGCCGCTGACGGGGCTGCGGTTCTTCACGGTCTATGGTCCCTGGGGCCGGCCTGACATGATGCTGTGGAACTTCACCCGCCGGATCCTCGCGGGCGAGCCGATCCCGGTGTTCAACCACGGCGACATGCAGCGCGACTTCACCTACATCGACGACATCATCACCGGGGTGGAGGCCTGCCTCGATCATGCGCCCGCCGATGACGGCGCCGAAAAGGCCGGAGGCAGCGTAAAGCCGCACGCGCTCTACAACATCGGCAACAACCGCTCCGAACCGCTGATGAAAGTCGTCGGCTTGCTCGAAGAGGCTTGCGGCAAAAAGGCGGACATCGAATTCCTGCCGATGCAGCCCGGCGATGTTCACAAGACCTATGCCGATATCAGCGCGATCAACCGCGACCTTGGCTATGCGCCCACGACCAGCATCGAGCAGGGTGTCCCCAGCTTTGTGCAATGGTTCAGGGCCTATCACGGCGTCTGACACTTGATGCCGGGCGCCGGGGGCGGCATCACACCGGAATGTCGATTCTCAGTGACCGTTGGATCCGCGAAGAAGCCCGCCGCTCGGGCATGATCGAACCCTTTGTCGAGCGCCAACAGCGCGACGGCGTGATTAGCTATGGCCTCTCGTCCTATGGCTATGACGCGCGCGTGGCCGACGAATTCAAGGTGTTCACCAACGTCCATTCGGCAGTGGTCGATCCCAAGAACTTCTCCGACGACAGCTTCGTCGACATGAAGACCGACTGCTGCATCATTCCGCCCAACAGCTTTGCCCTGGCGCGCACGGTCGAATATTTTCGCATCCCGCGCGATGTGCTGGTGATCTGCCTTGGCAAGAGCACCTATGCCCGCTGCGGGATCATCGTGAACGTCACCCCGCTCGAACCCGAATGGGAAGGCCACGTGACGCTCGAATTTTCGAACACCACGCCGCTCCCGGCCAAGATCTATGCCAACGAGGGCGCGTGCCAGTTCCTGTTCCTGCAAGGGAACGAACCCTGCGAAGTCAGCTATGGCGACCGCAGCGGCAAGTACATGGGCCAGCGCGGGGTCACCCTGCCCCGCCTGTAACCCCTAGACCGCAAGGATGCGCGCCGATGACCACTCCGATGTTCGACCAGTGGCGCGCGCGGTCCCCCTATTACGATGACACCCACGAAGCGGTCTGCGACACGGTCCGCGCCTTCGTCGCCCGCGAAATCACCCCGCATGTCGATGCCTGGGAAGCCGCCGGCGAACTGCCCCGCGAACTGCACCGCAAGGCCGCGCAAGCCGGGGTGCTCGGGCTCAATTACCCCGAAGAATTCGGCGGCACGGGCGATGGCTTCACCCTGTTCCACTCCCTCGTCCAGACCGAGGAACTGGCCCGGCCCGGTGCGGGCGGGATCTGCGCCTCGCTGATGACCCACGGGATCGGCCTGCCGCCGATCCTAGCCATGGGCAGCGAGGCGATGAAGCGCCGGATCGCGCCCGACGTGCTCGCCGGGGACAAGCTCATTGCGCTCGGCATTACCGAGCCGGGCGGCGGCTCGGACGTGGCCAACCTGCGCACCAAGGCCGAACGCAAGGGCGCGGCCTATATCGTCAATGGCGAAAAGACCTTCATCACCTCGGGCGTGCGGGCGGACTATATCACGCTGGCCGTGCGCACCGGCGGCCCCGGCATCGGCGGGATTTCGCTGCTGCTGGTCGAACTGGACCGCCCCGGGGTGAGCCGCGCGCCGCTCGCCAAGATGGGCTGGCATTCGAGCGACACCGCCTCGATCCATTTCGACAATGTCGAAGTTCCCGCCGAAAACCTGATCGGCCCCGAGAACGGCGGCTTTGCCGGGATCATGCGCAATTTCAATGGCGAGCGGCTGGGGATGAGCCAGCAGGCCAATGCCTTTGCCCGGATCTGTTTTGAAGACGCGCTTGACTGGGCGCGGCAACGCGAAACCTTCGGCAAACCGCTGATCACCAATCAGGTGATCCGCCACAAGCTGGCCGACATGGTGCGCCGCATCTCCGCCACCCAGGCCTGGATCGACCAGTGCGCGTGGAGCGTGATCCACGGCAAGGCCTTCCCCGGCGATTTTGCGCTGCTCAAGGTGCAGGCCACCCAGACCATGGAATTCTGCGCGCGCGAGGCCTGCCAGATCCTTGGCGGGGCCAGCTTCATGCGCGGCGGCCGGATCGAGCGGATCTACCGCGAGGTCCGGGTCATGGCGATCGGGGGCGGCAGCGAGGAAATCATGTTCGATCTTGCCAGCCGGCAATACCACTTCTGACATTTCGCTTGCGTGCCGTAGCGTAATCGATTCTCCTTCCCCTCCCGGAGGCCGCAATGGGCGGCCCGATGGGGGGAGAAACACAATGACGAATCTCGCAGCGCCGCTTGGGCGCGTGTTGATGGCCCTGATCTTCATTCTGGGCGGGGTGAGCAAGCTGGGCGCGATTGCCGCGACCGGCGCCTATATGGCGGCGATGGGCCTGCCATCGGCGCTGGCGCTTCCGGCAGCCCTGTTTGAACTGCTGGGCGGCCTGGCCATCCTCGTCGGTTTCCAGACCCGCATCGTGGCGCTGCTGCTCGCCGGGTTCTGCGTGGTCACGGCGGTGATCTTCCACCGCAACTTCGCCGACCAGATCATGATGATCATGTTCATGAAGAACCTCGCCATGGCGGGCGGCTTCCTGACGCTCTACGCCCACGGCGCCGGCGGGATGAGCATGGACGCACGCAAGGGCGGCTGACACGCCGTCCAGCAAGGCCAGCCTGCCGTAACGTCAGGCAAATTCAGTTCGACATTGCCCCCGGATCGTGCAGGTTCGCCCCAGCCGGACGGTGCAGATTCGGCGGCAATGGAGAGCTTGCATGACCGCCCAGAATTCCGGGAAGGCTGATCGGCCGTTCGATATCGTCGTCTATGGGGCGACCGGCTATACCGGCCGCCTCGTCGCTGAATACCTGGCCCATCACTATCAGGGACAAGGCCCGAAATGGGCGATGGCCGGGCGCAGCGCGGACAAGCTGGCCGAGGTGCGCGATCTGATCGGCGCGCCGGCCGATACGCCGCTGATCGTCGCCAATTCCGATGATCCCGCCAGCATGAAGGCGCTCGCCGAACAGACCCGCGTGGTGATCACCACGGTTGGGCCCTACCAGCTCTATGGCGAACCGCTGCTGGCCGCCTGCGTGGCCGCCGGCACCGACTATGCCGACCTCTGCGGCGAGCCGGTGTGGATGCGCCAGATGGCCGACAAGTATCACGCCGCCGCTCAGGCCTCGGGCGCGCGGATCGCGTTTTCCTCGGGCTTCGATTCGATCCCGTTCGATCTCGGCGTGCTGATGCTCCAGCAGGCGGCCAAGGCCCGCTTTGGCGCGCCCGCACCGCGGGTAAAGGGCCGGGTGCGCGCGATGCAGGGCAAGTTCTCGGGCGGGACGGCGGCCAGCCTGACCGCAACGATGGCGACGCTGAAAGCGCATCCCGCGCTGCTGCAATACATGATGAGCCCGTTTGGCCTCACCCCGGGCTTTGCCGGGCCGGACCAGCCGCTGGGCGATGCGCCGCTGTTCGACGACGCGCTGGGTTCGTGGTGCGCGCCGTTCATCATGGCGACGATCAACACCAAGAACGTCCACCGCACCAATTTCCTGCTCGGCCACCCCTATGGCGCGGACTTCGTCTATGACGAAATGGTGCTGACGGGGCCGGGCGATCAGGGCGAAGCCATCGCCAAGCACATGGCGAGCACGCCGATGATTGGCAACGCCAACGATCCCAAGCCCGGCGAAGGCCCGACCAAGGAAGAACGCGACACCGGCTTCTACGACGTGCTGTTCATCGGCGAATATCCCGATGGCCGCAGCCTGCGCTATGGGGTCAAGGGCCGCTACGATCCCGGCTATGGCTCGACCAGCCGGATGATCGCCGAAACCGGGATCGCGCTGCTGTCGTGCCCGGCAGCGGGTGCGATATCGACCCCGGGCGCACTGCTGGGCGAGGCGCTCGTCAAGCGGCTCGGCGAACACGCCGAAATCACTTTCGCGGTCGAGGACTGAGCCCGGTGGCCGGCATAAACGAGGCCGGGCGCGACAGCGAATGGCGGCTCGGCTGGCGGATCACCGCCGGGGCGGCGCTGGCCAATGCCACGGGCATTTCGCTGGTGTTCTACACCTTCTCGATGTTCCTGATCCCGATGGCCCACGAATTGGGGCTGAGCCGGGGCGAGACCGGGATGGTCCAGGCCTTGATCATCACCGCAGCGCTGGGCGCGCCGCTGATCGGGCGGCTGGCTGATCTGCAGGGCTTCCACCGGGTGTTCATCGCCAGCAGCCTGATCATGGGCGCGATCGAACTGACCCAGGCCAAGCTGATGCATTCGCTGGGCGTGCTCGCGGCCACGGTCGCGCTGTCGGGGCTGGTTGGCGGCGGGGCGAGCGCGGTGCTGCTGACCCGCCCGGTCAATGCCCATTTCCGCCGTTATCGCGGGCTCGCACTGGGGATTGTCGGCGCGGGAGCTTCGCTGGCGACGATCTTCGTGCCGCCGATCCTGCAACAGGTAATCGCGACATCGGGCTGGCGCAGCGGGTTCATGATGCTGGCGCTGATCGGGCTGGTTGTCGGGATGCCACTGGTGCTGCTGCTGATGCCGCGCGGCATGGCGATGGCGGCCGCCGCGCCGCTGACCGGCGGGGCAGGCGGCAAAAGCGATGCCGCGTTCCTGCGCGAACGCGATTTCTGGCAGCTTGCCGGGGCCAATTTCCTCGCCAATGTCGCGATCTCGGGCGCGATCAGCCAGCTCTCCCCGATGATCCAGGACGAAGGCTTGTCGGCGCAAACCGCCGCCCTTGGCCTGTCGGCCTTCGCCGCCGGGCAGTTCATCGGCAAGATCGGTGGGGGCTGGCTGCTCGACCGGTTCGACCCGCGCCTGGTCGCCATCCTGCTGACCGCAATCCCAGGCACGGGCTTTGCCGTGTTCCTGTTCCACACCTCACTGGCGGCCCCGGTCATGGGGGCCTGCGCGGTGCTGGGGATGCTGCAGGGCGCCGACATGGGGATCTTTGCCTATTTCATCGCCCGCCGGTTTGGCACCGCGCGCTATGGCACGGTGTTCGGTGCGCTTCACGGGCTGGGCTGGATCGGCACGGCGCTGGGGATCGTCACCTTCGGCCTGACTTTCGACCGGTTCGGCAGCTATGCCCCGATCCAGGCGATCTCGATCGGGCTGTTGATGATCACGGCGCTGCTGTTCGTGCCGGTGCGGCTGCGCCCCGAAGGCGCAGAGGCGCACTAGAGCGCGGCGGCGCTTGCCTCGGCCATCGCGCGGGCGCGCCCTTCGGGAACGCCCAGCCCGCTCAACCCCAGCACGAGCATATCCCGCAGCCGCGCGGCTGCATCGGCGCGCGGCGGCTGGCGCTCGATCACGTTGAGCTGGGCCACCTGGCATAGCCCCAGCCAATAGCGCACGCCGGTGCTGGCGGCTTCGGGCCGGGCGAGGCCGGCGGCGATCAGTGCTTCGAAATCGGCGCGGATCCCGCGGTTGAGATCGTGGCCCTGCCCGGTCGCTGTTTCCAGCCCCCGCAGCATCACGATCGCCCGGTCACGGTCGGTCAGCGCGAAATCGACCGCCACCCGCATCCCGCCGGCGAGGCGCGCCACCGGATCGCTGACCCCATCGTTGGCCGCATCAACCCGCGCCTCCAGCTCCATCCGCACCGCCGCCCCGATCGCATTGGCGAAGCCCGGCTTGTCGGTGAAATGGTTGAAGAAGCTGCCCTTGGCCACGCCCGCGCGGGCCACGACCTCGTCGATCGCGATGGCATCGATCGGGCGTTCGGCCAACAGTTCGAACCCAGCGGCGAGCAGGGCAGCGCGGGTGCGCGCGGCGCGCGGATTGGGCTGGGCGGCAGGGGTGGTCATGGGGGTTCGATACAACTCTTGACTGAATGGTCAACAAGGCTAATTTGACCAAACAGTCAAGTGCGAATCGCTAGCATTCGCATGGGCGGGAGAGGGACAGTGAGCGTGATCCGCGTCGAAGACATCGCCCATGTGCGCTACGCCGCGCCCGACCTTGCCGAAATGCGGCGCTTCCTCACCGATTTCGGCCTGACCTGCTTTACCGATGGCGGGCGGCTCTATGCCCGGGGCACCGATGGGCGCCCGTTCCTCCACGTCACCGAACCGGGCGAGGCCGGCTTTCGCGGCATCGGTTTTCGCGCCGCCAGTGTTGCCGATCTCGAAACGCTCGCCGCGCACGATGGCGCGGTGGTCGAAGACCTCGGCGAACCGGGCGGGGGCAAAGTGGTGCGTCTGACCGATCCCGACGGGTTCCGCGTCGAAGTCGTCGCCGGGCAGGCGCTGGGCGATGCCAGCCTGCCCTTCCCCGATCAGCCCCGCAACACCGCCGCCGCCCGCCCCCGCTTTCGCCAACTGGTGCGCCTCGCCCACGGCCCCGCCCATGTCCGCCGGATCGGTCACGCGGTGCTCAACGTCTCGGACTTTCGCACCTCCGAAGCCTGGTACAAGGCGCGCTTCGGCTTCCTCACCTCGGACGAGGTTGAAGCCGCCAAGGGCGTCCCGCTCGGCGCGTTCATGCGCTGCGACCGGGGCGACAAGCCGGCCGATCACCACACCCTGTTCCTCGCCCAGCTGCCGCAAAAGTGCGACATCCTCCACGCTGCCTTCGAAGTCGCCAACCTCGATGACCTGATGCTCGGCCATCAGCACCTTCGGGCCGCGCAGCGCGATCCCGCCTGGGGGGTGGGGCGCCATATCATGGGCAGCCAGGTGTTCGATTACTGGCGCGATCCCTGGGGTCACGAACTCGAACATTGGACCGACGGCGATCTGCTGACCGCGTCCGACCCGCCCCAGATCATGCCGATGAGCGCGCTGCTCGGCGTGCAATGGGGCAACCCCCATCCGATGTTCGCCGGCAAGGCTCCGCCGCCCGCCGGCCTCGTCGCCTTCTTCACCGCGCTTACCCTGCGCATCAAGCGGCTGCTGCGCCGCAGCCCGAAAGGAACCCCCGCATGAAGCTCGCCACCTATGAAGCCAACGGCCTGACCCGCACCGGGATCGTGACCGGCGATCACATCGTCGACACCGGCATAGAGGGCACGATGATCGACCTGATCGGGCGCTGGCATGAGGTAAAGCCCCAGCTTGAGGCCAAGGCCGCTGCCGGCGGCGGCGTGCCGCTCGCCTCGGTCCACCTCTGCGCGCCGGTGCTGCGCCCGGGCAAGATCTTCGCGATCGGGCTCAACTATGCCGACCACATCGCGGAATCGAAGATGGGCACGCCCGAAAAGCAGGTGTGGTTCACCAAGGCCCAGACCAGCGTCAACGGCCCCTTCGATCCGATCCTGATCGCGCGCGGTACCATGACCAACGACTACGAAGCCGAAATGGTCGCCGTGATCGGCAAGCGCGCCAAGCACGTCAGCCCCGCCGAAGCGAAGGACTACGTGTTCGGCTACTGCGTCGGCAACGATGCCACCGAACGCATGACCCAACACGCCACCCCGCAGTGGTCGCTCGGCAAAAGCTTTGACACCCACGCCCCGATGGGCCCGTGGCTGACCACGGCGGACGAAATCGGCGATCCGCACCGCCTTGGCATCCGCTGCTTCGTCAACGGCGAAAAGCGGCAGGATTCGAACACCCAGCACCTCGTCTTCAACCTGTGGGAGCAGATCGCGCACCTCTCGGCCGCGATGACGCTGGAGCCGGGCGATGTGATCTTCACCGGCACCCCTGGCGGCGTCGGCGCGGCGATGGACCCGCGCCAGTTCCTCCAGCCCGGCGACGTGGTGCGGATCGAGATCGACGAACTCGGCCACATCGAAGCCCCCATGCAGGCAGAAGGATAAGCGCATGAGCGAGCATGGGCGGTTTGACTGCGATGTCCTGATCGCCGGGGGCGGCCCCACCGGGGTGACCCTGGCGCTGCTGCTGGCACGGCGCGGGGTTTCGGTGATCGTCGCGGAAAAGGAAGCGGACATCTACCCGCTGCCGCGCGCCGCCCATCTCGATCACGAAGCGATCCGCATCCTGCAGGAAGCAGGCGTGGCCGACGCCGTGATCGCCACCAGCCGCACGACCGAGCGCTATGATTTCCTCACCGCCAGCGGCGAGATCCTGTTGCGCTTTGAAGGCTCCGACCGGGTCGGGGCCGGGGGCTGGCCCAGCGCCAACATGATCCACCAGCCCAGCATCGAAGCGGCCCTGCGCGCGCAGCTGGCGCAATACCCGCAGGCCGCGCTGAACTCGTGCTGGGAACTGCTGTCCTTTGTCGAGGATGACGCCGGCGTCACCGCCCGGCTGGAGCGCCCGGATGGCGAACGCGCGCTGCGCGCACGCTACCTTGTCGGCGCCGATGGCGCGCGCAGCCCGGTGCGCGAGGCCTGCGGCATCCTGTTCGAGGATCTCGGCTTTGAAGAGCCGTGGCTCGTGGTCGATACCATCGTCCACGATTTCGAGCGCCTGCCCAAGGCCAACCTCCAGATCTGCGATCCCGCCCGGCCGACAACCTGCGTGCTGATGGGCGAGGGCCGGCACCGCTGGGAATTCATGATCCTGCCAGGCGAGGATCCCAGCGAAATCAGCGCCGATCCCTCGATTGAGGCGCTGCTCGCCCCGTGGAACGTGGCGGGCGCGGTCACGCTCGAACGCAAGGCCGTCTACACCTTCCGCGCGCGCATCGCCGAACAGTGGCGCAAAGGCCGCGTGCTGCTGGCCGGGGACGCCGCCCACCAGACCCCGCCGTTTGCCGGCCAGGGGATGTGCTCGGGCCTGCGCGATGCGGCCAACCTCGCGTGGAAACTCGCCGCCGTGACGCAGGATCAAGCAGGCGATGCCCTGCTCGACAGCTATCAGCCCGAACGCGCGCCGAACCTGCGCGCAACCATCGAAATGGCAGTGATGATGGGCCGCACGGTGTGCATCACCGATCCCGCCGCCGCCGCAATGCGCGATGCCCAGATGCTCGCCGCGCGCGAAGCCGGGCAGAGCGGCGATGGCGCGCTCGAATATCCGCCGATCGCCAGCGGAATGATCCTCGCCGGCAGTCCGGCCGCGGGCAGCTACTTCCCTCAGCCGGTGAGCCCTGAGGGCGAACGCCTCGACGATGTGCTCGGCATGGGTCACTGGCTGCTCACCCGCGACACCCTCGCCGAGCCCCGCCTCGCCCCCTTAGCCCCGGCGCTCACCGCCTGGCTCGACCAGCACGCCGCCCCCACCGTCCTCGTCCGCCCCGACCGTTACGTCTTTGGCACAGGCGAAAGCGCCGCGCTTACGGCAGCATGGCAATCGGCGATGAGGGAGTAATGGAGGTGAAGGGAACCGCGAAATGTAATCAAACAACTGATATTAAATGTGTATTGTAGTTGCACTTTGAAAGTGACCCCCAAAGTGACCCCCAACCGCTTTTGCAGCTTGAAGTTTTTGGTGGTTGTCGACACCTAGAGCAGAACCACCTCACACCACTAATCTGGGCCAGATTGCCCCTGCTTGTCATGCCTCGCAGGTAAATGCGCTACGGGTTCGGCGGTGGTAGTTGGGCCGCAAATCGTGTCCCTTGTAACGGCAATGGGGTGGGGGTGGGGCCAAAGGCTAATACCCCCACGGGGCTGCCAATCTGTTCGATGCATCGCAACCGTTGCTTGGGAAGGTTGGGAAACCCTAGCGGCTCACACCGCAATGTGATAATGTATCATTTATGGCCGCACCCTGTTGCTCCGTTTGCACGCACCTCGATCTTGTCGCGATTGACGAAGCCCTGTCGGCTGGCTGCGCACTGATCCCAACTTCAAACCAATTTGGGGTGAGCAAATCCGCTCTCGGGAGACATAGAGCCAAGTGCCTTGCCCCGAAGATGGCGGCAGCTGCCAGAGTGTTGCGACCCATTAGAGAGAACCGCGAGACAGTCGAACGCGCGACTGCAATCGCACTTGGGGACACGCCCAGCCCTCAGGAAGTCCTAACGTTGACCGGCCTTTTAAACCGGCTTGTCCGTTCGCTGGACCGCCTCGAAGGAGCGGCAGACGCCGCTGCAAACGACAACCTGCACTCGGCTCTGGCAGCAGTTAGTGGCCAATTGCACCGAGGGGTGGAATCTGCTGCAAAACTGCAAGGCCTTTACGCGGAACCAGAAGCCCAGCAGCAAAACAAGTTTTCGATCAACATTGTGATCCCACCCACTCGAGCCAGTGATTAACGCCCCCCGCCTTTCAATCGAAGAAGGTTCCGGTGTTTTCAAAATACAGGCTTTGCGCATGACACGATGGGCACTCATACGCCCCAAACAATATCTCGTGATCATCCCATCGACAAACTGCAGGTACGTCAAAACGTGGTGTCGGTTTGGCTACGGCCCGCTTCCTCAGGCCAAGGCGCTCTAACAATGTCGGCGCGCGTCTCTCTGGGGCAGGCTCTGCAGGTTCTTCCGCAACCCGTTGACTGACACTGCCGCCATAGCGAGCGATCCTGTGCCGGTGGTCTACTGGGCAAACCACAATATGCTCAGCGATATTTGCCGACACCATGCCGCATACTTCGCATAGATAGGGGAAGTAGCTTTGCGTCTCGAAGTCCTGCATCCCGCCGCCGATTTCGGCGAGCTTTTCGAACCCACAAGTCGAGCACGAAGCCTTTACAAGCTGCCCCATAGATACCTCATGAACTTGCTGAACAGGCTCCGGCGGTTGTCTCTTACCCTGCGGCTCAACAACACGCCTTTGCGGAACTTAAGGATAATGTCGGCTTCATAAGCACTGGCAAAACCTAGATGGTTGTATTGTAGCAGTTCCCCGCTGGGGATCTTAACCTTACCGGAAAACCAACTGGCCAAAACCCTGCCGATCCGATCCGGGAAGATGTCACCGAGCGTCAGCTTAGAGCCATCAGCAGCCCACCCTTCAAAACCAACCAGATATAGCTTGTCGTTGGCAACCTCCCATGTGCCGACATATCCCCGCCAGCATGCCGTGTGGGGATGTCTAAGCGCAGGTCGACGCGAACTGTCCGCGAAGTAGCGGCCTAACGGGAGCGAATGCATTGCATGCGACATCCCGTCCATGATTAGTACCTCGGGCATTTGGGCGGTCATGTCGCAGTGTCCTCGCTGCTCCTAGTCAACCAGTCAATTCCTAAGCGGCGAGCAGCTCCTGCGCGATGCAAGACAAGGCCCCTGCAAGTTCTTTAGCTGACGCCGCCAAGTCGACACGGTGCAAAGAAAGCATTTCACTCCCGCCGTCGATGCCAAAACGCCTAATTTCGCCACCGCTCTGGCCGTGGGAGCAGGGATAAAGTAGCACGAGTCGGCCGCACTGATATACACGCGCGTAAGCCATAAGCTGGTAAACGTCGCTTTGGGACACACCGCCCTTCCGGCTCAGAGGTTCTGAGGCCAAGGCCTTCCATTTGGTATCTATGATGGCGAGAACCTTCCCATCCCGGCGCAGAATAATATCGGGGCGGGTTTGGAAGGCGTTTCCCTTACATTCTCGCTCTTGGTCCCAGTCGCCGAGGCAGTAACGCAGACCTCCTTGCTCAACCACCTCAACGCCTCGGCCAGCTAATTCGCGTCGAAGCAATGTCGCCACTGCGCTCTCAAATAGGTCATTCATCGGGAATAGAAGGGTAATCCCGTCCCGCGATCGATTATCGTGATGCGTTGTTTGCCAATCCCGCATCAAAAGCAGTTTCGACAGCGCGAATAGGTCAGCCCAACGCTGGTTAGTCCGGTCGATCCGCACATCCTGCCAAGGGAGAGCTGAAATAGGCAAAACGGTAACGTCCGCTAGAACAAAGCGAAGTTCATCTAGTAAACGCTGGCTGTCCGGTGCGCGGGCGTGTTTTCTGAGCGCAACAACCGTCCCGGCCATCACGCGCATCAACGCAATGTCATGGGAAAGGACATCAAAATCGCATGCCAATCTATCCGGACGAACAGCATTTGCCGTAAATTGACGCACCACATTCAGGCGTCCCTGAAGGGCCGAAAGGTGGTCTTCCTGGGAAACGTAAAGTCGCGGCAAACCGCGCCTAGTCTCCGATAAGAGACGCTGAGCGAACACTCTTATGAAGATGTCGAGCAGTGTCTCGGCCCCCCGGGCCATTGCGGTTGAGGCTCCCGCGCCGATGTTGAGCCCTAGCGAGATGTCGAGCAGCCTAATTAGTTGGGCCCGAACTGTCGGCGCGTCATCGTCCAACGTATCCGGATCGACTTTTGGCAGGATCTCTAGGCTGCAACCCGGAGCAGCGATCACCCCAACCATTTGCTGGGCTTTGAGATAATGCCGGTGATCGCAAAGGATGCGAGTTCCCTCCTGGCCCCCGAGAGGATGTGCCTTCGCTGCAGCCACTAGTGCTTCTGCCTGCGCTACAGAAAATGCACCTATTCGGGGTGCTACCTGGACTGGTGCCTTTCCCCATTCGCGAATGGAGAGATGGGTCACTCGTCTGGCGCCATATTATCGAGAGAGAAAGGCGCTGCGCCGGCCAATAGCTGCTGATAGGCGGCAATTGAAAACACTGCGCGTACCGCCCACACTTTGCGCGGCAGTCCCTCAAATCCAGGAGGCGGTGCAATCTCGCGTTCACTTATGAAGCCCGCTCCAAGGACGGAACGGATCCGGCCCCAGTCTTCGAAAAAATATTCCTGGAGTAGCGGAATGACTTTGTCGCGCATCACACTGTCGACGTCCTCGCGGGTCTGGCACTCCATAAAAAACGCGTGACCGATCCGATGCTCTCGATCGAGAAGATATTCAATGCGCTGGTTGATCGTAGAGAGCACCTGCGGAAGGTCCAGGCCATCGATAACAGCCAGCAACTCAGGGCGAGGTGTCAACTCTCGAAAACGGAACCGGCGCCTAAGCGCCGTGTCCAGCAAAGCAATCGATCTATCTGCAGTGTTCATCGTGCCAATCAAATGCAGATTGGAAGGCACACTGAATTCGGTCTTCGAGTAGGGCAGTCGGACGGAAAGTGCGTTAGGCATTCCCGCGCGCTTGTCAGGTTCCAGAAGCGTAATAAGCTCCCCAAAGACCTTTGAGATATTTGCTCTGTTGATTTCGTCGATGATCAGCACATATGGCTCGGGGGAGCCGTTCATGTTCTCTGCACCACCCCCGCTGCCGACAATTTGCTCGAGACCAACCCAATCCACTGTCTGACTATTGAGCTGATAGGCAGAGACCTGACTAAAAACCTTCCCGTAAATCAATTCACGGGGGAGGCTGTCGCCATTCCAAAGCCACCGAACCGCTCGTCTATGATTGTATTCTCCATTGGGGCCCGGGATAAATTGGTAAGGGCCTATTATCTCGCCGATGGCCCGGAACTTCTTATTGCCATCAGAAATGACCACCAGTGAGCCGACCTGCATGTTTATGCGGAATGTGTACATTTGCGACATGTTAGGATCATTGCCGCTCGCTCCCGGATGATCTTGGCGCCAGCGTTTTTTGATGCCGTCCCAGTTGTCAAACTCAGCATCTGACCAGTCGACCTCGCCCCCCCAGCCGAGAACTATGTAGCCGTTACGAATGGCATCCTGGTATATTGCATCGTCTTCCGATGCCCAGCTGCGCCCAAGAGACATTTTGAAAATTTTGCGACTGCGGTCGATGACTGGTTGATCTAAGCGGGTGGCTTTGCCGCGATTGCTGGCCGCGAGCTCAGCCATCTGCTTGAAGATCCCGTCCTGAGCCTCCAAGGAAAACCCTGTCCCTTCACTTCCGCTTTCGCTGGCAGTTACCGGCCGCAACCCCTCAACAAAGTCTTCATAACTGAAGTTTTGATGAAAAGTGACAAACCCGATCCGCCCCTTTTGCTGAAGTGAGCGGTACACGCTCATTAACTCGCTGCGATCTGTTGGGACCTCTTCGCCGCAAAGAGCAACCGCCTCACTGGCAGTTGCATAGGTCTTGCCGGTGCCGGGAGGACCGTAGAGGATAAGGTTCGTCGGCGAGTGTAGAGTTACAGAGGTGACTGGTTTCCCAAGGGGCTGCCTGCCGTTTTCCGACCCACGTGGTCCTTCAGCTCTCGCCACAATCAAACGGTCGTAAGCTTCGAGGATGGTGCTCACTTGTCTCGTGATCAGCGCATCATCGGGCAAATCGGCTTGATTGATTAACAGGTGCGCTATCGTGCCCGCTTCATAATTGCGCGCAGCCGGTGTCTCCGAATTAAGTGATATGGCATTGTCGAGGCTAAAGCCCTCATTGACTATGCTCGATATCAAAGGCCTAGAGGCGTCTGCGACGCTTAGCATTTCACGAACTGCGCCTTTCTGCCCCAGCCGCGCGACTAAATCAGTCATTCCCTGGTTAATGGTTAGGTGGACAGCGCTTAGGTCCTCAGTGACCAGAAATACCACGTAAATCCCGCGCTGTGTCGAGGTGGTGACACGATCGTCAAGAAGGGCGATCCAAGGTGTCTTGGTCCAGCTCCCCTGGCCGACGCTTAGCTTGACCCTAACTGTCGATCGGGAGGCGATTGGAGGGCAAGCCTGCAGCCAGCGCTGCAACTCCTTCATGGCATCGCCCAGCCTCCCGCCGGTTGTGAACTGCCCCGTCCTCGCCTTCCCATACTCTTGAAGGAAGTCGTTTAACGACGAGGCGAAAGTGGTCATGAGCGTCCCCCCGGGTAACTGCTTTCTTGGTGATAGCCAGCCGCGTAAGCATACGCAAACTTAGGCTGGGGAGGGCCCCTAGTCGAACAGTCGACCTGTTTTCTGGAAATGTAGCGTTGTCTGTTCGCACGCAGGGCACCTGTAGGGCTCGTCATAGATTTCATGGTCGTCCCACTGACACTTCACGCGGTGATTAGGGGGTGAGGCAACAGGGACCAGAAACCTTGGTTTACGTAACCTGATACGCTCGAGAAAAGTGGGCCGCCGAGGCTTCAAACTCTCTTCATATGCCCGCACCCATGCAAGGCGGTTACTAGCGCTTCCACCGATCCGAGTTAGGACATGCTTGGCTGAATTTGGGCATTTGGGCCTATTGGCCGCAACGATCCCACAGTCTGAGCAGTAGTACGGGAACGTGCTGTATGTCCGATATGTAAGTCTACCGCCGCCCACAGCGAACAGTTCATTGTAGCCGCACGAACATGATGCTCGAACCTCGCCGCCCATTTGCTTCCCCACCCCTTGCCCGCAAAACTCAAAGGCATTTAATCACGCATCTTCAAAAATAGTCAGCATACACCCTCGCGATGCCCCCAGAACGGCGCAATTCTTGGATGTACTCATCAATTTGTCGATTTACTGATGCAGCCTGATCCGGTGGAATCTGATCAAAAACATCATCTGCTTGGTGCCGCTGTTGGATACTGCGTATCTTGTAGATGCCAGAAACCGCCTCATAAGTTAGGTCGCATACAAGGTCATCAAATCCTGGCACGACGAGAGGGATAGAATAGCTTCCGGAGACTCTTTCAAATCGCCGGTTTATCTGCGCCCTTCGGATTTCCCGATACAACCACCAAAAACCAAATATAGTAGCCAAAATGGCAAGACCGGTTGGCCCGAGGAGTGCTCCCATACCAGCAGCATAAACGACCAGCGCGATTATCTCACCTTTTCCTAGACGCCCCATATGCCCTCCAAGCACCTCTAGAATGCTGTTAAATTTCCTCTAGAATAAGTACCAGGTAATACCTCTAAAAAGTAGATTCCACGCCCGTCCGGTTTTCACGAAGGACAGGGCGGGGCATCTGCAACTATGTTGCACGCTCCGTTATCAAAACATCCAACCCTTCAATCATGCTGTGAACTTTTTCACTGACCCGGCTATCCCGAGCGATAGCATCCTCTCTGGTAGGCACCGCTGCCGCCTTCAGGAGTTGAGCACGCTTATGCCTGTCGCGCCGCCAGCTCTCTACTTGGATGTCTAGCCATGAATAACGTTGTTCAGTTCTAGGATCGAAGCCAAACTGCCAATTACAGTCGACAAAGTTCCCTGTGATAAGCTCAGGACAACCCAAGTTGCCTGCAACGTGAACAGCAAATCCTAAAGCCCACTGCAATGAGTCGAGTGCCTGCTCCCACAGCCGGTGATTGTGCCAGTCTAGAGATGGAGGATTGGCAGCCATATACGCCTGCAGTTCGCAAAGCTGCAAAGCATGCAGGCAAATATCGTAAATACAGCCAAAGGCTTCAAACAGCGGATCACAAGCAAACCCAACTCCGTGTTTCAAGATGGGGTAACCTGCCCATCGCCTTACCGCGTCAGCCTCAGCTTCTAACAGTTCATGTGAGATCGCTGAGAGTTCTGCAGTATGGCGTCCAACTCGGTCCAAATACGCACCCAAAGCATTAGGCGCATATACCGTGCGGTCGCGTACAGCCCCTATAACTTGATCATAGCCTTGTAGGACTGCCAAGACAGCAAGCCCAATGGAAGCGGCCGTCCTTTCCATCGGCCAAACCCTAACATTGCTTAGACACGCTGTGCATTCACCTGGCGGCGTTTCCGCTTCAATAAGTAAGATGGCGAGAGAGGGTAATCGCATCGCAGCAATCTCCTTACCGGTTGTCCGTTGAAGGGTTAACTGCAGGCGCTGCTTGATGATCACCTCTATATAGATATTCATCTAGCAGCAGCGTCGTGACGGAGCCGGGGCTACTACCCCCACAAAGTGGGGAGTAGTGCCTTTGCCCAAGGTGAAGTTGATCGCAAAGCAGGGCGCTGTATCCATCCAGCGGAAGCCTGAAACCCCCAGTCATAATGCAAATAAGCCCGGTTTGGGCTCTTGAGCCCAAGGCGTACTAGACCACAGAACACGCAACCCCTTCGCAGGATTTGTTCCGCCGCTGGCTTTGACCGTTGTCGTGTGAATAATCTCAATCCAGCCTAGCTTTAGCAGGTCTGCGACAACTGCCTTGGCGATGGACTCGTGCTCTTGCATTGATTTGGTGGGATAGTGGCTTGCAACCGCACAGGCACAAATGTTGTTATAAGCGCGGGAGCCTTTTGACGTAGGCGATAGCGGTTGGCCGTTTGTTCCGTTGGCTATGGCGGCCAAAACATCACGTTCCAATTGCCTTGAAAAACGGGATGTTCCCGGCGGAGGCGGGGCGTAGTGTACCGCTACAGCAACTTTATCTTCGTCCGGAAAATCCGATGTCCCATTGCCCATCCCGACAGAAACAATCTCAAAGATTAAGCCATCTTGTAGAGGCGCAAGGTTTGCCTTGGTATTTACTACCTCCCGGTAGCGCCATTCATCCCCCGGCATGATGCCAAGAGTCTGTGCGCGCTTTTCATCAACATTAACAATGCCCAAGCCCACCCGTGCTAGGTTGGTCAGCGCCGCAGAACCCGCCGTTGCATCAGCGCCATCTGTCAAGGCATTCGAACCCTTCCGGGTGTGGGCGACAATCAAGATGGCAAACCCCTGTTCTGTGGCCAAGGCTTTCAACTTGCGCTGCACCTGCCCCACAAGATTGCCATCGTTCTGTCCCCCACTGAGAAGCAGAACCAGCGGGTCCAGAATAACCAATTCGGCTTGGTGATGTTGCACTACACGACGGAGTTCTTCGAAGCCCTCCTCCCTAATGCGATTGCCTCCACGCCCGTCTGATTCAACAAGCGCGAAAAGGTGGGCGTCTTCAGAGCCTACCAAGTGCAGATTGCTGGCAAGCGAACTACGCGGGAGACCCTGATGCTGTTCGACAGCGTTAAAACGAAGCGATACTTCGCCGATGCAATCTTCAAGATTGATACTGACCACACGGCGGACGCGCGCATTAGATGCAAAAAGAGGTTTGCCAGTGGCAAGAGCGGCAGCGAGGGCTGTTGTCCATGTTGATTTAGCTGTCCCGCCTGTGCCGCTCAACAGCGTGATCTCTCCGATGAATAGGGAGGTCGAGAATATCGGCTTACGCTTAAAGGGAGCTGCAGCGATACAATCACCGTAACTGGCCCCAGGGATGGGTCGAACCGCATGGGCAAGAAGCGGGATATTCGCAGAGCTGATTTCACTTCCCGCCACGATGTTATCATTCGCCACGGTAACGGCCAGAAGGCTCGCCGTCGTACGGATCGTTTCACCCCTAGCTAGACGCCTTTCCGCGTGAGCAATCGCTGCATCCAATTCCGCTTCATTCTCGACGCGTGGATACACTCCTAGAGCATTGTTGCCGTAACTTGGTGCAAGGGCCGAAATCTGGTGGAACAGTGCACGCAACTCGGCCCGACATTGGGGCCAGCGGGCTGAATCACCGGCTATGGCGAGTGTCATGTCATACCATCCGGGACGCTCCCCGCACGTTTGCGCCACGTTTGAAGCGGCCGCTTTCAGGTCTTCGATGTTTGGCGGCCAGTACGTCATAAGGTCGCTATTCGGACGCAAAGCCGAGTGCTTCAGGTGCGCTGGTGGTGGTGGCAAACCCCAATCATCTAGCACGCTGCGCATGTTTACCGGCGAATACTTCGCAACCAATGCCCTGAACGCCTCAGGTGATGCGACGATATCAGTCATTCGCCGCCTCAACCACATGACCCGTAACCGTGAGATAGCGCCCCGGACCGGCGTAAAATTCGAGACCATCGTGATTTACGGACTTTCCCAAGGGCTGCGCCAACGTGAAAATTCGATAGCCCGCCCCAGATGGCGACAATTCCGTGTAGCTGTTCAGGCGTGTGATGATTTCTTGCGCCCGCGCCTCGCGCGCAGGATCACCCCTCACGCCGTCCATATCTACCGCCGCAATGGTGAGGCCATTTTGGTCCGGCACGCCATTCAAAGCGAAACCCACACCATCGTATCCACCCGTCCTATAAACCCGCCAGACTTCGTCGAAAGCGGTCCACGTGGATGCGTTGGTGCTTGAGGCAGTTACGCCACTTGGCTGGAAGGGGACTTTAGCCCACCGCTTATCCTTAAGTATATATCGCCAGAGCACCCACTGAGGACGGGCACGAAGGATTTCGGGGATGTTCTGGCCAATTACCTTTAAAGCCTGTGGTCGATTCAGGGACTTAATCGAAGGAGAGTTCATCAACGCCCCTCCGTCGGTGTAGCAGGGCGATCTTCGGCAATTCCGCCAACATTAATGTTCGCGGCCCTCCAACCGGCGGGATCGGTCAGCCACGACTTAATATCGCCAACGCGCCACCCGGACGCGTGTGCAGTGAGCTTGATCGGCTGGGGGAAAGAATGGCGGCCTGCCAGAGAATAGATTGAAGCTCTGCTCAGTCCTACCAGTGCAATCACTTCGGGAAGCCGCAAAAGTGCCTCCGAAGGTAGGTTCGTGATATCTCGTATGTGCTTGGACATTAAACGCTCCTGCGGTTGAGGAGGCGAGAAAGGGGCTAAAAAACCAAGGGCGTCCACCCCCGGCTCGCGAGAGGATGTGGAAATGCTTGCCCTGAGTATGTTCAGGGCATGGGTTTATTTTTTCAGCGCAATTACATTAACTTAATAGCGCTTAGCCATCTGACATTCGTTGACCAAAATTAGGCAGCGAAAGGGATAACCTGCGCCCCAGTACGCAACGAATCGAGGTTGTCAGACCACCACTGTGCCATTTCCACGCGCTCAGCCCAGTGTGCAGCACGGTTATAAGCCGCACGGATTTTATCCCGTTCTCCGTGCGCAAGAGCGCGTTCAATAGCATCCGGGTGCCACCTGCCAGATTCGTTCAGCAGCGTCGAAGCCATGGCTCTGAAACCGTGGGCGGTCATTTCATCAGGGCCATACCCCAGCCGCCTCAGAGCGGCATTAAAGGTGTTTTCACTCAGCGGACGCCCGCCCCTAAGCCCCGGAAATACGAGTTTGCCACCACTAGACAGCAGCGCTGCGTCACGCATGATCGCCACGACCTGTCGACTTAGCGGCACTTGGTGAGCCTTCCGCATTTTCGTCCTAGCGGCAGGGATAGTCCAAAGCGCTGCATCAAGGTCGAACTCTTGCCATTCAGCATGCCTCAGTTCGCCGGGGCGCACAAAAACATGAGGGGCAACACGCAAGGCTAGGTGTGTTGACGGCTGCCCTTGGTAACCTTCGATGGAACGCAACAACTCACCGACCTTCGAAGGTTCTACGATAGCAGCATGGTGCTTAACCGTGGGGGAAGTCAGCGCACCGATCAGGTCAGCAGCAATGTCGCGCTTGCAGCGTGTAGTAGCAACCCCATATCGGAACACGCGGCTCGCAAAAGACCTAACCTGCCGAGCGGCCTCAAGGTTACCCCTTGCCTCCATTTTACGCAGTACAGCCAGCAACTCGAAGGCTTCGATCTCCGCGATTGGGCGGGTATGCAGCTTATCAAGTCGGCCAAGCTGCCATCGCGACTTCGTTACCGTAGCTTCGGCAGCACCTTCACGTGCTCGCTTACCAATAAACTCCTCAGCCACGACCTTGAAGGTGTTGCCTGCACTGATAGCCGCTGCAACAGCAGCACGCTTCTTTTCTGCACTGGGGTCTTTGCCGTCGGCCAACATCTGGCGTGCCTCGTCACGCCGCTGACGCGCATCCTTAAGGCTTACCTCGGGATAGGTCCCAAGTGATAGTTGCTGTTCCTTGCCTTGGTAACGGTACTTGAAGCGCCACAGCTTTCCACCGGTAGGCCGCACAATCGCGAACAACCCCTTTTCGTCATGGAGCTTGTATTGGGCCACCGCCGGCTTGGCGTTCCTAATTGTCGTATCGGTGAGAGCCATTTGGGGGTCACTCCATTCGCCGGGGTTTCACGTGACCCCCAGCATGACCCCCAAAACTCACTGGCTTGGCCTAGAAGAGTTTGGACGAGGCTGGCTTGGTCTAGGTCTTATATAGGCGCAAAACCGCCGTTTTCCTAGACTTATGCAGAAGATTTTGGATGGAGCGCTGGAGCGGGTGAAGGGAATCGAACCCTCGTATTCAGCTTGGGAAGCTGCTGCTCT
>CALKVF010000038.1 GCA_937996535.1 uncultured Novosphingobium sp. | reverse complement strand
GCAAGGCCGATCAGGCTGCCAAGCTGGCCGGTGCCGCGCGCAGCCGCGTGGGCGAGCAGCTGGAGCTGATCGAACAGGACGCCTTCCGCTTCTGCTGGATCATCGACTTCCCGTTCTACGAATGGAGCGAGGAAGAGAAGAAGCTCGATTTCGCGCACAACCCGTTCTCGATGCCGCAGGGCGGGCTGGAAGCGCTGGAATCGCAGGATCCGCTGACCATCAAGGCCTATCAGTACGACATGGTCTGCAACGGCTATGAACTGGCTTCGGGTTCGATCCGCAACCAGCACCCCGACCTGATGGTCAAGGCGTTCGAACTGGTCGGCCTCTCGAAGCAGGACGTGGAAGACCGCTTTGGCGGGATGTACCGCGCGTTCCAGTACGGCGCGCCGCCGCATGGCGGGATGGCCGCCGGGGTGGACCGCATGGTCATGCTGCTGTGCGGGGTGCAGAACCTGCGCGAAATCACGCTGTTCCCGATGAACCAGCGCGCCGAAGACCTGTTGATGGGCGCGCCTTCGCCGGCCGAAAACCGGCAGCTGCGCGAACTGCACATCCGTGTGGTCGAGCCGCAAAAGCCGCAGGTCCAGCCGCAGGGCTAAACCGATCCAGCCGAACAGGTGCAAAACATGGGGATAGTCCCCGGTTTTGCAGCGTTCGGCAGGGGGCAATCACCGCAATGGGCTTGCCAGCGCTCCGCGCGTTAAGTAGGGCGCGAATTCGAAACACCATACCTCCGTTTGAGAAGGGGCATTTACATGAGCGACACCGCCGATCGCGTTAAGAAGATCGTTGTCGAACACCTGGGCGTCGAAGCCGACAAGGTGACCGAAGACGCAAGCTTCATCGATGACCTGGGTGCCGATTCGCTCGACATCGTCGAGCTGGTCATGGCATTCGAAGAAGAATTCGGTGTCGAAATCCCTGACGATGCGGCTGAAAAGATCAGCACCGTGTCGGATGCGATCAAGTACATCAACGACCACAAGGGTTGATCCGGGGGCTGATTGCCTCTGCGCTGGCCTCGCCCGGGTGCATTTGTGCCGTCCGGTCTAGCGGGGTTTTGACAGGCTCGGCCCCAAGGGGCTGAGCCTGTTGCATTTTACGAGTTTGGAGAAGCGAATGCGTCGTGTCGTCGTAACCGGTCTTGGTCTCGTCACCCCGCTGGGCGCGGACGTTGAAACCGTTTGGGCCAACCTGATCGCCGGCAAGTCTGGCGCGGGCAAGATCACGCGTTTCGATACGGCCGAGCAGAAGTGCCACATCGCCTGCGAAGTGAAGCCGGCCGATCACCCCTATGGCTTCGATCCGAACAAGCGCGTCGATCACAAGATTCAGCGCCAGGTCGATCCGTTCATCGTTTATGGCATCGATGCCGCGGGCCAGGCGCTTGAAGACGCCGGTCTGGTCGACATGGACGACGATCTCAAGCAGCGCACGGGCTGCTCGATCGGTTCGGGCATCGGCGGTCTGCCGGGCATCGAAAGCGAATCGATCGTCCTGCACGAAAAGGGCCCGAGCCGCGTTTCGCCGCACTTCGTGCATGGCCGCCTGATCAACCTGATCTCGGGTCAGGTGTCGATCAAGTATGGCCTGATGGGCCCGAACCACGCCGTGGTGACCGCCTGCTCGACCGGCGCGCACTCGATTGGTGATGCCGCGCGCATGATCAAGGATGGCGATGCCGACGTGATGCTCGCGGGCGGCGCTGAAGGCACCATCAACCCGCTGGGCGTGGCTGGCTTTGCCCAGGCCCGCGCGCTCAACTGCAGCTATAATGACCGCCCCGAACAGGCCAGCCGTCCCTATGACAAGGACCGCGATGGCTTCGTCATGGGCGAAGGTGCCGGCGTGGTGGTGCTCGAAGAATACGAGCACGCCAAGGCCCGCGGCGCGAAGATCTATGCCGAAGTGGTCGGCTATGGCCTGTCGGGCGATGCCTATCACGTCACCGCGCCGCACCCCGAAGGCAAGGGCGCCGAACTGTCGATGCGCATGGCCATGCGCAAGGCGGGGATGGAGCCGGGTGATATCGACTATGTCAACGCTCATGGCACCTCGACCATGGCCGACACGATCGAACTCGGCGCGGTCAAGCGCGTGTTGGGCAATGACCTGGGCGGCGCTTCGATGAGCAGCACCAAGTCGGCGATCGGGCATCTGCTCGGCGGCGCGGGCGCGGTCGAAACGATCTTCTGCATCCTCGCGATCCGTGACCAGATCGTTCCGCCGACGCTCAACCTCGACAATCCCGATGAGGGCACCGAAGGTGTCGACCTCGTTCCGCACACTGCCAAGAAGCGCAAGGTGCGCGCCGCGCTGAACAACTCGTTCGGCTTTGGCGGGACCAACGCCAGCCTCGTCGTCAAGGCGCTGGAAGACTGATGCTCGGCTCGCGCCACCGGGCGCTGCCGGCCCTGCTGGCAGGCCTGCTGGCGCTGGGCTCGGCACTGTGGTTCGTGGGCGGCTGGTTCCTCGGGGGACCGCTGCCCAAGGACACCGCTTTCATCGTTCCCGATGGGGCCAGCCTCGGCACGGTTGCGGCCAAGCTTGAAACGTCCGGCGCGATCCGCAGCGCCGCGCTGTTCCGCATTCGTGCGCGGGTGTTCGGGGGCGGTGCGCCGATCAGGGCCGGTGAATTCCTGTTACCCAAGGGCGCGAGCGCATCGCGCATCCTCACCGTCATCCAGGGCGACGAGGTGCTGCGCTGGTTCGTGACCGTGCCCGAGGGGATGCCGTCGATCATGGTCTATGACCGGCTGATGGGGCACACCCAGCTGACCGGCGCGATCGAAGTGCCGCCCGAAGGCTCGATCCTGCCCGATACCTACGAGATCCAGAAGGGCGAAGCGCGCGCCGCCGTTGTGCTGCGAATGCAGGCCGCGATGCAGCGCACGCTGGCTGAGCTGTGGGCAGCGCGGGGGCCGAACATTGCGGTCAAGACTCCGCAAGAGGCGCTGGCACTTGCCGCGATCGTCGAAAAGGAAACCGGCAAGCCCGAAGAACGCAAGATCGTGGCCGGGCTCTATTCCAACCGGCTGCGCCAGGGGATCATGCTCCAGGCCGATCCGACGATCATCTATCCGATCACCAAGGGCAAGCCGCTGGGCCGCCGCATCCGCCAGAGCGAAATCCAGGCGGTGAACGCCTACAACACTTATTCGATGGTCGGCTTGCCCAAGGGGCCGATCACCAATCCGGGGCGCGCCTCGATCGAGGCTGTGCTGCACCCGGCAGAGACCAATGCGCTCTACATGGTGGCCGATGGCACCGGCGGGCATCAGTTTGCCGCCACGCTGCAAGACCACAACGCCAACGTCGAACGCTGGTACACGATCCGCAAGGCGCGCGGGGACTTCTGATCCCCGCGCCCTTGGGTGATGCGGCTTAGGGTTCGACGATGTTGAACCCGGTGGTCACCGGATCAAGCGCATCAACCCAGGCCTTGACCGCTGCGCGGTCCCCATCGACTTGCAGTCCCGCCATTTCGAGCTGTTCGAGCGGCAGCTTGAGGAACAGCAACCCCAGCAGCATCCGGCGCGGGCCGGTGATCGTCGCATCGGGCTTGTCGATCGGGGTCATGCGGCCGAGCATGGTGGTGCCGGTCAGCTCGATCCCGGCCACTTCCTTGCGTTCGGGCATGACGAGGTTGAAGGTCATCCGGCGTCCGCCGAGCTTGGCCGAATCAAGCCGCGTGGCCGCCGAATCGAGCAACAGCGCGGTCGGCACGGCGGTGATCATGTCCGCGCTCTGGGTGTTGGTGCCGCTTGATTTGTAGCCTTCGCGCAGTTCGCGCGCGCCGACCAGGAACTGGTTGCGCCAGATTGCGCTTTCGGCCTGATAGCCCTGCTGCTCATAGCTGTCGGCCAGCAGCGCGCGGGCCTGGGTATTGGCGGGATCGGCAAACACCAACTGGTTGAGCAGGTCTGACGACCAGCGGTAATCGCCCTTGGCCATTGCCGCCTTGGCATCTGCCAGCACTTTCTTCGCGCCGCCCATCGCTGCGACGTATTTCTGCGCGCGAGCGGCGGGGGGCAGGGGATTGAGATTGGCTGGATTGGCATCGTACCAGCCCAGATAGAACTGATAGACCGCCTTCGAATTGTGGCTGTAGGTGCCGTAATAGCCGTGGTTGTACCACTGATCGGCCAGCGCACGGGGCTGGACCAGCTGCTCGGCGATCTCGGTCTGGGTCTCGCCCTTGTTCATCAGTCGGACGGTCTGATCGTGGAGGTAGCGATAGTTGTCGCGCTGGGCCGACAGCATCGAGGCCACTTCGTCCTGACCGAAACGCGGCCAGCAATGGCTGGAAATCACCACATCGCTGCGCCCGCCATAAAGCTTCAGCGCATCATCAAGATAGCCCGCCCAGGCCCGCGTATCGCGCACCTTGGCCCCGCGCGGGGTCAGGATGTTGTGCAGCGAGCACGTGCTCATTTCAGCGGACAGCAGCGTGCGCTGCGCCGGAAGGTAGACGTTGAGTTCCGAAGGCGCCTCGCTCCCCGAAACGATCTGGAACTCCATCGCTACGCCATCGACCGTGCGGGTCTCGCCGGTGTGGGTGATGATGTCGGTCGGCTCGATCAAGGTGATTTCGCCGTGGGCGGTGCCAAGGCCGATCCCGCTGCCCATCTGCCCTTGCGGCCCGGGGGTAAGGCCAACGCCGAACTGGTAGATGGCGCGCCGGCCCATCGCGGCCCCGGCCATGACGTTCTCGGATGCAGTTTCCTCGGTAAAGTGTTCCGGGGCAAGGATCGCGATCTTGCCCGCCTTGACGTCGGCATCGCTGGCCACGCCGCGCGCGCCGCCAAAGTGGTCGGCATGGCTGTGGCTGTAGATCAGCGCCGAAACCGGGCGCGGGCCAAGCTGCTGGTTGACCAGTTGCAGCGCGGCAGCGGCGCTTTCGCGGGTGGTCAGCGGATCGATCAGGATCCACCCGGTCTTGCCGGCAACCACGGTCATGTTCGAAATGTCGAACCCGCGCACCTGCCAAACGCCCTCGGTCACCTTGAACAGGCCGTGCTTGTTGAGCTTGCTCATTTCACGCCACAGCGACGGATTGACGGTCTGCGGCGCGGCGCCGCTGACGAAGTCATAGGCGCCGAGGTTCCAGACCTGCGCGCCCTTGGCATTGCGGATGACCGGATCGCTGAGCGTGGCGATGAAGCCGCGGGTGGCAAATTCGCTGTCGCGGCCATCTTCGGCAGGAAGCGCGGCGGCCACGGCGTGCTGGGCGGCCACGGTGGCCGCGCTGGCAGGCTTGGGGGCCATGTCGGGGGCAGGGGGGCTGCCTGCGGCCAGGGCGCTGGTGGCCGTCAGGAAGGTTGCCGTCAGCAACGAGGCCAATGCGGCCCCCCGGCGCGTGGTGCGGTTCATGCCATCCTCTCCTTGTATTTTGCGGTTAGACTGCGGGTCTGCACGCTGCTTGGCAAGAGCGCGCGAGCCTTGCCTTCACCGATCGCGGCACTAGGCTGTGGATGGTGAGCAGCTCTTCCTTTTCCCCGTTCATCGTTACCGCCGAACTGCCGGGCGAGGTGCTGGCCTGGTCCGATGGCCTGCGCCGCGCGCACTTTCCGCCCGAGCGCAATCACTTGCAGGCGCATGTCACGCTGTTCCATTCGTTTGCGCCGTCGCTGCGCGATGAACTGCGCGGCTTGTTGGGGCGGTTCGCGGGAGAATTCGCGCCGCCTCAGGCACGGATCGACGGCTTGATGAATCTCGGCAAGGGCACGGCGCTGGCGATTGTCAGCCCGGGAATGCTGGCGGTGCGTGCGGCGATTGCCGATCATTTCCACGGCGCGCTCACCGCACAGGACCAGCACCCGCCGCGGCTTCACATCACCATCCAGAACAAGGTCACCCCGCAAGAGGCGCGCACCTTGCAGGCAGAGCTGGGGCCGGCGCTGATCCCGCGTGAATTTCGCTTCACCGGGCTGGGTTTGCACCTCTATCGCGGGCCGGATTGGGAAGAATTGGGAATATGGAAGTTTCGCGGCAAGCTTGGCGCTTGACCCGGCGGATTGTCCCACCTATGTGCGCCGCCTGTCCACGCGAAACCGCGTCGGTTTGATGTGGCGGAGTAGCTCAGCTGGTTAGAGCAGCGGAATCATAATCCGCGTGTCGGGGGTTCGAGTCCCTCCTCCGCTACCAAATTTTACTCAGCATTAATAAATTTACCTCCTTTGGGAGGCTTTAAGTCGTTCTCGCTGTATTGAACCGCACGGATGGCTCTGCTGTCAGCGCGTGCATTGCGCTCGCTGCTTAAGTTGCGACCGGACGCTTTCTCACATCTTGATCGATGACATTTACGTCATGCGTTGTGGAAGGGGTTGATGCGCTCTTGGTTGTATGTTTATGTATTAAAGCGTTAATTTTTAGGATTACATCATGCTGGGTTCTCGCAAAGTGTTGATCGCTATCGCGCCATTATTGGGGGTGGCTTCAAGCGCGTTTGCCCGCGGATGGCAGGAAACGAGCAGTGTGGCTTTAGGCGCAGATTTCGGGCAGACGCAGAGTGTTCAAGATCGGTCAGCCAATTTAAGTATTGATCATCCTTTGAGTAGCGAAGCACATGATGAATTATTCAAAAATTGGATGTTTAGAAATTTAAACGATCCCGATAGCGCAAAATGGAGGAGGTATAAGGATGCGTTCAAGGTTGATGTGATTTTGCGGCGGGGAGTTCTTGGAAAAAAGAAATGGTCCGGATACCTTGCCTGTTATACAATGAATGCAAAAAATGGATATGGGGCATATGCGGGGTATTCTGAATACGCGCTCCTGATAAACGAATCTGGAGACTATATTGTTTGGCAGGGCATGTCGGAATCTGAAAAGGGAGGTCTGTATAGAAGTTGGGATCAACAATTAATAGATAACTACTGCAGATCTTGAATTTAGCATGTATTTTATGATTTTATTTATTATAATGACCTAAAAATCTATTTTCCCCTCCGCTGCCGTCGTTTTTCGTCATCGTGATTGACCGCTTGCACGCGGGGGCGAGTGCTGCCAAGCGCGGTGGCATGGCTATTGAACGCGTGCTTCCGCTTGAGGGTGTCCACAACTTCCGGGACTATGGCGGCTACGCCAGTGCCCATGGCGGCGCGCTCAAGACCGGGCTGCTGTGGCGTTCCGCGCAGCACGGCGATGCCACCGATGTCGACCTTGCCGCGATCAACGATCTGGGGATCACCAACGTGATCGACCTGCGCGGTCCGAGCGAGCGGGACAGCAAGCCGTGCCGCCGGCATGATGATTTCTCCGGCCAGGTGTGGACCTATCCTGAGGAAACCGCCGGGCTTGCGCTGCATACCGAAGCCGCTGACGGGGTGGTGACCGCGGCCGAGGCGCGCGCGGCGATGATCCGGCTTTATCAAGGGATCGCCTTCCGCGAAAATCTGATCCCGATGCTGCGGCTCTATTTCGACCTGCTCGACCGGGCGGAGGGATCGAGCCTTGTCCACTGCGTCGCGGGCAAGGACCGCACCGGGTTTGCTGTTGCGCTGGTCCAGCACGCGCTGGGCGTGGACCGCGAGGCGATCATGGCCGATTACCTGCTGACCAATTCCGCCAGCAAGCTTGAGGAACGCATCGCGGCCCAAGCCTTCCGCGATCATCCGCGCTATGCCGCGCTCGATGCAGCGGCGGTGCGGGCGCTATGGGGCGTTGAGGCGGATTACCTTGCCACGGCCTTGGCCGCGGTTGAGGCACGCCACGGCACGCTTGATGCCTATCTGTCCGAAGTGCTGGGGATTGATGCGGCCCGCCGCGAAACGCTGCGGGCGCATTACCTTACCGCTTAGAGGAACGCGCTAAGTTCCGCCATGAACCGGTCGAGCTGGTCATGGTGGAGCCAGTGCCCGGCATCTTCAAATTCGACCACCCGGTAATCCTGGAACACCATCGCGCGGCCATCGCTCTCAGGGTTCGAGGCCCAGCTGTCTGCGCCGTAGAGGAACAGCACCGGGCAGCTGATTGCGCCCCACAGTTCGTTCAGGCGGTCTTCGGGGGTATCCTCGAACGGCCAGTTGTTGAGATAGGGGTCGAACTTCCAGCTCCAGGTGCCGTCCTCGTTGCGGCTGGCGCCGTGGATGGTGAGGTGGCGGGCCTGCTCGTCCGACAGGAAGGTGTTTTCCTCCTTCATGCGCGCATAGGCGGCCTCAAGCGTGGGATAACGGCGCGGGATCCGGCCCGATGAAGCGCGGCGTTCGTCGATCCAGCGGCGGAAGCGGTTGGAATAGCCTTCGGTCTCGCGGTCGGCGCGGACCTTGGGCGAGGGGCCAAGCCCTTCGATATTGACCAGTTTGCGCACCTTTTCGGGATAGAGCCCGGTAAAGCGCGTGGCGATATTGCCACCCAGCGAGTGCGACACGATCGTCACCTCGTCATGCCCCAGCGTGTGGACCAGCTGGGCAAAGTCATAGACGAAGGCGTTCATCTCATAGTTGCCATCGGGCACCCACGCGCTGTCGCCGTGGCCGCGCAGATCGGGGGCGATGACGTGCCAATCCTTGGCCAGCTCCTGCGCCACCCAGTCCCAGCTGCGGCAATGGTCGCGCCCGCCGTGTTGCAGGATCAGCGGCGGTGCCTCGGGATTGCCCCAGTCGACGTAGTGAAGCCGAAGGCGCTGCGAAATGAAGCTGTTCGAAGTGGGGCCGTGCGGTGTCATGTCCTAGGCTTTGCGACGAAGCGCGGCGTGCGTCAACTTGTGGGCAAATCGAACGCGATGGGTTTGCCGCGGGGCGAAGCAATCCCTAGATGGCAGCCGATACGATTCAGGGATCCTTGCCATGACCACTCATACCACGCGCATGCTGATTATCGGTTCGGGACCGGCGGGGCTGTCCGCCGCGATCTATGGCGCGCGGGCCGGTCTGGAACCGATCGTGGTGCAAGGCCTGCAACCGGGCGGGCAGCTGACGATCACCACCGATGTCGAGAACTATCCCGGCTTTCGCGATGTGATCCAGGGGCCGTGGCTGATGCAGGAAATGCAGGCTCAGGCCGAACACGTCGGCACGCGGATGATGTGGGACACGATCACCGAAGTGGACCTGTCGGGCCCGCCGTTCCGCGCGATCGGCGACAGCGGCGATGTCTATGAAGGCGAGACGCTGGTGATCGCGACCGGCGCGCAGGCCAAGTGGCTCGGCGCACCGGGCGAACAGGAACTGTCGGGCAAGGGCGTTTCGGCCTGCGCCACCTGCGATGGGTTCTTCTATCGCGGCAAGAAGGTGGTGGTGATCGGCGGCGGTAACACCGCGGTTGAAGAGGCGCTCTACCTCACCAACCATTCGCAGGACGTGACTCTGATCCACCGCCGCGATTCTCTGCGCTGCGAACGCATCCTCCAAGACCGCTTACTGGCCCACCCCAACATCAAGGTGCTGTGGAACAAGGCGGTGGAACGCTTCATCGGTTCAGAAGGTCTGCCCGGTGGGCTCACCGGCGTGGAACTGAAGGATACGGTCACCGGCGCGCTGTCGGTCGAGCCGGCGGACGGCGCGTTCGTGGCGATCGGCCATGCCCCGTCGACCGATCTGTTCAAGGGCAAGCTTGAAGTCGATGCGGGCGGCTATCTGGTGGTCCAGCCCGGCACCCCCAAGACCGCGATCCCCGGTGTGTTCGCCTGCGGCGACGTGATGGATCACACCTATCGTCAGGCCGTGACTGCGGCGGGCACGGGCTGCATGGCCGCGCTTGATGCCGAACGCTTCGTGGCCGAGCGCGAGTTCCTCGCCCGCAAATAAGCGTTAGTCGAACGCGCGCAGGGCGCCCAGGATCTGGCCTTGGAGCCAGATCCGCGCTTGCGGCTCGACAAAGCTGTGGGTCGCATCGGGGCACACGCGCCGGCGCGCGTCATCACGGTCCCAGTTGGCGAGAAAGGCCTGACCCGTGCGATCGCGCGCGGCGACCAGCAGGTGGACTGGCCCCACAAAATCAGCGATTCCCTCGGCCATCTGCACGGCGAGCGGGCCGGGGCCGCTATCGGTGCGGGCGGCATCGGCCAGGCTTGAGGCCAGCTTGCCGACCTTGACCTTGCCGGTGAGCAAGCGCCAGATCGCGCGCGGATCGGTCAGCCGCCGCAGGTAATGCGCGCGCAGCATCGACGGCGGCATCGGCGTGGCCGGCGTGACCGTGTCATCGCTCCCCACCTCGACCAGTTCACCCTCGGGCTCGAAGGTCCAGGGATTGGCTAGTACCAGCGCGTCGATGCCCTGACCTTTGGCCAGCATCAAGGCGCTTGCGGCATCACAGTTGCCGAAGGCTACCACGCGGGTCAGCGTGGGCACTTCGGCGCGAAAGGCGCGCAGGGCGGCGGCAATGTCAGGCGCGCTGGTGGTGTAGCCGCCATTTGCGCCTTCGCTGTCACCCACGCCGCGCCGGTCGAACCGCATCACCGGAAAGCCCGAAGCGGCGATCCGCGCGGCGAGTTCGGCCTGGCTGCCCCACGGGCCGCTGCGCAGTTCATTTCCCCCGCTGACGATCAGCAGCCCGGTCGAACCTGGAGCCGGATCAAGCGATCCGACCAGCGCCGCGCCCTGACAGCGGAAGATGACATGGCGCCGGTTCATGTTTGCACTCGCATGGCGATCACGGCGGCGAGGGCATCGGCCTGGCTGGCATCTTCATCCGGCTCGGCGCGCAGCCACAGGCCGCTGCCGCCGATTAAGTCCTGTGCGATCACCGCGATGTCATCGCGGGCAGGCGGGGACAGTTCCTGAAGCTGCCGGACCATTTCGGGCGACAGGTGGTAACCCGCGAGGTCCAGCCCATGTTCCAGCCCGTGGGTGAGCAAGGCTTCGCTGCTTTCCTCGCGCCCCGCTTCGCGCGCGGCCAGCACCCGGGCGCGCAGCATCGTGCGCAGCAGGCTGCCGCCCTTGGCCGGGGCATAGCTCCAGCCCGGCAGATCGCGCGGCATCAGCAGCGCGCCGCCGCGCAGCGAGAGAACGTGGGTTGCGCCAAATTCGCGGCGGGCGGCCTCGATCGCCATGATCCAGTCCTCGGCCTCGACTTCGGCCAGCTCGCGCTCGCTTTCGTTGGTGCCGGGCAGATCGGGCAGGAAACTGTCGATTCCCGCGCCATCAAGCCGGCGCATGACTTCAAGGGTAAAGCGGCGCAGGCGGTTGGCCTCGTCGAACAGCGCCGGCACCACCAGCACGCGAACGGGCCGTTCCCTGTCGAACCCCAGCGCAAGTTCGTGCGCCGCCGCGCCTCCCGCAAGGGGGCAGGGGTAGGACAGGATTTCTATCACGCGGTTCGCCTGGCCTCCGCATAGGCCAGCAGATTGCCGTAGGTGGCGAGCAGTTCGCCATCGAGGTCTTCATCCTCGACCACGATGTCCAGCCGGTCTTCCATTTCGGTCAGCAGCCCTGCGACCGCCATCGAATCGAGTTCGGGCAGATGGCCGAACAGCCCGGTGTCCGCATCGAACGCATCGGCCTGACCCGGTTTCAGGCCGAGCACCTCGGTCAGGATCTGGCGCAGCTGGCGGTCGGTATCGCTAGGCATCATCGGGGCATCCCATCGTTCGTTGGCCGGGCTCTAGGCGGCTCGGGCGCGGTGGGCAAGATGGTGCAGTGCAGCGCGGGCGATGTGCGGCCAGGCGCGAGGCGCGCCGGGGTTGAGGCAATCGAGCCGGAAACGCGGGCGGATGTCCTCCATCCAGTCGCGCTTGTAGGCATCATCGCCGGTGCCGAAATCGACTTCGCCGATCCGGTCGCGGTCGATCACCTGCTCGAACAGCGCGGCCGATAGGGTCGATCCGGGGGAGAGGTGGCGGGCATCCTCGATATGGGCGAGTTTGTGAATGAAGGCGGTGCCCTCTTCCACGGTCCAGAACTGCGCGGCAACCGGGCGGCCATCGGCATGGGCCAGGGCCATGCGTAGTCGTCCGGCCTGACCCTCCTGCTCGGCAAAGGCGCGCAGGAAGGCGGGGGAGCCTTCGCCGGGCTTCCAGCTGGCAGCATAGATCGCTTCGTAAGCGGCCCAGGCATCAGGATCGAACTGGGTGAGCAACTGGACAGCAACCTTGCTCGCCTTGCGCTTGAGCGTGGTGCGCAGCGGACCGGGCCGGCCCGCAAGGTATTCGCCATAACTGCGCCCGTTCACGGCCAGCACGTGGTTTACATCGCACTGCGCGCGCGAAACCCGCCAGCCGGCCGCGTGAAAGGCCTGCTGGGCAAGGCTGGCGCTGCCATCCTCATCGGGCAGCGGCGCGAGCGTCACGCGCCAACTGCGGCGGCGCAGGTCTTTGGCCAGCGCGCTCAGCAGCGCGGCCCCGTCGGCGCCCGGGCTGATGAGCGGCCTGACGGTGAACGCATACCAGTTGGCCAGCGCGCGCAAGTGGCCGTCGCCGGTCAGGGCAAGGCCGGCGGATTGGGCACCGTCACTCGCCAGCGTGATCAGCGCGGGGAGGCGGCAATGCTCTTCCAGCAGGGCAAACCACTGCGCCCGGTCAAACGGCGATCCGCTTGCGGGCGCGGCAAACAGCGCAGCAAATGCCGCGTCATCTTGCACTTCCTTAACTCCGGCGTGATATGCGACGGTAATCAAACGCCCAGATTCCCCTGATGGAGTGCCTTCAACCCTTGCGCGCAGAGCCCGACACCGCGATCCGGCCGCTTGACCACCTGGCCCTGGCCGGGGCGGACGATGCCCCTGCGCTCGTGCTGCGCGAGGGCACCCTTAGCTACAAGGGCTTAAGGGATCGTGTCGGCCGGCTTGCGGGCTGGCTGCGGGCGCAGGGCTGCGAACCGCGCGCGCGGGTGGCAAGCTGGGCCGCCAAGGGCGAGATGACCTGCCTGCTGCCGCTAGCGGCGGCGCGGGCCGGGCTGGTCCACGTGCCGATCAATCCGCTGCTCAAGCATGGGCAGGTCGCGCATATCCTTGCAGATAGCGGGGCAAAACTGCTGCTTGGCACCCCGGCGCGGCTGGCGGGATTGCAGGACGGCGACGTCCCGGCCGCGTGCCGCGTGGTGGCCGAACCCGATGTGCTGGCGGCTGCGGCGAATGCCGCGGCGCTTGGTCCATCGACTGCCGATCCCGCTGAACTGGCTGCGATCCTCTATACCAGCGGCTCTACCGGCAAGCCCAAGGGCGTGATGCTGAGCCACGCCAACATGTGGCTCGGCGCGGAAAGCGTTGCGTCCTACCTCGGGCTGGGTCCGGATGACCGCGCGCTGGCGGTGCTGCCGCTGTCGTTCGACTATGGGCAGAACCAGTTGCTGTCGCACTGGTATGCCGGGGGCTGCGCGGTGCCGCTCGATTACCTCACGGCGCGCGATGTGGTGAAGGCGGTTGCCCGGCACGGAATTACCACGCTCGCCGCGGTTCCGCCGCTGTGGGTGCAATTGACCGAGCTGGACTGGCCCGCCGAAACCGCTGCCATCCTGCGCCGGCTCACCAATTCGGGCGGCGCGCTGACAGTCGATCTGGTCGCCCGGCTGCGCGCCCTGTTTCCTGCCGCACGGCTGTTCGCGATGTATGGGCTGACCGAGGCCTTTCGTTCGACCTTCCTCGATCCCGCGCTGATTGACAGCCATCCCACCTCGATGGGCACGGCGATCCCCCATGCCGAAATCCTTGTGATGGGTGACGACGGCGCGGTGACCCGCGATGGCGAAGAGGGCGAGCTGGTCCATTGCGGGCCGCTGGTGGCACAGGGCTATTGGCAAGACGCGGTGCGCACTGCCGAGCGGTTTCGCCCGGCGCCCGCTGCTTCGCGCTATGGCGGCATGGCGGTATGGTCGGGCGACCGGGTACGGCGTGAGGCGGACGGCCTGCTCTATTTCGTCGGTCGCCGGGATGCCATGATCAAGAGCGCGGGCAACCGGATCAGCCCGCAGGAAATCGAGGATGCGGTGCTGGCAACCGGGCTGGTCGCCGAAGCCGTTGCTCTGGGCATTCCTGACCCCCGGCTTGGCCAGGCGGTGCACCTGATCGCGCGGGCCACGCCCGGACATTCAAACGCGATGGAAGACCTTCCGCGCATCCTCTTGCAGGAACTGCCCAATTTCATGCAGCCCAAAGTCATCCACTGGCGTCAGGCCATGCCCACTTCGCCCAACGGCAAGATCGACCGTGCCGGCCTCTATGCCGAGCTGGCCGCATGAAGCCGCTTGGTCCGATCCCGGCTGGCTATGGCGTGCTGGATGGCGAACTGGCGATTGCCGGGCGCAAGGCCAGCGATCTGGTGGCCGAGGCCGGCGGCACGCCGCTGTTCGTCTATAGCACGGATCTCGTGCGCCAGCGGGTCGCGCGGCTGCGCGCGGCCATGCCCGATCGGCTGGCGCTGCACTACGCGGTAAAGGCCAATCCGTTTGGACCGCTCCTAGGGCTGATGGACGGGCTGGTTGACGGGTTCGACATCGCCTCGGGCGGCGAGCTTGATCTGGTTCGCGCCGCCGGGATCGATCCAGCCGCGGTCAGCTTCGCCGGGCCCGGCAAGCGCGACGCCGAACTGGAAGCCGCGATCGCGCTGGGCGTTACGCTCAATTGCGAGTCCGAGGGTGAGGCTGCCCGCGCGCTGGCGATTGGCGAGCGGCTCGGCATCGCGCCGCGCATCGCCATCCGGGTCAACCCTGACTTCGATCTCAAGGGTTCGGGGATGAAGATGGGCGGCGGCGCCAAGCCGTTTGGCCTCGATGCCGAACGCGTGCCGGCCCTGGCCCGCCAGCTGATCGCGGTGGGCGCGCAGTGGCAGGGTTTTCATATCTTTGCTGGCAGCCAGGCGCTTGATGCCGCTGCGATTGCCGAAACCCAGGGGCAGACGCTGGCGCTGGCCGCGCGGCTGGCTGACGCAATCGGCGCGCCGCCGCCGCGCTGCAATCTGGGCGGCGGGTTTGGCATTCCCTATTTCCCCGGTGACGTTGCGCTTGATCTCGAAGCCGTCGGCGCGGCGCTGGAAGCGCGCTTGGCCGCGCTGCCGGCGGTGCTGGCGGATACCGCGTTCTGCATCGAACTCGGGCGCTATCTGGTGGGCGAGGCCGGGGTTTACCTCACCCGGATCGTCGACCGTAAGGTCAGCCACGGCGAGACTTTCCTGATCGTCGATGGCGGTCTGCACCATCAGCTCGCGGCTTCGGGCAATTTCGGCACGGTGGTGCGGCGCAATTACCCGGTGGCCATCGCCTCGCGCTTTGGCGCCGAGGTTGAGGAAGAGGCGAGCGTGGTCGGCTGCCTGTGCACCCCGCTTGATCGGCTGGCCGAAAAGGGCGGGTTCCCCCGCGCCGAAGTGGGCGATCTGGTCGCGGTCTTTGCCGCCGGTGCCTATGGCGCCACGGCTAGCCCGGCGATGTTCCTGGGCCAGGGCCCGGCGCGCGAGATGCTCGTCTAAATCTTAATATTGTGCCTGTCCCATGATGGGACTGCCGTGTGAATTCGGCGTCAAGGCTAACACAATATTCACCCTTTTTCCCGATAGCTGAGGCCAATAGCCGGGCCTTCGTGCGGGAAGGGCATGCCCAAGCGGCGGCGCGGCACTCGTGAAGGATATGCCCCGATGCCGATCAACCGTTTTTCCCGTCTGCTGGCAGGCACCGCCGCGCTCAGCATCGCGCTGACGGGCTGCGCCGGAGGGGCGAATGGTCCCCAGCTGCCGCCCGCCAGCTTCGTGGCGATGCAGGAAGGCCCGGGCGAGGAATATGTGGTCGGTCCGCTGGATGAGTTGACGATCTTCGTCTGGCGCAATCCCGAGCTTGGCGCAAAAGTGCAGGTGCGGCCCGATGGGCGCATTACGACCCCGCTGATCACCGACATGCCGGCCGTGGGCAAGACCCCGTCGATGCTAGCCGAGGATATCAAGCTCCAGCTTTCGCAATATATCCAGGATCCGCTGGTTTCGGTGATCGTCAACAAGTTCGCCGGCACCTACAGCCAGCAGGTCCGCGTGGTCGGGGCGACCGAAAAACCGGCCTCGATCCCCTACCGCGCCAACATGACCCTGCTCGACGCGATGATCGCGGTGGGCGGACTTTCGGAATATGCCGCGGGCAATCGCGCCAAGCTGGTCCGCTTCGACAAGGAATCCGGCCGCCAGAAGGAATATTCGCTGCGCCTTGGCGATCTGCTCAAGAAGGGCGCGAGCAAGGCCAACGTGATGCTGATGCCGGGCGATGTGATCATCATCCCCGAAAGCTCGTTCTAAGACGGGCCGGGGGCAACGATGAACGGCATCTACGACGAATTGCAGGCCGCACTCCATTCGGTGTGGCACCGCCGCTGGCTGGCGCTGGGCGTGGCCTGGGGGCTGTGTCTGCTGGGCTGGCTGGCCGTGGCGATGGTGCCCAACAGCTATGAATCCAAGGCGCGGATTTATGTCCAGCTGGACGATGTGCTGTCTGACCAGATCGGGATCGGCACCGGCGACCGCAAGCATGACATCGACCGGGTCCGCCAGACGCTGACCAGCGCGGTGAACCTTGAAAAGGTGATCCGCCGCACCGCGATCGGCGAAGGCGTGGGCAATCCCAAGCAGATGGAAGCCGCGGTGCTCTCGCTGGCCAAGCGGATCAAGGTCGAAGCCGCGCAGGACAACCTGTTCGAAATCACCGCCAGCTATGGCGACGGCAGCAATTCCGATCCCAAGAACGCCAAAATCGCTCAGGACATCGTGGTCAAGCTGATCGACATTTTCCGCGAGGAGAACCTCGCCGGCAACCGCGGCGAGATGTCGCAGTCGCTCGAATTCATGGATCAGCAGCTCGCCCAAAGGCAGAAGGAACTCGAAGCCGCCGAACAGAAGCGTCTGGCCTTCGAAGCCCAGAATCCCGACATGGTGCAGGGCGGGGTGACCTCGCTTCAGCGACTTGAAACGCTGCGCAACGAACTGCGCACGATCGACGCCGATCTGGCCGCCGCGCAAAGTGCGCTCGCCGCAATCAACGGTCAGCTGGCCGGCACGCCGCAGATGCTGGCTGGCGCCGGGCCGACCGGCGGTCCGCGCGCGGCGCTGGCTCAGGCGCAGTCCGACCTTGCCGCAATGCGCGCGCGCGGGCTCACCGAAAACCATCCCGATGTGATCGCGGCGCGCAACCAGGTTGCCGCGCTGCGTCCGGCTGCCCAGTCCGAAGGGGCGGGCGGGGGGGTGCCCAATCCGGCGTGGTCCTCGCTCACTTCGATCAAGGCCGAACGCCAGGCCAACGTGCAGTCGTTGATGGCACGGCGTGGGGCGGTGCAGGGCGATCTCAGCCGGATCACCGGGATGCAGATCTCGAACCCGCAGATGGCCGCCGAATACCAGCGCATCAACCGCGATTACGACGTGCTTAAGGAGCAATACGACAAGCTGCTGCAGAACCGTGAGGAACTGCGCCTGCGCGGTCAGGTTGAAACCGAGCACAACGCGGTCAAGTTCGATGTGATCGATCCGCCGACCACGCCGCGTTCTCCGGTCGCGCCCAATCGCCCGCTGCTGCTGTTCGGCGTGCTCGTGCTGGGGCTTGGTGCGGGTGTGGCCGGGGCCTTTGCGCTCGGCCAGCTGCGCTCGACCTTTACCACCACGGCCAAGCTCGAACGCGCGCTCGGCCTGCCGGTGCTCGGCGCGATCAGCCAGGCTGTAACCGACGCCGGGCGCGAGCTGCGCGCGCGCCGCCGCAAGTATTTCTACGCCGCCTCTGGCGGTCTCGCCGGATTGTTCGTCCTCCTGCTCGTGGTCGAATTCGTCCAGCGCGGCATGGTGGCCTGAGGGAAGCACGATGACCGAACACAGCAAGATCCCCGTGCCTCCGAGCGAGCCCGACGAGGAGCGGCCCGCGACCCTGATCGAACGGGTCGTGCGCAATTACGATCTCGTGCGGCTGTCGCCCGCGCCGATCCCCGAAGACCTCGTGCCGCCCGCCCGGGCCCATCGGCGTTATCGCCGCGCAGAGGCGGAAGCCGTGGCCGAAGTCGCCACGCCGGTAGCCGAAACCGCCGCTCCCGAAATGGTCGTCGGCGAAGTCATCGAGGCGGATAGCGCGCCCGCTACGCCGGCGCCGCTGGCCGCGCGCGCCGAACCTGCGCTGCCGGTTGCAGCCGCGCTCCAGTTCACCGGGGATCGTCATCCGGTCAACCGCCAGCACCTGCGCGAACAGGGCCTGATCGTTCCCGAAGGCAGCGTGACCGCGCTGCTCGAAGAGGTGCGGATCGTCAAACGCCAGCTGCTGCTCAATGCCGCGCAGCTTGCCCAGCAGGGCATGGGCGCTCCGGCCCAGCGCGTACTGGTCTGCTCGCCCCATCCCGGCGAGGGCAAGAGCTTCACCTCGGTCAATCTCGCGCTGGCGATTGCTGCCGAGAAGGACAGCGAAGTGCTGCTGGTTGATGCCGATTTCGCCAAGCCATCGGTGCTGTCGATGCTTGGCCTGCCGGACGGTCCGGGCCTGATGGATGCGCTGGCCGATCCGGCGATCGGTGTGGCCGACTGCGTGATCGGCACCGACATTTCGGGGCTGTGGGTGCTACCCGCGGGCAATGCCACCAATTCGGACAGCGAATACCTGTCGAGTGCGCGGACCCGCGCGGTGCTCGATCGGCTGACCCAGGGCGCGCCCAACCGGTTCGTGATTTTCGATAGTCCGCCTGCGCTCGCAGCCTCGCCTGCGGCAGAACTGGCCAAATATGTCGGGCAGGTCGTGCTCGTCGCTCGGGCCGATCGCACCGGGCAGGGCGCGCTGGAAGACGCGGTTTCGCTGCTCTCGGGCTGCCCCAACATTCAGCTGCTGCTCAACGCCGTTCAGTTCAGCCCCAGCGGTCGCCGCTTTGGCTCCTACTATGGATATGGAGGATGACCATGTCATCGCGCCTTCTAGCCCGCGCATCCACGCTTGCCGTGATGCTCGCCGCCACTTGCCTGCATGCCGCCCAGGCGCAGGAACTGTCCTATGATGATGTTGCCGAAGACAGCGGCGACGATGTCGCTGGCGGTTCGGTGCTGCACGCTAAGAAGGGCCGGCTCCAGATTACGCCCTATATCGAGGCCCAGCAGGTTGCCTCGGCCGAACTTTCGCCCGGCAGCGAACTGCTGACCTATTCGACGCTTGCCGCCGGGATCGATGCCTCGCTCGCCGGGCGCAGCACGCAAGGATCGCTGTCGCTGCGTTATGAACGCCGGATTGGCTGGGGCAGCAAGGCGGCCGACAGTGACGTGCTGAGCGGGGTGGCGCGGGTGTCGACCATGGTCGTGCCCCATGCGCTGTCGCTCGAAGCGGGGGCAATGGCCTCGCGGATGAGCGTGGAGAACACCGGTTCGACGATCGCTGGCCTCGATGCTGGCAATTCGACCAGCCAGGTCTACTCGCTCTACGCTGGGCCATCGCTCGCCACCAATGCCGGCGATGTGGCGATCAACGCCCATTACCGGCTCGGCTATACGCGGGTCGAGGCGCCGCATTCGCTAGTCCTGGCCCCGGGTCAGACCGCGCTCGACGTGTTCGACCATTCGGTGGTCCACAATGCCGAAGTTCACGCTGGAACCCGCGCCGGAACGGTGCTGCCGGTCGGCATCGGGATCGGCGCGGGCTGGCTGCGCGAGGACGTGTCCAATCTCGACCAGCGGGTCGATGACAAGCACGCGCGGGCCGACCTGACCCTGCCGGTTACCAGCGATTTGGCGCTGGTTGGCGGTGTTGGTTACGAGGACGTGACGATTTCCAGCCGCGATGCCGTGCGCGATGCGGTGACCGGGCTGCCGGTGATCGGATCGGGCGGGCGCTATGTTACCGACGAGTCGGCACCGCGCCAGATCGCGTTCCACAGCGACGGGCTGATCTGGGATGCCGGTGTGCTGTGGCGGCCCAGCCGGCGCACCGCGCTCGAAGCCCATGTCGGGCGGCGCTATGGCTCGACCACCTATTACGGCAGTTTTGCCTACGCGCCGAACGACCGGACCAGCTTCAACGTTTCGGCCTATGACAATTACACCGGTTTTGGCGGTATGCTGAACAACGCGCTGGCGGCCCTGCCGACCGAGTTCGAGGCGGTGCGCAATCCGCTGTCGGGCGACATCGGCAGCTGCGTGGCGGGCCAGGGCAATGTCGGCGCGGGGCAGGGCACCTGCCTTGCCGGCGCGCTGGGTTCGGTCCGCTCGTCGGGGTTCCGTTCGCGCGGGATCATGGCAACGCTGGGCGTTTCGGGCAGCCGCCTGCAATACGGCGTCGGCGCGGGCTATGATCGCCGCAAGTTCGTGGCCGCGCCTGGCACGGTCCTCGCGCTTGCCAATGGGGTAATCGACGAGAACTATTGGGTCTCGGCCTATCTCAACGGGCGGATCGATCGCAATTCCAGCTTCGGCACCACGCTGTGGGCCAACTGGTACCAAAGCGGAGATGCCTTGTCTGGCGATGTCGTCGCCGTGGGTGCAACCGCTGCCTATTACCGTTCGATCACCAGCCACCTGACCGCGACTGCCGCGCTCGGTACCCAGACCGTCGATCGCGACGTGCTCGACGATATCTGGTCGGCGCAGGCGATGGTCGGCGTGCGCTACGCATTCTGAGCCTGATGGAGTAACCTGACGATGTTCAACGATTTCTACGGGCTCACCGGACGGCCGTTTCAGCTGACGCCGGATCCGACGTTCTATTTTGAAAGCCTGACCCACCGCAAGGCGCTGTCCTACCTGTCCTATGGCCTGGCCCAGGGCGAAGGCTTCGTGGTCATCACCGGCGAAGTGGGGGCCGGCAAGTCGACCCTGGTCGCGCACCTGATGGCCACGATCGATCCCGCGCGCCTGACCGCGGCGCAGATCGTGACCAGCAAGCTCGATGGCGAGGAACTGGTCCACGTCGTCGCTCAGGCCTTCGGTCTGATCGTCGAAGGGCATGACAAGGCCAGCGCGCTCGGCGCGATCGAGGCCTTCCTGCATGATGAGGCCCGCGCCGGGCGGCGCTGCCTGCTGGTGGTCGATGAAAGCCAGAACCTGGCGATCGATGCGCTCGAAGAACTGCGGATGCTGTCGAACTTCCAGCTGGGATCGCATCCGCTGTTGCAGACCCTGCTGCTTGGCCAGCCCGAATTTCGCGATACCATTCAGGAGCACCCCCAGCTCGAACAGCTGCGCCAGCGGGTGATCGCGGCCCATCACCTTGAGGCGATGGAGCCGGGCGAAGTGCAGCCCTATATCGAACACCGCCTCAAATGCGTGGGCTGGTCCGGCAATCCGCAGTTCGACCAGCGTGTGTTCACCGAACTCTACGAAGTGTCGGGCGGCGTGCCGCGCCGGGTCAACCAGATCTGTAACCGGCTGATGCTGCTGGGCGCGGTCGAACAGCGCAGCCGGATCGACGGCGCGATGCTGGCCCAGGTGCTCGAAGAGCTTGAACTTGATGGCACGCTCCAGCTCAATCGCCCGGTGCGCGAGGCGGTGGCTGCCCCGGTGCAGCCGGTGGCCGCGCCGCTCGCCGAGCCCGCACCTGCGCCCGACATGGCCGCGATTGAAAAGCTCAGCGCCATGCTGGCAGATCGCGATGCCCAGATTGCGGAACTGCAGCAGGCGGTGATCGAACTTGCCAACGAGCGGGAAAATGCGCCCGACCTGCAAAAGCTGCACGATCAGGGCATGGCCACGCTGGAAGCCAAGTTTGCCAATCTTGAAAGCAAGATGCTCGAACAGGAACGCACGATCCGCCAGACGCTGACCATGCTGATCGAATGGATCGAGGCTGACGACGCCCAGCGCGTTGCCGCCTGATTTATACGAGGCTGCGCGATGACGGTGATCAACGGCCTGTCGGTCGATGTCGAGGACTGGTTCCAGGTCGGCGCTTTTGAAGGCGTGATCGAACGCGACAGCTGGGACACCCTGGCCGACCGGGTGGAGCGCAATTGCGCCCTGATCCTCGACATGTTTGCCGAAGCCGGGGTTCACGCCACTTTCTTCACGCTGGGGTGGGTGGCTCAGCGCCATGGGGCGCTGATGCGCCGGATCGTCGATGCCGGGCACGAACTGGCCAGTCATGGCTGGGATCATGCCCGGGTTTTCCGGATGGACCGCGCCGCCTTTGGCGAAGACCTTGCTCGGAGCCGCAAGGCGCTCGAGGATGCCGCCGGCGTGCCGATCACCGGCTACCGCGCGCCCAGCTTTTCGATCGATCAGCGCACACCCTGGGCCTATATGGAGCTGGCCGAACAGGGCTTTGCCTATTCGTCGAGTGTCGCCCCGATCCTGCATGATCACTACGGCTGGCGCGAGGCGCCGCGCTTTGCCTTTCGGCCGCTGCCGTGGTCGCCGCTGCTCGAAATTCCGGTGACCACCGCGCACTTTGCCGGGCGACGTCTGGCAGCGGGTGGGGGCGGGTTCTTCCGCGTGCTGCCCTACAGCTTTTCGCGCTGGGCGATCCGGCAGGTCAACCAGCACGATGGGCGCCCGGCGGTGTTCTATTTCCATCCGTGGGAAATCGATCCCGCGCAGCCGCGCGTGACCCATGCACCGCTGCGCTCGCGCTTGCGGCACTATACCAATCTTGACGTCATGGCGGACAAGCTGCGCCAGTTGCTCGGCGATTTCGAGTGGGGGCGGATGGATCTGCTGGCCCACCGCGAGGCGGCACTCGCCGTGGAGATGGCGGCATGAATGCGGCGTTTCCGCCGCTTGCGGTGCGCCTGCGCGAAGCGGATCTTGGCGATGCCGGGGAATGCCTGCGGATCGAACGCTATGTCGCGGGCCATGCGGATGCCACGCCATTTCACCGCCCGGCCTGGCTACAGGGCGCGGCGCGCGGCACCGGCAATGACGCTACGGTCCTGCTGGCGGAGCGGCATGGCGAAATCGCCGGGCTGATCCCGCTGCTCGATGTGCAATCGCCGCTGTTCGGGCGGGCTTTGGTTTCAAGCGGATTCGGCGTTGGCGGCGGGCTGCTGGCCGATGGTTCGGCCGATGCGCGCGCCTTGTTTGCAGGGGTTGAGGAACTGGCGCTGCGCCGGTCTATCTCCACCATTGAACTGCGCGGAGGGCTTATGCCCGAAGGCCGCGCCGGTTGGCGGGTGCGCCACGATAGCCACTGCGGCTTTGCCGCGCGGCTCGCCGCTGATGACGAAGCCCAGCTGCTCTGGGTCCCGCGCAAGCAGCGCGCCGAAGTGCGCAAGGGGCTGGCCGAGGATCTGACCGTCGAGATCGGTCGGGACGAAGCCGCGCGCGCCGCGCACTATGCGGTCTATGCCGAAAGCGTGCGCAATCTTGGCACGCCGGTGTTCCCACGCAGCCTGTTTGCCGAGGTGCTGGGGAGCTTTGACGAGGATGCCGACATTCTCACCATCCGGCATCGCGGGCTTGCGGTGGCCAGCGTGCTCTCGCTTTACCATCGCGGCACGGTGATGCCTTATTGGGGCGGCGGCGTGTTCGCGGCGCGGCAACTGCGCGCCAATGATCGGATGTATTACGAACTGATGCTCCACGCCCGGCGGCGCGGCTGCACCCGGTTTGATTTTGGTCGGTCGAAAACTGGCAGCGGACCCTATGCGTTCAAGCGCAACTGGGGGTTCGAGCCCGAGCCGCTCGGTTACGCCAGCTGGACCGCGCCCGGCGCAGAGCCGCGCGATGCCGATCCCACCAGCCACAAGCATCAGGCGCTGATTGCGCTGTGGAAGCGCTTGCCGCTGACGCTGGCCAATGCCGCGGGGCCGTGGATCGCGCGGGGGCTGGGGTAATGAGCGAAGTCCTGTTCCTGGCTCACCGCGTGCCGTTTCCGCCCAACCGCGGGGACAAGATCCGCTCGCACCACCTCTTGCGGCATATCGCCGATCTGGCGCCGGTGCATGTCGCCTGCTTTGCCGATGACCCGGCCGATCTTGCCGAGGAACAGGCGCTGGCCGAACTTGCCGTCAGCCATTGCCTTGTGCGCCGGGCGAAGACACTGGCGCTAGCGGGGGTAGAGGCCTTGCTGGGCGGCGCGCCGATCAGCCGCACCGCCTTTTCCAGCCCGCGGATCGCCGCCTATGTCGCGCAGGTGCTGCGGACCCACCCGATCAGCACGATCGTCGTCTTTTCAGGGCAAATGGGCCAATATGTTCCCGATGACTTTGCGGGCCGGGTGATCTTCGACTGCGTTGACGTCGATTCCGCCAAGTTTGAAGCCTATGCTGCCAGTGGCGCTTGGCCGATGCGCTGGATCAACGCGCGCGAGGGCAGCCGGTTGCAGGCCGAGGAAGCCAGGATCGCCGCCCGTTCCGATGTGACCCTGCTGGTATCCGATGAAGAAGCGGCGCTGTTTCGCGACCGGTTGCCCGTAGGGCTTGCCGCGCGCTGCGACGTGCAGGCGCTGCGCAACGGGATCGATGCCGATCTGATTGCCCCAGGCGTGGTCGAGCCTGATCCCGTGCTGCTCGCCTGCACCGGGCCGCGGCTGATCTTTGCCGGGCAGATGGACTATCCGCCCAACATCGCCGCGGCTGAGCGCGCGGTAGAGCGGCTGCTACCCGCAATCCGCCTCCAGCATCCCTCCGCAACGCTGCATATCGTCGGCCGCAATCCGCCGGGCCACTTGCTGGCCCGCCACGGCAAGGATGGGGCTTTCGTCTGGGGCGGGGTCGCCGACATGCGCTGCTGGCTGGCGGGTAGCGATCTCGCGCTCGTGCCACTCGAAATCGCGCGAGGTGTGCAGAACAAGGTACTGGAAGCCATGGCGATGGCCTTGCCCGTGGTTATGACCCGCGCTGCGGCTACCGGGATCGGCGGGGTAGAGGGGCTGCACTGCCTTTCGGGCGATAGCGATGCCGCTCTGATTGACCAATGCTGCGATCTGCTGGCCGACTGGCCACGGGCTCAGGCCATGGGGGAGGCCGCGCGCCGCTACGTCGTGGAAGGGCTGTCGTGGCCTGCAACGCTGGCGCCGCTCACGCAAATGCTCGGGCCACCGGGCAAGGCGGGGCGCCTTGTCGCCTGAACTGGCCGTTTCACCCCTAACCCGCTTCGGGCTCGTAATACCCCAGTCCTGGCGCGCCGCGCTGATCCGCTTGGGCACGACCTGGCTCGCGCTGAGCCTGTGTTTCGCGAGCGATTGGGCGGCGATTGCCGGGCAATGGTGGAATTCATCGACCTATAACCACGCGCTGCTGATCCCGGTGATTATCGGCTGGCTGGTGTGGCAGCGCGCACCGCAGTTGCTCGAACTCGATCCGCGCCCGTGGTGGCCCGGGCTGGTCGGCATCGGCGGCGCGCTGCTGGTCTGGCTGCTCGGCGCAATGGCCGGGTTCGACCTGCTGCGACAGGCCGGGGTTGTTGCCCTGCTGCCGATGACCGCTGTGCTGCTGCTTGGCCTGCAGGTGTCCGCAGGGCTGGCCTTTCCGCTCGCTTACTGTGCGTTTCTGGTGCCGTTCGGCGATGAACTGGTTCCGGCCTTGCAGACCATCACCGCTAAGCTGACCGTTGCCCTCGTGCACCTCAGCGGCATTCGTGCCAGCATCGACGGGGTGTTCATCGATACCCCCGCTGGACTGTTCCAGGTGGCCGAAGCCTGTTCGGGCGTGAAGTTCCTGATCGCCATGATTGCGCTCGGCGTGCTGGTGGCCAATCTGTGCTTTCGCAGCTGGCGTCGGCGCGCGGCCTTCTTGGCGCTGTGCGTGATCGCGCCAATCCTTGCCAACGGGGTGCGGGCCTGGGGCACGATCTTTGCCGCGCAATATGTCGGGGTAAAGCGCGCGGGCGGGATCGATCACCTGATCTATGGCTGGATCTTCTTTGCGCTGGTGATCGCGGGCGTGCTGGCGCTGTCATGGCGCTATTTCGATCGCAAGGTGGAGGATCCGTTCATCGATCCCCGTGCCATTCGGGCTGACGCCATTCTCAAGCGCCTTGCGGGCCGCGCGGTTTCGCCGTGGGCGGCGCTGGGCGGCGTGGCGGTGCTGGCGGGGGTGGCGCTGGGCTGGGCCCAGGCCGCAGACAGCCTGCGCGCGCCGATGCCGCAACAGATCTTCCTGCCCGCCGTGCAGGGATGGCAGCGCGTGGGCTATAGCCCCGCCGCACCTTGGGAGCCGCGCGCCGCAGGAGCAGAGCACCGCCTGCTCGGCTCCTATCGCGATGGCGCCGGGCGCCGGGTTGAGGTGTTCTACGCGCTCTATGCCGCGCAGGATGAAGGGGCAGAGGCCGGGGGCTATGGTCAGGGGGCGCTACCTGCCGGGACCGACTGGAACTGGATAGGGCCGGGCGCGGATGTCGCAGGCACCACTACCCAGCGCCTGCGCTGGCAGACATCGGCCGAGCGGATGGCGCTGACCTATTACCGCACCGGCGATCTGCTCACCGCCAGCAATGCCCGGCTCAAGCTGGCGAATATCGCCGATCGCCTGATGTTGAGGCCTGCGCCAACCATGCTGCTGATCCTGTCGGCAGAGGATCGCCCGGGCGTGGCGGGCGAGGGTGCGCTGGCTGATTTTACGCGGGCGATTGGAGATCCAGGGCCGTGGATGGATCGCATTGGAAAGGTCCGTTAAAGGCAGATTATGTGCGGAATTACAGGACTTTATCATCTCTCCACGCCCAAGCCGGTCGAAGCCTCCCGGGTTGAGCGGATGTGCGATGCGTTGGCCCACCGCGGGCCCGATGGTGCGGGCGTGTGGACCGCGCCGGGGGTGGCACTGGGGCACCGCCGCTTGTCGATCATCGATCTGGCCGGATCACCGCAGCCGATGCATTCGAGCGATGGCCGGGTAGTGCTGGTCTTCAATGGCGAGATCTACAATTTCCGCGAACTGCGCGAGGAACTGCGCGCGGCCGGCGCGCAGTTCCACACCGATGGTGACAGCGAAGTGATCATCGCGGCCTGGCAGCGCTGGGGCCCCGATTGCGTGTCCCGCCTACATGGCATGTTTGCCTTCGCGCTCTACGATCTGGGTGAGCGGAGCCTGTTCCTGGCGCGCGACCGGCTCGGGGTGAAGCCGCTGTTCTACGCCCCGCTCAGCGACGGCAGCCTGATCTTCGCCTCCGAACTCAAAGGCCTGCTTGCGCATCCGCTGCTGCGGCGCGAGATCGATCCGCTGGCGATCGAGGATTACCTCGCCTGGGGCTACGTCCCGGATCATCGCTCGATCCTGGCCGGAGTGCACAAACTGCCCGCTGGGCACTGCCTGTTGCTGCGGCACGGCGCGCCGCTGCCGGCGCCGCGCCAGTGGTGGGACGTATCCTTTGCCGAGCGCGCCAAGGGCAAGCCTGCCGATCTTGAGGCGGAACTGCTGCACTTGATGCGCCAGGCCGTGTCCTCACGGATGGAAGCGGATGTGCCGCTGGGCGCGTTCCTGTCGGGCGGGGTCGATAGTTCCAGCGTTGTGGCCTTGATGGCCGAGGCCAGCCGCGATCCGGTCAAGACCTGCTCGATCGGCTTCGATGTCGCCGGGCTGGATGAAACCAGCTACGCCGATCAGATCGCGCGGCAGTTCAACACCGATCACTCCAGCCGGATCGTGGCCGCCGACGATTTCGAACATGCCGGCGCGCTTGCCGCGATGTTCGATGAACCCTTCGCCGATGCCTCGGCCCTGCCGACCTGGCGGGTCTGCCAACTGGCGCGCGAAACGGTAACGGTCGCGCTATCGGGCGACGGCGCTGACGAAGCCTTTGCGGGTTATCGCCGCCACGGCTTTCAATCGGCTGAGGACCGGCTGCGTTCGGTGCTGCCGCAAGCCCTGCGCGGGCCGGTATTTGGCGGGCTCGGGGCGATCTATCCCAAGGCGGATTGGGCGCCGCGCCCGCTGCGCGCCAAGACCACCCTGCTGGCGCTCGCCGGCAGCAGCGAGGCGGGCTATGCCCGCGCGCTGAGCGTGACCCCGCCCGAACTGCGGGGGCAGCTTTACACAGCTGATTTCCTGGCGCTCAGGGGAGATTACCGGGCCGAACAGCCGCTGATGGAAATAATGCGCGCCGCGCCGGCCCGCAGCGGGCTCGACCGTGCGCAATATGCCGATCTCAAGTTCTGGCTGCCCGGCGATATCCTCACCAAGGTCGATCGCACCAGCATGGCGGTCGGGCTCGAAGCCCGGGAGCCGCTGCTCGATCATCGCCTGATTGAATTTGCCGCCCGCTTGCCGACCGGGCTCCGCTTGCGCCGAGGCGAGGGCAAGTGGCTCGTGAAGCGGGCGATGCGCCGCTATTTGCCCGACGAGATCCTCTATCGCCGCAAGCAGGGATTCGTCACGCCGATTGCCGAGTGGTTTCGCGGACCGCTCGCCACTGCCGCTCGCCAGATTGGGACGAGCGCGGCGCTGGGGCGCACGGGTTGGTTCAATTCCGGCGCTCTTGCGCGGATCGCGGACGACCATATTGCCGGCCGGGCCGATCATGCGCGGCTGCTGTGGCAGCTCTTGATGCTTGATAAGTCGCTGGTGAGTATGGGTATTTCCTGATTACTACAGGCGCGGTGGGTTAACCACGCCAAACCCGCGGATTGCCGGGCGCTGGCGCCAGGTGAATAGGGGCGTTCTTCAAGCAAACTTAACCATTGGGGTGATAGGTCCGGGCGGTCTGAGACGAGGCACCTCGGGGCAATGCGCGCATTATTCAAATCTCCCCTGGTTGCGACCCTGGCCTTGGTGCTGCTGGGGGTTTTGACGCAGTCGCTGCAGCTGTTCGACCACATTTACTGGAACGTCTGGTACAAGAACCGCGCCCATCCGGTTGAAACCGGGGCCGTGGTGGTGTCGCTAGACGGCGGGGGGCCGATCACCGCGATGTCGGTTGCGGCCTCGACGGCGCGGCAGGCGCAGATGCTCAAGCAGATCGTCGCCTCGGGCGCGCGGCAGGTCTATTTCGACCTGCCGGTGGCCGCCGGTGACGATGTGGCTGGTGATCAGGCCTTGCGCGGCGAATTGGCCCGTAACGCCGCTGTGGTTACACTGGTCCAGCGTAGCGCGGTCGATCCTGCAACAAACACCGCGATCCCCCGGGCCAGCCCGTTCGGCGTGCCACAGGGGAGCACGACTGCTATCTCGGCGTGGCGGGTCAATTTCCTCGGGTATGCCGAAAAAGCCGAGCCGCTGGCGCGGATTGCCCGTCACGATGTACCCCAACTGGCGATCGGCGGGCTTGGGCTCAATGCGATCCGCTATCCGCTCTATCCCGACACCAGCATCGATCCGCGCGCGGTGCCAGTCGTCGATGCCCGGGCCATTCTTGCCGGGCGGGCAGCAGAGCGGGCGTTTGCGGGCAAGCGGGTCTTCGTTACGCTGACCAATCCGGGCGATGAAACCGCGCTGGGCTACTTTGGCGCTGGCAAGGTTCCTGCGGCGTTCGTCGATATCGCGGGCGAAGCCGGGCTTGCAGCGGGCCGCCCAATTGAACTGGGTTGGGCCCCGTTCCTGCTGCTGTTTGCAGGTGTGTGTATGGCGGGGGCAAGGACGCGCTCGCGCAAGGGCAAGCTGGCCTATTATCTCGGGTTCATCGCGGCGGCCGTGGCGGCGCCAGGCTTGCTGCGCGAACACAACATCGTCACCAGCATCGGCCCGACCTTGGCCGCCATCCTGATCTATGTGCCGTTGCGCAGCTCGCAGAAATGGCGCAGCCGTGTCCAGTTGACGAGCAGTGCTTCAGGGCTGCCGAATGTCGCCGCGATGGTTGCTGATGGAATTGCTCGCACGCAGGATGTGGTGGCAGTCTCTATCAGTCAGTACGAGCAGATGCTCGCCAATCTGCCGCACGAACTGCACGGCGAATTCGCGCGGCAGATCGCGCGGCGCTTGTCGCTTGGGGCCGGGGACCGCCGGGTGTTCGACAACGACAGCGGTCACTTCGTCTGGCTCGAGGATTCGCGCCCGCTCGATGCCCTGATCGGGCATCTCGATGGCTTGCGCGCGCTGTTCTCGTCGCCGGTGGTGATCGGGGCCCATGTGCTCGATACCACTGTGCATTTCGGGATCGACCGCAATTTCGCGAGCAAGCCGCTCAGCCGGATTCGCTCCGCACTGGCCTCTGCCAACGAAGCCCAGGCCAAGGGCAAGCTTTACGAGGAGTTTGGCGAGCAGCGATTGGCCGAATCCCCTTGGGAGCTGTCACTACACGCACGGATTGACGAAGGGCTGCGCAGCGGGGCGATCTGGCTCGCGCTTCAGCCGCAGTACGATCTGCGCAACCAGCGCTTTTCCGGGGCTGAGGCGCTGATCCGCTGGAACGATCCGCAGCGCGGCGAAATCCCGCCTGACGCCTTCATCCTTCAGGCCGAACGCGCCGGGCGGATCGAGACGATCACCTATTGGGTGCTGGAGCAGGCAATCGGGATGCTGGGCGATCTGAACCGCATTGCTGCCCCGTTCCAGATCAGCGTCAACCTGTCCGCACGTATGGTCGATCACCCGGCGCTGGTGCACCGCATCGCCGACATCGTGCGCGAAACCGGGCTACGCGATTGCAGCCTCATCACCTTTGAAGTGACCGAAACCTTCAGCCTGACCAACCGCGATCAGGCGCGCGTCAACCTCGCCGCGCTCAGAGCCATGGGGTTCCGCCTGTCGATCGACGACTTTGGGACCGGTCAGGCGAGCCTCGCCTATCTTGCCGAAATCCCGAGTGACGAAATCAAGCTCGATCGCTGTTTCGTTCAGCCGATCACCACCAGCCGGCGCGAACAGTTGATCGTATCCAGCGTGATTACCTTGGCCCACGCGCTGGGTCAGGAAGTTGTCGCCGAAGGGATCGAGGATGCGGCTACGCTGGATGCCCTTGAGGCCATGGGCTGCGATCTCGCCCAGGGCTTTTACCTTGCCCGACCGATGCCGCTGTCGCAATTGGTGGACGTGATTCAAAAGCATGACGAGCCCAAACTGAAGCAAATATGAACATTTAGCCCTTGTTAACCATAACAAATACAGTTACGAATCAGCTTCCTACCAATGGAGGGAAGCTGTCATGTTCTCGCGTCTTTGGGCTTACCTGGTACATTGATAGCTCTGGGGCGGGGGGGACTTTCCCAACTTGCTCCGGGCGATCCGCAGGCGTGCTGAACGGTCGGCAGAAATGCTACCGTCTGGGTTCCTGCCCACATTTGAGAGGCTCGCCGGTTGCGGCGAGCCTTTCTGATTCAAACTACAGGATCGGCTTCAAAGCGCGTCGACCATGACGACCTCGGCCGCGTCGAGCGCCTCGACCTCGATCACCGTCTCGCCAGTAATCGCCACGCCGTCGCGGGCCTGGACTTCGATCCCGTTGACCTTGATCCGCCCGGTCGGCGCAACCAGATACTGGTGGCGCGAGGGATCGGCAGCATAGCTGACCGTGGTGCCGGCGGGCAGGGTGGCCGCCACGACGCGGGCATTGGCGCGGATCGGCAGGGCTTCGTCGGCTTCGGGCGTTCCGCTTGCCACGACCACCCAGCGCCCCGCGCGGTCGCCGCGCGGGAACTCCTGCTGCCCCCAGCCGGGCGCACCGCCCACCGCATCGGGCAAGATCCAGATCTGGAACAGGGTCGTGCCTTCGCTTTCCAGGTTGTATTCGGCGTGGGTGATCCCAGTGCCGGCGCTCATTACCTGCACGTCACCCGCTGCGGTGCGGCCGCTGTTGCCCAGGCTGTCCTTGTGGCTGATCGCCCCAGTGCGCACGAAGGTTACGATTTCCATGTCGCGGTGGGGATGCGGGGGGAACCCGGTCTGCGCGGCGATGGTATCATCGTTCCACACCCGGATCCGGCCCCAGCCCATGCGGGCGGGATCGTGGTAATCGGCGAAGCTGAAATGGTGACGGGCATCAAGCCAGCCATGATTGGCGTGGCCGATCCCGGCGAAGGGACGGATTTCGATCATTGGAGTGTTCCACCTCGGCGGGGTGTTGCCGCCGGCATGACGCCTAGATGGGAGCCATGCCGGCTGGCTTCAAGGTGTCAGAACGACTTGCGCAGCCCGACGAAGAACGAGCGCCGCGGCCCCCATTCGGGCTGACCGGCGCCGACGCCCGAGCCATCGCGCAGCAGATAGACCTTGTCGAACAGGTTGATCACGTCAAACCGCAGGGTGAAGCCTTCGTCCTCGCTCATCCCGAAGATCTGCGCGAGGCCAAGGTTGACCTGCGCATAGGGGCGTTCCTTGCCGCCATTGGGGACGATCCCGGCAGGATCCTCGGCGCGCAGGCCATCGCCATAGATCAGGTCGAAACTTGCCTGGAACTGGCCCAGCGGGTTATCGAGCTTGAGCGCGCCGCCACCCGATACCGTCCACTTCTGCGAATGGTCGGTGTAGATGTCATGGTTGGCGATATAGGCCAGTTCGCCCGGATCGAAGAAGAACTGGTTGGAATTGATGTCGCGGGCCTTCTGCTCGCCGCGCGCGGCATTGAGGTAGAATTCGGCCAGCTTGCTTTCGTAGTTGAGCGAGAACTCGATCCCCCAGCTATGCGAGCGGGCATAGTTGAACGGGTTCGCGATCCGGGTTGCGCCATACTGATGTTCGTCGAGCAGGTTGGTCTTGGCCTTGTAGTAGGCATCAACCGAGGCGCTCAGACGCGGCAGAATGAAGTGCTGGAAGCCGATGTCGAAATTGTGCTCGCGCTCCGAGCGGATCGGATCGGCCTGGTTGTTGGGCGCTGCGCCCGTAGTACCGGCAAAAGCGCCCAGTGTGCGGGCCACGGCCAGTTCCTGCGGGGGCGGCGTGAAATAGCGGGCATAGCCAACGTGAATGGTCGTCGCGCTGGTCGGCTTCCACACGAGGCTGGCGCGGGGGCTGAACTGGTGTTCGCTCACTGCGGCGCTCGCCTGATCGAAGCGCAGCCCGAAGTTGAAGGTCAGGTTCTCTGCAATCGTCCACTCGTCTTGCAGGTAGAGTCCGAGCGTGGAGCCGCTCTCGCGCGAGTTGACTGGAATGATAATCGGCGCATCGCTGCTCTGGTTGCCGAGACTGTCGACCGCGAAAACCCGGTTGATGCTGTCCGTCTTGGTGTTTTCACGCTGATAGAACAGCCCGGCGCGCAGGGTGTGCGCATCGCCCAGCGCAAGGCTGGCATCGGACTGGGCGCCCCAGGCGAGGCTCGATTGCGTGAGGTCGGTGTCGGCGCCGTTGAACATCAACTGCCCGCCAGCGGAATCCGGCGCATAGTGGGCCTTGGCATAGCGGACGAAGGGCGCGATCTGGATGTCGAACCCATCGTTTGAATACTGCCAGGCCAGCACGCCAAAGTGCGAGACCTGGTGCTGGGTCTGGTCGATCAGCGCGGAATCGAAGGCACTTCTGCCGTTGAGGATGTAGCTGGGGGCCAGGCCCGGCGTGTTGGGGATCTGGAAGTCGCCGATCGAAGTGCCGCCGAAGGCCGAAATCCGGCTGTTGTCGTTGAGGACATAGGACAGGTAGCCGAACCCGCGCCACTGCTCGGTGCGGTCATGGATTGCGCTGCGGTCGGGCAGGGGATTGCTGATGCCCATGTCGTTGCGCAGATAGCTGCCCGAGACGAAAAAGCTCAGCCGGCCAACCGTATCGCGCAGGGTCATGCTGGGCTGGAAGGTGTTGTTCGACCCGGCATAGATCCCGGCATCGCCATCGAAATCAAACCCATCGGTGCGGGTCTTCATGTTGACGATCCCGGCGGTGCGGAACCCGTATTGCGCGGGAAGCGCGCCGGTGATCACTTCGACAGAACTGGCAACGCGCGGATCGACCAGCGCGCCAAAGCCGCCGAAGCCCTGCGGCACGGTAATGCCGTTGAGGCGGTACTGGATGTTGCCGTGTTCGTTGCGGATATGCACGTCACCATCGCCATCCGCATCCTGGGTGACGCCGGGGGCTTGCAAGAGCACGCCCTTGAGGCTGCGGTCCGCGCCGCCGGGCTGAAGATCAAGCTGCTCGCGGTCCATCGCATAGGCATTGGCGCCGAGCGAGGAATCGATCGAATCGCGCGAGGCATCGAGCTTGCGGGCGGTCACCACGATCGATTGATCGTCCCCCGCGCCCTGATCAGGTGCCGGAGCGGTCTGGGCGAGGGCCGGGGCGGCAACAAAGGCGGCGCTGCAAAGCAGGATACGTTTCAAGGTGGGGGCTTCCTATCGAGATTGCCCCGCGCAATAGCGGCAATGATACGTTATAACAAGTCTGCGCGGCGCGGGAATGTCACGCTTCGCCGTGGCCCGCGGCGAGGTAGTCGGCGCTCTGCATTTCCATCAACCGGCTGATCGTGCGGTCGAATTCAAAGCGCCCGTCGCCGCTGGCATAGAGCTGTTCCGGTACGGCATCGGCCGCCGCCAGCAGCTTGACCTTGTGCTCGTAAAGCGCGTCGATCAGCGTGACGAAGCGGGCGGCCTCGTTGCGGTTTTCCGGCCCCATGCGCGGAATGCCGACCACGATCACGGTGTGATAGGTCTGCGCAATCGCAAGGTAGTCGGAGGCCCCGCGCGCTTCGGCGCACAGGCGCTTGAAGCTGAACACGGCAACGCCCTTGAGGCTTTTGGGCACGTGGAGCATCCGCCCGCCGCCAACGTCGATATCGGCCGATGGCACGTGCTCGGCGTCTTCGGGGCTATAGTCGGTCAGGCGGAAGAAGGCTTCGCGCACCTGGGCCGTGGCGGCATCGCCCAGCGGGCTGTGCCAGGTGCCCATGCCGCCGAGCCGCTCAAGCCGGTAATCAACCGGCCCGTTGAGCGCCATGACGTCAAGTTCGCGCTCGATCAGCGCGATGAAGGGCAGGAAATGCTCGCGGTTGAGCCCGTCTTTGTAAAGTTCCGAAGGCGCGCGGTTCGAGGTGGTGACGATGGTCACCCCGTGGACTTCGATCAGCGCGGTAAACAGCCGCGACATGATCATCGCATCGGCCGAATTGTTCACCACCATCTCGTCGAAGGCGAGCACGCGCATGCCCTGCGCCAGCGCGGCGGCAACCGGCGGGATCGGATCGCCGGTTTCACTCTTGCGCGCTTCGCGCAGGCGGGCATGAACCTCGATCATGAAGGCGTGGAAATGGACGCGGCGCTTTTCGGGGATCGCCAGGCAATCGTGGAACAGGTCCATGAGCATCGACTTGCCCCGGCCGACCCCGCCCCACAGGTAGAGCCCGCGCTGACGCGGCGGGGTTTTCTTGCCAAACAGCCGGCCGATCAGCCCGCCGCTGCCGGCAGAGGCCGTTTCGAGTTCATCCTGAAGCTGGCCAAGCCGGGCGGCGGCGGCGCGCTGCTGCGGATCGGGGCGCAGTTCGCCCGCGGCAACCAGCTCTTCGTAGCGCGCGAGAACCCGGGTCATTTGCCCGAAGGCTTGCGCACGATGCCCGAGAACGAGGCGATGAGGTTTTCGTCGCTTTCGCCCTGAACCACGGTTCCGCGCAGGAATACCATGCGCCGGGTTTCGCGCATCACTTCGACCACCGCGTCAAGCGGGACGCCGGGCTTGCCCGCGCCGATGAACTGGCTCGACAGTTCAAGCGTGACCGATCCCGCAGCGGCATCGCCCATCAGCAGGGTGCGCATGGCGGCGAACAGGGAAATATCCATCAGGGAAAGGCTGACCGCGCCGTGGACCATATCGAGCAGGTTGGTGTGGCGGCGTTCGGGCATCATCCGCACGCGGCACACCTTGTCGCTTTCGGCGCGCACCAGCATGTGGCCCATGGTCTGAGCGTTGAACCGGGTATCGTCGGACAGGTTCCAGCTATGCCAGCCCGGATGGTCCGGGTCTGGCGCATAGCGGAAATCGTTCGTTTCGCTCACTTAGACGTGGCGCTCGGCTTGCATCTTCTTGATGTCGGCAATCGCGCGCGCCGGCGAAAGGCCCTTGGGGCACACGTTGGCGCAGTTCATGATCGTGTGGCAGCGATAGAGGCGGAAGGGATCTTCCAGCTCATCGAGGCGTTCACCGGTCATTTCATCGCGGCTGTCGGCCAGCCAGCGATAGGCCTGGAGCAGGATCGCCGGGCCAAGGAACTTGTCGCTGTTCCACCAGTAGCTCGGGCACGAGGTCGAGCAGCAGGCGCACAGGATGCATTCGTAGAGGCCGTCGAGCTGTTCGCGCTGTTCGGGCGACTGCAGGCGTTCCTTGCCCGAAGGCGTGGTGCTGACGGTCTGGAGCCACGGACGGATCGAGGCGTACTGGGCATAGAAGTGGGTGAAATCAGGGACGAGATCCTTGATCACTTCCATGTGCGGCAGCGGGGTGATGCGGATGTCACCCTTGATGTCTTCGATCGCCATGGTGCAAGCCAGACCATTGCGACCGTTCATGTTCATCGCGCACGACCCGCAGATCCCTTCGCGGCACGAACGGCGGAAGGTGAGGGTGGGGTCCTGCTCGGACTTCATCTTGATCAGCGCGTCGAGCACCATCGGCCCGCAATTGTCGAGATCGATTTCGAACGTGTCGTAGCGCGGGTTTTCGCCGCTGTCGGGATCGTAGCGATAGACGGTGAACTTCTTCACACGGGCAGCGCCTTCGGCCTTGTGATGAAAGCCCTGGCCCTTGATCTTGCTGTTCGCGGGAAGAGAGAAAGTCGCCATATCGGTCCCTGTCGCTTGGCGGCGCAACTACGCCTTTGGGGCTCTCTCTAGCGAAACATCGCTTCGGGGCAAGCATCACTTGCGCGAAAATTGCGCAGGGGTTCAATTGCCGGCGATGCTCGGGCCAATCAGCGTGGTGACCGCGGCGGCGATCGCCATGGCGATGACCAGCATGGCGAGGAAAAAGCTTGCCTGGGCAAGCGATGCACCCAGCCCCTGGTGCACTGCCGATCCCGGCTCCATCACCGGGGTCGGGGCAGGGGGCAAACTGGCGGAAGGCTGCGACCCATTCCGTCCTGCCTCACCGGCAGGGCTGGGCCGCACCGATGAGGCAGGAGGAATGCCCTCCGTAACCAAACCATCGCCATGCGCAGCGGCAGGAGGAAGGTGAATATTTTGCCAGGCCTGCGGCTCTGGAGGGGTTTCTTCATCCGCTTCAGCAGTATGGCTGTCCTGTTCTTGGCGAAACAGGCGCGCCAATTCGCCGCGCGGGATGCCGCCAAGCCGTGCGCGGACGCTTTCAATCCGCTGATTGACCGCCGACTCGGAGATGCCGAGCCGGGCGGCAATTTCCTTGCTGGTGCGATTGTCGGCGACAAGCGCCAACACCTCGCGCTGTTTGTGCGTGAGATCGGGGAGGTTGGGAGAACTGGGCTCGGACGGAGGCATGGCAAAATCCTTACCGGGACTTTAACCACGATTCTCCCGCCCGACAATTCCCGGTTTTTTCATCACGATGCCAATTTGGCACCATCTACCCAATTGCCGTGGAGCCCCTGGCGCAGCCGCACCGGCAGCTTGATCCGCGCGATCGGCCCCTTGGCGACGTTGAGCGCCTCGAAGATGCAGAGGTCGGAATAGTTGGTGATGTGGTTGTCGACTAGCGCCACCATCCAGCCATCGCCTTCGGGTGCGGTCTTGCTGCGGGGGATGAAGCAAGGCTCCTGAAACGCGCTGTCGGGCCCGGCCCACCAGCTCTGTTCGGTGCCGCTGGCATGATCATAATGGGTGATCGTGCCGAGCACCCCGGCGAAGGGACCGGGAGGGCCATTGTAGGGCTTGGCGAAATCGTAGGTGATCTGCCAGCCGTGGCGATAGGGCTTGCCGGCCATGCGATCGTCGATGCGGGGAAATTCGCCGGGGGCCTCGCCGATCTTCTCGATGCTGGCCACTTCGTCGCTGTTCGAGGCCATGTCGACCGTGACCCGGCTGAGCCAGGTTGTGGCGTCATCCGGGTTCCACGGATGATCGAGTTCGGGGAAGAAGGGCAGCGATGTCACTTTGCTGACCGGCAGATCGAGGTGGACCTTCGATCCTTCCTGGAAGGCGTTCATGACATGGCAGCCGCAGACGCTGGGTTCCTGCTTGAACCAGCGCATGTCGCTGCCATCGCCGTCGCGCCGCATCACCCCGACGTAGAAGGGCAGTTCGCGCTGATACAGGAAGTGCGGCATGTTGCGTTCCAGCACCGACCAGTCCGAAGTGTAGGGGCTGACGTTGAACACCGCGTATTCCTCGGTGATCGCGAAATCGTGCAGCATCGTGTAGTAAGGCACTTCGAAATTGGCCTGCCGCACCACCTTGCCGGCGGGGTCGATTTCGAAATAGCGCGCCTCGCGGGTCAGCGGCCCGGCAATCGCATAGCCAAAGCCGCAGAAGTTGCCGCTGTCGGGATCGATCTTGGGGTGCGCGGTGAAGGTCGGAATATCCAGCTCGCCGCCAAAATCGGTATAGCCTTCGGTGTCGAGCGTGTTGGGATCCATCAGCAGGCACGGGCTGTCTTCCTTCATCGCGAAGAGCTTGCCTGCGTGTACCAGCACGTTGGTATTGGCCGTGCCGCGGATCTGGCCCTTGACCGTTTCATCGTCGGTCAGCGGGTTGCGGTAGGCGCCGAACAGCGCCTTGCCAGCGGCGTTTTCCAGCTTCCACTTGTCGGTCTGGGCGTAGCGTTGGCGAAAATCGACCCGGCCGCCGCGAAACCGGAACATCGAGATCATGCCATCGCCGTTGAAGAACTGATCGTCCTCGAACTTTGGCGGGAACTGCGGATCGGGATGGACGCGGTAGAACGCCCCATCGAGTTCGGGCGGAACTTCGCCTTCCACTTCAAGGTCGGCAATATCGCCTTGCAGCCGGACAAGACGCAGGACGCTCGAAAACAGCGGGGAATCGGGGAAGTGGGCCATGGCATCCTCTCTCGATTATTTTAACAATTGTTAGAATAATCGAGAGGGATTGCAGCCTTGGCATTGATCGCGATCAATCGCCGGCGGCGCGGGCCACTTCGCTGATCGCTGCAGCGAATGCGGCGGGATCGTCTTCCTGGATGAAGTGCCCGCCGTGCAGCGTGCGGTGCGCCATGCCGCGAGTGCCGGGGACAAGCTCGCGCCACATCGCATCCCCGCCGCGGGTGATCGGATCACCATCCGAGAAGCAGCACAGGAACGGCTTGTCCCAGCGCTTGAACACCTCCCACGCCTTAAGCTGGTCTGGCACGGCGACATTGCCGGCAAAGGGCACGAAGCCGGGGTAGACCCGCGCTGCGGCCTTGCTGGCGCGGGTTGGGAAGGGGGCGTCATAGGCCGCGATCTCGGCCTCGGACAGTTCGCGCTTGGTCCCCTGCTTGACGATCCGGCCGATCGGGAAGATCGGGCTGTAGCGCGAGAATGCCCGCCAGATTGCAAAAGCGCGCGGCGGTTCCTGGCCCGCGGGAAGCCCGCCGTTCGACAGGGCGATCCCCGAAAACCGCTCGGGCATTTCGGCGGCCAGCCGCAGTCCGATCAGCGAGCCCCAATCCTGGCAGCCCAGCGTCATACGTTTGAGATCCAGCGCCTCGATCCATTCGCGCATCCAGGCGACTTGTCCGGCATAGGAATAGGCGCCGCGGCTTAGCGGCTTATCCGATTTGCCGAAGCCGATGAGATCGGGCGCCACCACCCGCATTCCCGCAGCCACTAGCGGTTCGACCATGTGGCGCCAGAGATAGCACCAGGTTGGCTCACCGTGGAGCAGCAGGGCCACCGGACCATCGCGCGGGCCTTCGTCGATGTAGTGAACCCTCAGTCCGTCCTGCAATTCGACATAGTGCGGCGCGTACGGAAAATCGGGCAGCGCGGCAAAGCGCGCGTCCGGCGTGCGATAGACAGTCATCTTGGCTTCCCCCGGTTCTGTTTTGTGGCATCATGACCGCGAAAGAGATCAGGGGGAAGGGTGCAGGATGGGTTTTGCTACATGGTATGACGAGCACGTGGTGCCGCGCTTCATCAAGTGTGCCTGTTCCAGCCCGGCGATCATGCACCTGCGCGAAAAGGTCGTGCCTTTGGCAAGCGGCGCGGTGTTCGAGATCGGCTGCGGCGGCGGGATCAACCAGCAGCTCTACGATCCGGCGCGGATCACCAGCTATTCCGGGCTCGACCCTTCGGCCAAGGGGCTCGACTATGCGCGCGGGGAAGCCGCGAAAAAGGGCTGGAACGCCGACATTCGCCAGGGCTTTGGTGAGGCGATCCCCTTTGCCGATGAAAGTTTTGACTGCGTAGTCTGCACTTTCACGCTGTGTTCGGTTGGCAGCCAGGAACAGACGCTGAAGGAACTGCGCCGGATCCTGAAGCCGGCCGGCCGGCTGCTCTATGCCGAGCATGGCCGCGCGCCTGATGCCGAGGTGCAGAAATGGCAGAACCGGATCGAGCCGCTGTGGAAGAAGCTAGCGGGCGGGTGCCATCTGACCCGGCCGGTAACCAGCGCGATCGCGGCGGGCGGGTTCGAAACCCACGAGGCGGGTGAGCGCTATGCGCCCAAGACCCCGCGCTTTGCCGGGTGGATGGAATGCGGTGAGGCGGTGAAGGCGGGGTAGGGCCCCGCCTTCACCCGCAAATCAGGCCTTGCCCTTGACGAAGACCTGTGCACCGTTCGCGCCCCAGTCCATCAGCGCGTCGGTGCGCTTGCGCGCGCCTTCAGGGTCGGTTTCGATGCCCGGAACCGAATCCACGATCGCGGCAAAATGCGCGGCGAGCATGTCCTTCGTTTCGGGATAGGGGATGATGTAAAGCGCGTTCGCTTCGATCCCGCGCTTGATGTTTTCGGCTAGTTCGGTCGGCTCCATCCCGTGCTGGTAGATCGATTGTAGCGAGGCGATCGCTTCTGCGCCTTCGACATAGCCGCTTTCGCCATAGGCCGCCGAACGGGTGAGGGTGGCCTCGGCGATATTCGATTTGATGTTCGCCGGGCAGACCACCGAGACGCCGATGTCATGCTTTTCCAGTCCCTGACGGTAGCCTTCCATCAGATTGATCACTGCCGCCTTGGCCGCCGAATAGGGGCCGGCGAGCGCCGAACCGGTGAACCCGCCGAGCGAGGATACCGAGACGATATGTCCCGGCTTGCCGCTGGCGATCATGCGCGGCACGAAAGTCACCATGCCGTTGACCACGCCGCCGAGGTTGACCCCGATCAGCCAGTCGAAATCGCCATAAGTGGTCTGCTCGATCGGGCCGAAATTGTTGACCCCGGCGGTGTTGAACAGCAGCGTCGGGGCTTGGCCGAACACCCGTTCGACTTCGTCGGCGGCAGCGGCATAGGCGGCGCGGTCGGTGATATCGAGCGTGATGCCGTGGGCGGTGATGCCCATGTCCTTGAGCTGGGCCACGGCCTTTTCAACCGCTTCGGCGCGGATGTCGGCGATCACGATCCGGCAGCCGAGCTTGCCAAAGACCTGCGCCTGGCCAAAGCCCGCGCCCGATGCGCCGCCGGTGATGAAAGCCAGCTGGCCCGCAAAATCCTTCATGGTGATCCTCTCGATGTGGTGTTGCCCCCGTTGTGGTGAGGGGCGGGCCGCGATGCAAGGGCAATCTTACCGATTGTTAGAAAGATCGCGTTTCGCCAACCTGCATGATCCAGGCGTTGTCTTCGCCATATTGCTGTTCAAGTGCCGCCTGTCGGAACCGGCCGGGCGCTTCGAAGGGATCTTCGGGGGTAAGCATGATGCTGCCCCAATGCATCCCCACCGCGCGGCGCGCGCCGATGTCGCGGGCGATCGTCACCGCCTCTTCAGGCGTGGCATGGCTGACTTCCATGATGACGCGCGGTTCGTAAGCTCCGATCCCGATCAATGCGAGGTCGAACGGTCCGGCGCGCTCGCCGATATCGCGGAATACCGCACCGTGCCCGGTATCTCCGCCGAACCAGACCTTGCGGGTGGGGGAGGCCATGGCAACGCTCATCCACAGCGTCTGATTGCGATCGAACGGGCCGCGCCCCGAAAAGTGCACGGCGGGCAGGGCGGTAAGGGTGAGGTCGCCGAGGCTCCACTCCTGCCACCAGTCGAGTTCGATGACTTCGGCAAAGCCCAGTCGCCGCATCAGCTTGCCCACCCCGAGCGGGCAAACCACAGGGGTTTCGCGGCGCCAGCGATAGGCCTTGAGCGCAGCAACATCGACGTGATCGTAGTGGTTGTGGCTGATCACGATGCAATCGAGCCGGGGCAGGTCCGCCGCCGCGACGGCAGCGGGCAGAAACCGCTTGGGACCGAAGCCGAAGGGACCGGCGGTGGCCGAGAGGTAGGGATCGGTCAGCACCAGCTTGCCCGCGATCCGCACCGCGAAACAGGCATGGCCGAGCCAAGCGAGATGATCGTCGGGAAGCGCGGCGAGATCCGGTGCGGTCTTGGCACTGAGCCAATCGGGCAGCGGCGGCAGTTTCGCCCGGCGCATGTCGAGCAGCAGGAATTTGAGGAAATCGGCAAGCGTCGCGCGGCGCTGCGGGCTGCCGGGCGGGTTGCGAAAACCCCCGCCCGGACGATGGTGCACGGGGCGGGCCATCGGACGGACGGGGGTCTTAGCCATCTTGGCCTAGGCGCTTATTCGCCGAAGGTGCGCTGCCACCAGCCGCGACGCGGCGGGCCGTTTTCTTCGGTTTCGGCTTCGGCCGGAGCTTCGGCCGGAGCTTCGGCAGCATCAGCAGCAGGGGCTTCGGCTTCGGCTTCAACCTTCTTCTTGCGGGTGCGCTTGGGCTTGGCCGGGGCTTCTTCGGCCACCACTTCGGCAGCGGCTTCTACCGGGGCTTCCGCTGCAGGGGCTTCGGCTTCGGCCTCAACCTTCTTCTTGCGGGTGCGCTTGGGCTTGG
>CALKVF010000037.1 GCA_937996535.1 uncultured Novosphingobium sp. | reverse complement strand
CGGCTTTGCCGCCGCCCTGCCGGCCAGCCGCGCGCCGAGCCCGATCGACCGCGCGCTCGATCACGCGATCATGACCGCGCCCGAGGCGCGCGATCCCGCGCTGGCCGCGCGGCTTGGCGCGGTGGCCGGGCGGGTGCTGGGGCAGGGCTGATGCAGGCCAGGGTGCCCCGGCTGGCGGATTTTCTGCCCTATCTGCTGTCGATCACCTCGAACGCGGTGAGCGATCGGATCGCCGGCGAATATCGCGCCCGTTTCGGGCTCAAGATCCCCGAATGGCGGGTCATGGCGGTGCTGGGCGATAGCGGCGCGCACACCCAGCGCGAACTGGTCGGCGCGACCCGGATGGACAAGGTGGCGGTCAACCGCGCCTGCAAGGTGCTGGGCGAGCGAGGGCTGGTGGCCCGCCAGCCCAATTCGGCCGACGGGCGCTCGCACCATCTCGAACTCACCGCCGCGGGCCGCGCGGTCCACGCCGAGATCATGCCGCTGGCGCTCGATATGGAACGCCAGATCTTCGCGGCGCTGAGCCCGGCGGAACTCGATCAGTTCAAGGCGCTCTTGGCGCGGATTGCCGGGCAAGCCGGAGAGGGCTGAAACGAACCGGCCGGACCGCTTGCGTAGCCCGGCCGATCGATTTTGCAGTTTCGCCTTTAGGTCAGGTCGGCTGACCCGGCTTGTGGGCGAAGGCGTCGGAGATCGAGCAGGCCGCCGGGCCCAGGATCACGACGAACAGCACCGGCAGAATGAACAGGATCAGCGGCACGGTCATGATCGCGGGCAGGCGCGCTGCCTTTTCTTCGGCGCGCATCATCCGTTCGTTGCGGAATTCGGCCGAGAGCACGCGCAGCGCCGAGGCGAGCGGGGTACCATAGCGTTCGGTCTGGACCATGGTGGTGGTCACGCCTTTCACTGCATCGAGATTGACGCGGTAAGCGAGGTTTTCAAACGCCTGACGGCGTTCACCTAGGAACGACAGTTCGATCGCGGTGAGCGCGAATTCGTCACCCAGTTCGGGATAGGCCCGGCCCAGTTCGCGCGCCACGCGGTTGAACGCGGCATCGACCGTGAGGCCGGCTTCGGCACAGATCACCAGCAGGTCGAGCGCATCGGGCAGGCCCTTGCGGATCGCGTCGGTGCGCTTTGAAATGAGGTTCGAGATGTAGATTTCCGGGCCTTTGTAGCCCGCGCCGACCGATGCGGCGAAGGCCATCAGGCGCTTCATCCCGCCCCATTCGGGGAAATAGTTGATCCCATAGACAAGGAAGCCGACGATCCCGCCAAGCACCACCGGCAGAACCATGCGCGCGAAAATCACCGCGACGCCCCATTCCTTCTTGCGGATCCCGGCCTGGGCCAGCTTTTGCTGGATTGCCTCGACCTGGCTCTGCTGGAGCACCTTGAGGCTGGCGAGGGTATCGCGCATCCGGTCGGTCGTCTCGTTCTTGCGAACGATGCTGGCGCGCTTCTTGGCGGTGTGGGTGACGATCCCGGCCTTGAGCTGTTCGCGCCGCTCGTTGAGCGCCTTGACCCGCTTCTGCATGGGATCGCGGATGGTGACGGCGGCATAGACCGCGAACATCACCGCCACGGCGGCAAGCCCCGCCAGGATCGAGCCGACCCAGATAACGTCAACGCCAAGCAGCGTGGGGCCGGGAGGGGTGTTCATCATGATGCTCTGTTCCCTCGCGCGTTCAGATTTCGAAGCTGACCATCTTGGCCATGATGAAGGCGCCGATGCTCATCCACACCAGCCCGCCAAGGCCGGTCACGATCAGCCGGTCATCGGTGAAGAAGCCGCCCAGGTACTTGGGATTGATCCAGTAGATCATCCCGAAGACGATGAACGGCAGGGCGCCGACGATATAGGCCGAGGCCTTGGATTCCGAGGACATCGCCTTGATCTTGAGCTTCATCTGCGCGCGCTTGCGCAGCACGTCGGCGAGGTTGGACAGCGTTTCGGCCAGGTTCCCGCCGGTTTCGCGCTGGATCGCCAGAGTGATGCAGAAGAAGCTGAATTCGGGCGTTGCCAGCCGGTCGGCGGTGTCCTGAAGGGCATCCTCCATCGCCTTGCCGATCTTGATGCGTTCGGTCACCAGCTTGAATTCCTCGCCCACCGGGCCGGGAACTTCGCTGGCCACCACGCCGAGCGTTTCGGTCACTGGCAGGCCCGAGCGCAGGCCGCGGACCAAGAGTTCGATCGCATCGGGGAACTTGGCGGTGAAGCCCGCGCTACGGCGCTTGATGAAGAAATTGACCACCATGTGCGGCAGCCCGGCGCCCACGAACAGGCCGATCCCCAGCGAGAGCAGCGCCGCCCCCGACTTGAGATAGACCAGCAGCGTGACGGTGAGCGCGAGCCCCGCCGAGGCATAGAAATACTGGCTCAGCGTCCACGACTTGCCGGTGCGGTGCAGCCGCAGCGCCAGCGCGGCGATGCGCGATTGCGAGCCGGCGATGGCGTGCATCTTGGGCTTGCGCGCGGCGACCGCCTTCTTGAGCTGGGCCTCGACCCGGGCGATCGTGCTGTCGGAATGGCGATAGCGCACGGCTTCAAGCCGGCGCGCGCTTTCCTTGGCCGCCGATGGCCCGGTCATGGCCAGATAGGCCAGCACCAGGAAGGCCATCAGGCCCAGGGCAATCAGGATGAGCTGGACGATGCTCGCCTGCATGACACGCGATCCTTGTGGGCGGGCGCCCCCGCATCACTGCGGGGGACACCGGTTTGGGGTTCAGGCCTTGGCCATGGCGGGCGATTTCGCGCCCGATTTCTTCGGCAGCAGGGCCTTGAGATCGAGTTTGCCAAGCAGCGAGGTCTTGCCCTTGGCCTGATCGACCGGACCATCCTCGTCGCCCGCGCCGGTCACGGCCTGGGCAATGTCGCGCATCACGGTCCCCGCCTTCGACGAGCGGTTGGCATCGGCGAAGGTCTGGCCAAGCTTGGCGGCATTGGTCGCCGACTTGATGTCATAGGGGATCGAGAAGCCGATCTTGCGCTCGATCGAGGCTTCGAAATCGGCCTTGCTGATTTCGGCCAGCCCGGTCTGGACCTTGTTGGCCACCACGATCGGCTGGACCTGCGGCGCATTGGACTTCAGCCACGAGAGGATGCGGATCGCATCGCGGGCCGAAGCCAGCGTCATTTCCGCGACCACCAGCACGACATTCACGCCGGCCAGCAGGTGCGGGAAATTGATCAGCATGTTGCGCGGCAGGTCGATCACCGTCATCTCGAAGGCCTGACGGAATTCTTCCTCCAGCTGCACGAAGGCGGCGCCATCGGTCATCAGCGGCGAATTCATCGGCGCTTCGGCCGAGAGGATCGCGAGGTGATCGTTGGCGCGGATCATGGCGCGTTCGATGAACAGCCCGTCGATGCGGCCCGGGTTCTCGATCGCGTCGGTCAGGCCGCGGCCCGGTTCGAGATCGAGCGCGAGAGCGCCGGTGCCGAAATGCACATCGAGATCGAGCAGCGCGGTGGGCATCTTGTCATCGGCGCTGAACAGCCAGGCGAGCGAGGTCGCGAGCGTCGAGGCGCCGACCCCGCCGCGCGTGCCGATCACCGCGGTCGAGATGTGGCGCTTGGTGGCCTGCGGATCGTGGTGCTTGGGCGCCGAGAAGATCGCCTGGGCATTGACCAGCGCATCGCGCACCTGCCCCGGCGAGAGCGGCTTGAGCAGGTAATCGTGGATCCCGCTGGCGATGAGATCGCGGTAAAGCCGCACGTCGTTGACCTGGCCGACCGCGATCACCACGGTGCCGGGCTCGCAGACTTCGGCCAGCGCGTTGATATCGCTCAGCGGGTCGCCGCTTTCCGACAGGTCGACCATCAGGATGTTCGGGCTGGCGGTGATCGAGAGCGACTGGACCGCGTTGCGCAGCCCGCCCTTGTTGCACTTTTCAGGCTGCCAGCCCATTTCGATCACGACGGGGCGCAGCACATCGAGTGCGGCATCGTCGCAGATGAAGGCGCTGAACGCGTCGCGATTACCCTGCGCGCCGGGTTTCCAAGGTGCATTCATGATTTACTTCCCGCCCTGCGTGGATTCAGTCTTGAGGCCCTTTTCGCCAGTCGGCGCGGCATCACGATAGCTGTCGATGGCCTTGGTCGAACTCATCACCGTGGTCCCCCCGGTGCCAGTGGCGCCGTGGATCAGGTGTTCGGGATCGGCGATCATCGCGGCCATGTTCGAATTGACGGCGCAGCCATAGTTGGACGCTGTGCCGTTGGCGAAATTGGTGTCCGACTTGGCCGACCAGTCGGGGCAGCCGGGGACATGGGCGCTTGAACGGGTGACGATCACCCGAACCGTGCCGGCTGGAACCTCGCCCGGGGTGATCGGGGCTTCATCGCCCACCAGGATGCCAAGGCGCCCGGCGACCGCTTCGACCGAATCCCGCGTTGCGCCGCTATCCAGCGGATCATCGACAAAGACCCGGTCGCCATAGCGCAGGTCGAGCGCTTCGAACCAGCCGGCCAGCCGGCGCTGTTCGCTCAGCGGCAGGCCGCTGGGGCCCGACACGAGATCGAGCGTGTAATTGGTGCGCTGCACGATCGGCTGGTGCACGCTTTCCAGGCTGCGATTGTGCGGCGCGCCGCCGCAGCCGCTCAGCGCCAGGCCAAGCGAGAGGGTGAGAGCCGTGGCCAGCACGGCGCGGGTGTTGGGTTTACGCATCGTGTTCACCTCGCTCAATTCAGGCTGAAGCCGGGGGTGGGCGCAGCGCCCGCATCGGCGGCGCGCTTGCCGCGCTTGTCCTTCTTGCCCTTGGCCTCGCTGGGCGGGGCGGGGGGCACATCCAGTTCGCCGATCTTGGGGGCGGTCAGGGCTTCGGGCGCGGTGGTCGGATGGGGGCGTTCCCCGCCCGACTTGCCGTCGTTGTCCATGTTGCCCAGCACGCGCTGGATGTCGTTCGGAGCCTGGAAGCCATCGGTCGGCAGCTTGATGTCGTTGGCATCGACCGGCTTGACCAGATAGGGCGTGATCACGATCACGAGTTCGGTGTCGCCGCGCTGGAAATTGGTCGAGCGGAACAGCGAACCCAGGATCGGCATGTCGCCGGCACTGGGCAGCTTCTTGACGGTGTTCTGCGCCGAATTGCTCATCAGTCCGGCGATCATGAAGCTCTGGCCAGAGCCGAGTTCCACGGTCGTTTCCGCGCGCCGCACGGTCAGCGCGGGCACCTGGAAGCCGTTGAGCGTGATCGAGCCCTGGCTCGATAGCTCGGACACTTCGGGGCGGACCCGGACCGAGATCCGGCCATTGGCGAGCACGGTCGGGGTATAGGCCAGGCTGACGCCGAACCGCTTGTATTCGACCGAAGTCGTGCCCAGCCCCTGGCTGATCGGGATCGGATATTCGCCGCCCGCCAGGAAGTCGGCGGTTTCGCCCGACATTGCGGTCAGGTTGGGTTCGGACAGCGTGGTGACGAGACCTGCGGTTTCACCCGCGTCGAGCGCGCCGAGCAGGTCGAGGCCCAGCAGGCGGCCGGCCCCGGTCAGGGTCGAGCCAACATCGGTGGGCGACACCGAAGTCCCCGCGATTTCGCGCAGCTTGGTCGGATCGTTGAGATCAGGCACCACGACCTTCACCGTGCTGCCAACCCCCGTGACAGTGCCCGGCACGAAGGTGGAGGAGAAGGTGCGGCCCTGGCCGATCCCGAACTGGAACCCGCTCGACCCGTCGATCGACGTGAGGTTGACCCCCAGCGTCTTGACCAGCGAGTGGCTGACTTCGGCAAACCGCACGCGCAGGCTGACCTGCAGCGGGGTGGCGGTCTTGAGCCGGGTGATGACATTGGCGTCCTTGCCGACGAAGGCCTGGACGAGGCGCTGGGCCTCGGCCGCGTCTTCGGGGGCGGCAACGGTGCCGGTCAGCAGGAAGGTGTTGGTGCCCATGGTGGACACCGCCATCTTCGCGTCGGGCATGGCCATGTGCAGCATCTGGTCGACGCTATCGATGTTCGAGCCGACCCGGACATTGGCCGACCAGATCACGTTGCCGCGCGCATCGCTGGCATAGACCGTGGTTTCGCCCCCGGCCTTGCCGAAGACATAGAGCTGGTTGGCCGATTTGACCTGCACGTCGGCCACGGTGTCGTTGGCGACGAACACGTCGGTCATGGCGCCGGCAACGGTGACCAGCTGGCCGCGCCCGATCGACAGGGCAACGTCATGGGCAGGCTTGGATACGGCCTGGGCTTCCACGGCCTGGATCGGCACCAGCGCAAGCGGGGCGATCGCGCAGGCGGCGGTCAGCAGGGTGATGGCAAGGCGGTTCATCTTTCGGCCTTTCGTGATGCGCAAAGCGGCAGGCGAAACGGGATGGGTCATCTCAGCGTCCTCCCACCGGTTCTTCGACCGTGGTCTTGCCGCGCGTCACCCGCACGACGGGGCCAACCGGGGCCGCCGGGCGCGAGGCGGCCGGGGCGCTGTTCGGGGCGGAGGGGGCGGCGGCAAAGGCAGTGCGCGGAGCCACCGGGCCCATCGGCACGCTGCGGCGCTGGAAGCGCGAGACATCGCCGCCGGTCACAAAGGTGCTGCTTCCGTCCATCGGGCGGTTCATGGCGTCGGACAGGAACTTTTCTTCCTGCTGCTTGTTGGCGCCCGCAGGCACCTTGAGCGAGCCGTTGGCGATAGCATGATCAAGCTCGGCGGCATTGTCGGCCAGGCTGCGCAGCGACAGGCTGAGCGTGCCGATGGTCTGCGAGACGGCGATCTTTTCGGCGATCTTGGGCGTCACTTCGAGCGTGACGGTGCGCACCGCGCGGACCACGGTCTTGCCGTCTTCCACGGTGGTTTCGGTCGACTGGTCGGTGGCCAGCACGCGGACGTTGCGCAGGATCGTTTCGGTGGCGCGCAGCGTGTCGCCGCCATCGTTCGAGCGGACCGACTGGGTCAGCATGAGGTCAACATGGTCGCCCGGGAAGACGAAGCCGCCGACCCCGGTCTTGGCCGAGACGGGAATGGTGATCGCCCGCATCCCGGCGCCGAGTGCGGCCGCCAGGAAACCGCGATCGCCCGGCGCAACCAGCGCGCCCTGGGTAACCGGCTGGCCGGCGGTGATCGGATAGCGCACCACCGTGCCGAGCAGCTTGTTCATGTCGGCTTCGCCATCGAGGAAATAGGCGTCCTGAACCATTTCCTTCGGCCAGGCCTGGAACGAGATTGAATCCGCGGTGATGATCGTGCCCACCGGCAGTGCGCGCTGGGCGACCAGCACCTTGGGGCCCTTGGGCACCTGCTGGGCGGCCTCGGCCTTGGGGGCACTGGCCCCGGTGAACAGGCTCTTGGCGGCCATCGCCGTGCCGATCGCAATGACCAGCGCGCCAAGCAGCAGCATCAGCTTCTTCTTATCCATGGCTATGCAAGCCCCCTAGAAAAATCCCGAACTTCACCGCGGTGTTTCGGGTAAACTGGTTAAAATCCGGTTCACCCCAACGCGCCGGCGGCGATGTCTTGGTGAAAAACAGGTAAATACTGGACTACGAGGATCCACAGAGCCGCGGCCGAGATCGCCACGCCGTAAGGAATCGCGAGCTTCTCGCGCTGGCGGCGGGCCACGTGCCAGGCGCCCAGCACCACGGTCAGCACCCCGCCGAGCAGGGCCATCACCACCACAAGGCGCAGGAACCACAGCGGCTCGATCCACAATGCCAGCGCGGTCAGCAGCTTGACGTCGCCGCCGCCCATCGCACGCAGGGCGAACAGCACGGCGAGCACGGCAAAGGTCAGCGCCGCGATCCCCACCTGCCAGGCTACATCCGGCCACAGCGACAGGCCGCTGGCCCACCAGAACAGCGGTGCGCCCAGCGCGATCGCGGCGTTGAGCCAGTTATCGATCTGGCGGCGGCGGATATCGGTGAATGCGGCCACGAGCAGGCCGATTGCCAATGCTCCCAGCAACAGGTATCGAAATTCTACGTCTGGCATGGTGTGCCCCCCGGTCTCGGGTGACACCTCTAAGGGTCATGACTTACCAAATAGTAACCACCTGCGGGAGCACGGTTTTAGCCAGATGATCGACCGCCGAGCCATTCCCGCAAGTGCCGTGGAAAGCCGCTGGCACGCCGCCGATGGCCATGCGGTCCGCCGGATCGACTGGCCGGCGCCGGCTGCGGGCGCGCGCGGATCGCTGCTGTTCCTGCCGGGGCGGGGGGACTTCTACGAGAAGTATCTCGAAACGCTTGATCACTGGCATGATCTCGGCTGGCGGGTCACCGCCTCTGACTGGCGCGGGCAGGGGGGATCGGGCCGGCTTGGCCACGATGCGGTGACCGGGCACATCGATGATTTTTCAACCTGGGTTGCCGATCTCGCGGTGCTGTGGCGCGAATGGAAAGCGAGCACGCCCGGGCCGCACGTATTGGCGGGCCATTCGATGGGCGGGCATCTGGTGCTGCGCGCGGTGGCCGAAGGCTTGGTCGATCCCGATGGCGTGCTGCTCTCGGCCCCGATGCTGGGCTTTGCCGCGAACCTGCTGCCCGATCCGGTGATGCACGCGGCCGCGCGGCTGATGAAGGCACTGGGCGATCCGGCCCGCCCGGCCTGGAAGTGGAGCGAAAAGCCCGGCCAGCCGCCCGAGGGCCGCGCCGCGCTGCTGACCCACGATGAGGCGCGCTATGCTGACGAATTGTGGTGGCGCGAGGCGCGGCCTGAACTGGTCATGGGCCCCGGCAGCTGGGGCTGGGTAGAGCGGGGCTATGCCTCGATGCGGGGACTGTTCGCGCCGGGCAAGCTGGAAAGCGTGCGCCAGCCGGTGCTGATCCTCGCGACCGACAATGACAAGCTGGTCTGCTTTGGCGCAATCGCGCGGGCCGCGGCGCGCATTCCCGGCGCGCGGCTGGTCAATTACGGCAAGGCCGCGCACCACGAAATCCTGCGCGAAGCCGATGCGGTGCGCGGGCCTGCCTTGGCCGAGGCGGATGCGTTTCTGGCGCGGATTGCGGGCGCCTGACAGCGATGCACGAGCCGTTCGATTTCGCCATTGTCGGCGCAGGGATCGCGGGCGCTTCGCTGGCTGCCGGGCTGGCGGGGAGCGCGCGGGTCGTGCTGCTCGAAGCAGAGGATCGCCCCGGCTACCATGCCACCGGGCGCTCGGCAGCATTCTGGACCGAAAGCTATGGCGGGCCGCTGATCCAGCCGCTGACCACGGCGTCGGGGCCGTTCCTGCACGATCACGGTTTTCTGGGCCCGCGCGGTGCATTGACCCTGGCGCGGGATAGCGAACTCGGCGCGCTCGATGCCTTCATCACCACCTTTGCCGGGCTGGGCGTGCGGGTCGAACGGCTTGACCGCGCGGCGCTTGAAGCGCGGCTGCCCGGGCTGGCGGCGGGCTGGGCACAGGGCGCCTATGAGCCTGATTGCTGCGATATCGACGTTGCCGCTCTGCACCAGCACTGGCTGGCCGAGGCCGCGCGCGGCGGGGCGCAGCTGTGGTGCCGGGCGCGGGTGGAGCGTGCGGCGCGCCAGGGCGATGGCTGGGACATTGCGCTGGCCGATGGCCGGACGCTGCGCGCGGCAACCCTCATCAACGCCGCCGGAGCCTGGGCCGACCGGGTGGCTGAGGCGGCGGGGATCGCCCCGATCGGGATCCAGCCCTATCGCCGCACGGTGGCCCAGCTGCGCATGGACCGCCCCGTGGCCGCCGACCTGCCGCTGGTGCTGGGGATCGACGAGCGGTTCTATTTCAAGCCCGAGGCGGGGCGGCTGTGGCTGTCCCCTCACGATGAAACGCCGAGCGCCCCCTGCGATGCCGCGCCCGAAGAGATCGACGTGGCCGTGGCGATCGACCGGTTTGCGCAGGTGGTCGATTGGCCGATCGCCCAGTTGGAGCGCAAGTGGGCGGGGCTGCGCAGCTTCGCGCCTGATCGCCTACCGGTGTACGGCTTCGATCCGGCGGCGGAGGGGTTCTTCTGGTTTGCCGGGCAGGGCGGTTTCGGGATCCAGACCGCCCCGGCGGCGGCCGATCTGGCGCTGCGCTTGCTGCGCGGAGAGCCGGCCGGCATGGTCGATCCATCCCCGTATTTGCCCTTAAGATTCCGCTAGCGAATCCGGGCCAGAGGATTAGGGTGAGCGAGTTACGGTCGCTGACTCAGGAGGACTAAATGGCCCACCGCTTTGAAATCCGCAAAAACAAGGCGGGCGAATATGTCGCCTACTTCTGCCACAATTCGGAAAGCATTTTCTGGACCGAAGGCTATGCCAGCAAGGCCAGCGCGAAGAATGCGATCGAATCGATCCTGAAGAACGGGCCGGGCGCCGAAGTGGTCGATACGACCACGGCCTAACCGCCGACTATCGTCCCGAGAGCGGCGTCGCTGGCCAGCTTGTCGGCCCGCTCGTTTTCGGGGTGGCCGTCATGCCCCTTGACCCATATCCACTGGATCTTGTGGGGGCGGACGGCGGCGATCAGTTCCTGCCAGAGATCGGCGTTGAGCACCGGCTTCTTCTGGGAATTCTTCCAGCCGTTCTTCTGCCAGCCGAAAATCCACTTGGTGATCCCGTCGATCACATAGCGGCTGTCGGTGTGGAGGTGGACTTCGCAGGCCTGGTTGAGCGCGCCGAGCGCACGGATCACTGCGGTCAGTTCCATGCGGTTGTTGGTGGTGGCCGGATCGTGGCCCGAAATGTCCTTTTCGTGATGGCCCATGCGCAGCACCACGCCCCAGCCGCCCGGGCCGGGATTGCCCTTGCAGGCGCCATCGGTGAAGATTTCGACCTTCTTCACGATGCTGCGAACACACCTGCATTGGCGGGATCGGCATAGAATTCGATCCGGCGGGCAAAGGCCAGCGGATCCTTCTTCACGACCAGTGCATCGGCAGGGGTGTTGAGCCAGTCATAGGCGCGGCTCATGGTAAAGCGCAGCGCCGCGCCGCGCGCCAGCCGCGGCAGGGCCGCGCGCTCGGCATCGCTCAGCGGACGCACGCTTTCATAGCCCGCCAGCAGCGCGGCCGAGATCGCCAGATTGAAATTGCGTCCGGCCCCGTCAAAGCACCAGGCCGCGTGGGTTACGGCGACATCGTAGGCGAGCAGATCGGTGCAGGCGAAATAGAAGTCGATCAGGCCGGTCACCGTATCGCCGCGCATCAGCACGTTGTCGGGGAACAGATCGGCATGGATCACCCCGCGCGGCAGGTCGGCGGGCCACTGCGCCGCCAGGTGGGGCAGTTCGGTCTCAACCAGCGCGGCAAGGCCCGGATCGATCGATTGCAGACCATCGTGGCCGCATTCGGCCAGCAGGCGCTGCCATTCGGCCAGCCCCATGCCATTGGCACGCGATCCGGAAAATCCGGCGGCGGCAAGGTGCATCTGCGCCAGCGCAGCGCCGACCGCGCGGGCTTGCCCCACGGTCGGATCGCTGACCGAAACCCCGGGCAGGAATTCGATCAGGGCCACGGCCTTGTCGCCCATCTTGCGATAGAGCTGGCCCTGCCGGTCATGGATCGTGCGCGGCACCGGGCAGCCCTGTTCGGCCAGGTGATCGAGCAGCGAGAGGAAGAACGGCAGTTCGGTGATGTCGATGCGAAATTCGTACATCGTCAGGATGAAGCGCGCGCCGGCACTATCTTTGCCGCTGGTGTCGATGAGCCAGTTGCTGTTCGAGACGCCCTCGGCGATGCCCTTGGCGCTGACGAGTTCGCCGACATCGAACTCGGCGATCAGGTCGGCCAGCACTTCGGCGCCCAGCTGGGTATAGACGGCCATCAGTTTTCCAGCTGCTTGGGCAGTTTGAACACCATCTTTTCCTCGGCGGTGACAACCTGTTCGACTTCGACGGTGCGGATCGCGGCGATCCGGTCGATCACTTCGCGGACCAGTTCCTCGGGCGCGGAGGCCCCGGCGGTCAGGCCCATCGCGCTGACCCCGTCAAACCAGCCGTCCTCGATGTCGCTGCCGCGCTGGACCAGCTTGGCCATCGCCCCGCAGCGTTCGGCCACTTCGACCAACCGCAGCGAATTGGAGCTGTTGGGCGCGCCGATCACCAGCACCAGCTGGCACTGCGGCGCGATGGTCTTGACCGCGGCTTGCCGGTTGGAGGTGGCATAGCAGATGTCCTCGGCCTTGGGGCCGACGATCTGGGGAAAGCGCGCGCGCAGCGCCTTCACGATCCCCGCCGTGTCATCGACCGACAGCGTGGTCTGGGTGAGGAAGGCGAGCGGGGCATCGCCGGGAAAATCGAGCGCAGCCACATCGGCTTCGGTTTCGACGAGCGTCACCGTGCCTTCGGGCACCTGTCCCAGCGTGCCGATCACTTCGGGGTGGCCCTTGTGGCCGACAAACACGATATGCCGCCCGGCCTCGATCTGGCGTTCGGCCTGGCGGTGGACCTTGGAAACCAGCGGGCAGGTGGCATCGAGCCAGTCGAGCCCGCGCGAAGTGGCCTCGGCCGGCACCGACTTGGGCACGCCGTGGGCGCTGAACACCACTGGCACGCCATCGGGCACTTCGGTCAGTTCCTCGACGAACACCGCGCCCTTGGCCTTGAGCGTATCGACCACGTAGCGGTTGTGGACGATCTCGTGCCGGACATAGACCGGCGCGCCATAGCGTTCGAGCGCGCGCTCGACGATCTCGATCGCGCGGTCGACCCCGGCGCAGAACCCGCGCGGGGCGGCCAGCAGCAAGCGCAGGGCGGGCTTTTCGGCAGTTGGAAAGGGCGCGTTCATGTTCGCCCCCCTAGCGCTTTGCCCCGCGCGCCGCTAGGGCAAGCAAACGCACAGTCCAAGGATGCCTTCATGACCGCTCGTTTTCGTCTGATTTCCGCGCTGGCCCTGGTTGGCGCCCTTGCCGGGTGCAAGTCCACCGGTGATCTGGTGGTCGATGAAAACGTGGGCGTGGCTGCCGTGCGCAGCGCCTGCCCGGGCGTGGGCATTCCCGACTATACCGGCGATGTGACCCTGTTCCGCGTGCCCGGCGATACCACTGCCGCCAACATCGACTTGACCGCCGTGATGACCAACGTGCGCAGCCAGTGCAACGATGCCGGCGCTACGGTGCATTCCACCGTGTCCTTCGACGTTCAGGCCCGCCGCAGCGATACGCATGGTGCGCGCCGCGTGACGGTGCCCTATTTCGTGACCGTGCTGCGCGGCGGCAGCGCCGTGGTCAGCAAGCGGATCGGCAGTGTCACGCTTGATTTCGCCGATGGGCAGGACCGGGCTTCGGCCAGCGGTTCGGGCTCGGCCAGCATCGACAAGGCCGAAGCCTCGCTGCCCGCCGACATCCGCCAGCGCATTACCCGCAAGCGCCGCGCGGGCGATGAAGACGCCGCGATCGATCCGCTCTCGCGCCCCGAAATCAAGGCCGCCGTTACCCGCGCCACCTTTGACGTTCTGGTCGGCTTCCAGCTGAGCCAGGACCAGCTCAACTACAACGCCACGCGCTAAGGCGCAGCCCTTCGGGCGGCCAAACTTTCGATCCCCCGGGGCCATCCGGCTTCGGGGGATTTCCATTTGTGCGCAATTTCCGCTAACCGCGCGGCCATGACCGACAGCAAGACCCTTCACGCCGCCTTTGCGGGCCATGTTTCCGCCGCGCTCGATGCGCTGGAAGCCGCAGGCACTCTGCCCGGCGGGCTCAACCGCGCCAATGTGGCGGTCGAGCCGCCGCGCGATCCCGCGCATGGCGATCTGGCGACCAATGCGGCGATGGTGCTCGCCAAGCCCGCCGGCATGAACCCGCGCGCGCTGGCCGAGGCACTGGTCGGCGAACTGACCAAGATCCCGGCCGTGACCAGCGCCGAGATCGCCGGGCCGGGGTTCATCAACCTGCGCCTGTCGGGCGGGGCCTGGCTGGAAGAACTGCGCGCGATTGCTGCGCTGGGCGAAGGCTATGGCCGCTCGTCCATGGGGGCGGGCACCACGGTCAACGTCGAATATGTCTCGGCCAATCCTACGGGGCCGATGCACATGGGCCATTGCCGCGGCGCGGTGGTGGGCGATGCGCTGGCAGCGCTGCTCGAAGCCGCCGGGCACAAGGTGATCCGCGAATATTACGTCAACGATGCCGGCGCGCAGGTTGATGTGCTCGCCCGTTCGGCCCACGTCCGCTACCGCGAGGCGCTGGGCGAAGCCGTGGGCGAAATCCCCGAAGGGCTCTACCCCGGCGACTACCTGATCCCGATCGGGCAGGAACTGGCCAAGGAATTTGGCGACACCTATGCCAAGGCTGCCGAGGGCGAATGGCTGGTGCTGTTCCGCACCCGCGCGGTTGCCGCGATGCTGGTGATGATCAAGGCCGATCTCGCGCTGCTGGGCATCCATCACGATCTGTTTTCGTCCGAGGCGGAATTGCAGGCCGCGGGCAAGCCGGCCGAGGCCGAAGCCTGGCTGCGCGCGCACGATCTGGTCTATGACGGCCATCTCGAAGCCCCCAAGGGCAAGATGCCCGACGATTGGGAGCCGGTCGAACTGCCGCTGTTCCGCTCGACCAATTTTGGCGATGATCAGGACCGCCCGATCAAGAAATCAGACGGCAACTGGACCTATTTCGGCGCCGACCTCGCCTATCACTACCAGAAGGCGCAGAGCGCCGACGCGCTGGTCGATATCTGGGGCGCGGATCATGCCGGGACGGTCAAGCGGATCAAGGCCGCGGTCGCCGCGATGACCGGTGCCGATGGCAATCCGACCCCCTTCGAGGTCAAGCTGGTGCAGATGGTCCAGCTGATGAAGGGCGGCCAGCCCTTCAAGATGTCGAAGCGCGCGGGCAATTTCGTGACGCTGGCCGATGTGGTCGAAATGGTCGGCAAGGACGTGGTCCGCTTCACCATGCTGACCCGCAAGCCCGATGCGCAGATGGACTTCGATTTCGACAAGGTGGTCGAGGCGAGCAAGGACAACCCGGTGTTCTATGTGCAGTATGCGCACGCCCGGATCCGCTCGACCCTGCGCAAGGCGGCGGGTGAGGGCATGGCGCCCTCTGGCGATCACCTTGATCTCTTGGGTGAAGAGGAACTGGCGCTGGTCAAGCTGGCAGCGCAGTTCCCGCGGCTGGTCGAAGCGGCTGCCGCCGCGCGCGAACCGCACCGGGTGGCGTTCTTCCTCTATGACCTTGCCGGCGCGCTGCATGGTTACTGGAACCTGGGCAACGACAAGCCGGAAAAGCGGTTCATCGTGGCACAGGATGGTAAACTGACGGGCGCAAGGCTTTATCTTGCCTCGCAAATCGGGCAGGTTGTGCGCAATGGCCTGGCGCTGCTCGGCGTGGAGGCAGTGGAGGAAATGTGACCATGATGGGCATCGACGGGGAACGGGATTCGCAAGAAGGCGGCGCGGCGTGGCAGGACCACGACGAGGACCACGTGCTGGAAACCGAACAGCTGGCGCTGGCCGAACCTGAAGATCGCCTGCCGTGGCTCGAATCCTCCGACGATGACGAGGAAGACTATGAAGGCGCCGGAATGGGCCGTCTGCTAGGCTTCGTCGCGATGGGGCTGGCCGCGCTGGCGGTGATCGTCGGCGGGATCTGGTGGGCCACCCATCGCTCGCCCGATCAGGACATGGTTGCCGATGGCAGCCTGATCGAAGCCCCCAAGACCCCCTACAAGGAAGCCCCCCGCAATCCGGGCGGCAAGACCTTCGATGGCACCGGGGATTCGAGCTTTGCCGTATCCGAGGGGCAGAACCGCCCCGCGCGGCTGGGCGATGGCACCCCGTCTGCGCCGCCCGCGCCTGCTGCCGGGGCCCCTGCCGCTGCTGGCGGCGCTGCGGCTGCAGCCAAGGCGCCGGCGGCCGGCGGGGTTGGGGTCCAGGTGGGTGCCTATTCCTCGCAGGCTTCGGCTGAAGCGGCGTGGAGCAAGCTGGCCGGGCAGGCTGGCGGGCTGCTGTCGGGTGTGTCGCACCGCGTGATCGAGGGCAATGCCGATATCGGCAAGGTCTATCGCCTCCAGGCCGTGGCCGGGGATGCCGCCGGGGCCAATGCGCTGTGCGGCAAGCTCAAGGGCGCGGGCATTTCCTGTCAGGTGAAGTGATCCGCAGCGTAATCCACATATCCTGATGGCGCTGGCGCGGCGCGGGGCTTGCACTCGCGCCGTCTTGCTGCAACGCTTTACCCCATGATCCCTGCGATTTTCGGCCTTTCCGGCACGGTGCTCGGCGCTGATGAGCGCGCCTTTTTCCGCGATGCGGACCCGGCTGGCTACATCATCTTCGGCCGCAACGTCGAAAGCCGCGCCCAGTTGCGCGCGCTGACCGACGAATTGCGCGCGATCCACGGGCGCGATCAGCTGCTGATCACCATCGATCAGGAAGGCGGGCGGGTCGCGCGGATGAAGCCGCCGGTCTGGGCGCCCTATCCAGCGGGCGCGGCGTTTGACCGCATGTTCGAGATTGCTCCCGCCAGCGCGATCGAGGCCGCGCGCACCAATGCCGAGGCGATGGCCCACGATCTCGCCGAAGTCGGAATTACCTGCACCCACGCCCCGGTGCTCGACGTGCGCGAAGACGGCGCGCACGACGTGATCGGGGACCGCGCGCTGGGCCACGAGCCGCTGCGGGTTGCCGCGCTCGGCCGGGCGGTGCTCGAAGGGCTGGGCGCAGCCGGCGTGGTCGGCACGATCAAGCATATGCCGGGCCATGGGCGCGCCGGGGCGGACAGCCACAAGGAACTGCCCACCGTCACCGCCAGCGAGGCCGAGCTGGAGCGCGACATCGCGCCGTTCCGCGCGCTCAATCACGCACCGGTCGCGATGAGCGCGCATATCCGCTTTACCGCTTGGGATGCCGAAAACCCGGCGACCCAATCGCCCTTCGTGATCGAGCAGATCATTCGCGGGCGGATCGGTTTCGATGGCCTGCTGTTGACCGATGACCTCGATATGGAGGCGCTCGACGGCACCGTGCCCGAACGCGCCGCGCGTGCGCTGGCGGCGGGCTGCGACATCGCGCTCAATTGCTGGGCCAAGCTGCCCGACATGATCGGGATCGCCGAGCGCTGCCCCGCGATTGCGGATGCGGCAGCGGTCCGGCTGGATCGCGCGCTGGCCGCCATGCGGCTCGATGGCGCGGCGGGCCGGCAGGCCGAGCTGGTGGCCAAGCGCGATGCCCTGCTGGCGCTGACCGGGGCCCAGGCGTGACCGATAGCCCTGTCTTGCCGCTGGCGCTGCCAGAGGACAATTGGCAGGGCATTGCCGCGGCGGCGGGCGATGATGCCGCGCTCTATCTCGAATTGGACGGCTGGGAAGGCCCGCTTGACCTGCTGCTCGATCTGGCGCGGCGGCAGAAGGTCGATCTCAGGACCATTTCGATCCTCGAACTGGTCGACCAGTATCTGGACTATATCGACCGGGCAGAGGAACTGCGGCTGGAACTGGCGGCCGATTACCTCGTCATGGCGGCGTGGCTGGCCTATCTCAAATCGGCGCTGCTGCTCCCGCGCGAGGAACAGCCCGATCCAAGCCCCGAGGAACTGGCGCTGCGGTTGCAGATCCGGCTCCAGCGGCTGGCCGCGATGCGCGATGCCGCCGCCCGGCTGATGGGCCGCGATAGGCTCGGCCGTGACGTGTTCGTGCGCGGCGCGCCCGAAGGGCTGCGGGTTGATCGCAAGCACAAGTGGCAGTGCGACTGGTTCACGCTGGTTCAGGCCTATGGCCAGGTCAAGGCGCGCACCGCGCCGGTGGTCCACATGGTCCGCGACCGCATGGTGATGACGCTCGACAGCGCCTTGACGCGGGTGTCCTCAATGCTGGGGGTGACGATCGACTGGATGGAACTGCGCGATTTCCTCCCGCCGCACGCCGATGTGCGGCTCAAGCGGTCGGCGCTGGCATCGAGCTTCGTCGCCGCGCTTGAACTGGCGCGGCGGGGCAAGGCCGAATTGCAGCAGGACGAAACCTTTGGCCCGCTGATGCTGCGGGGGATCAAGGCATGACCCGGCCCGACGATCTGGTGCGCGCGGTTGAAGCGACACTGTTCGCGGCGAGCGAGCCGATGAGCGCCGAGGCGCTGTCGCTCCACCTTGGCGGGGCCAGCGTGCGCGCCGCGCTCGATGAATTGCAGGCGCACTATCAGGGGCGCGGGCTCCAACTGGTTGAGCGGGGCAAGCTCTGGCACTTTCAGACCGCGCCAGACCTCGCGCACCTGCTGCGGCGCGAGCGCGAGGAGCCGCGCCGCCTGTCGCGTGCGGCGACCGAAGTGCTGGCGATTGTCGCCTATCACGAGCCGGTCAGCCGCGCCGAGATCGAATCGATCCGCGGGGTCCAGACCGCCAAGGGCACGCTCGACGTGCTGCTTGAAGCCGGCTGGGTGCGGGTGGCGGGGCGCCGCGAGGTGCCGGGCCGTCCGGTGATCTATGCCACCACGCCCGCGTTCCTGACCCACTTTGGCCTGTCGAGCCGCCGCGACCTGCCCGGAATTGACGAACTGCGCGCCGCCGGGCTGCTTGATCCGGTAGAGGATGCGCTGGCCGCGGCGCTCGACCTGACGGGCGGAGGAGACAGCGAGGCCGAGCCCGACGAGCCGGAAACTTCCGACGAAGCGGGCGATGAATCCGCCGATTGACTGGCAAACCGCCGCAAGATGTCCTAGATGGGATGAAACGGGGGCGAACGGGCCGTTTTGCCCGCTGAGTTCAGGAGTGTTTCAATGGGTTTGTCGCTTCCGCACCTGATCGTGCTCGCGCTGGTGGTGCTCGTGCTGTTTGGCCGGGGCCGCATTTCCGAAATGATGGGTGACTTCGGCAAGGGTATCAAGAGCTTCAAGGAAGGCATGGCCGACGAAGCCAAGCCGGCTCCGCCTGCCCAGCAGATCGCGCCGCCGCCGCCTGTTGCTCCGGCTGCGCCTGCCGATCAGGCGGTCGATCCCGCCAACACCGCCAAGCCCCAGTAAGCGCCGCCCCTTACAGGCGGGAACAGGCCATGTTCGACATCGGCTGGGATGAAATGCTGTTCACGGTGATCGTTGCGATCGTCGTGATCGGTCCCAAGGATTTGCCGCGTGCGCTGCGCACGGCGGGGCGCTGGATCGGCAAGATCCGGCGGGTCTCCGGCCATTTCCGCGCCGGGGTGGAAACCATGATCCGCGAGGCCGAGCTGGAGGAAATGGAGAAGCAGTGGCGCGAGCAGAATGCTGCGATCATGGCTGCCCATCCGGCTCCCGAAGGCGCCAGCGCGGAAAGTGCGCTGCCCGCGCCCGATGCCGCGCTTGCCGCGCCGGCTGCTGCTCCTGCCTCGGATGAAGCGCCCCACGATCCTGCAAAGGCGCCGTAATGGTCTTCAAGGTCCATGACATCGATGAAAGCCAGGCCCCGCTGCTCGATCACCTGATCGAGCTGCGCACCCGGTTGCTGCGCGCGATCGCGGCGCTGGGGGCATCGTTCTGCCTGTGCCTCTATTTCGCCAGCGACATCTTCGGCTTTCTGGTTCGCCCGCTCACCGCCGCGTTTCCGCCGGGGCAGGGCCGGCTGGTCTATACCAAGCTCTACGAAGCCTTCTTCGTCGAGCTGAAAGTCGCGCTGTTCGCGGCCTTTTTCCTGAGCTTTCCGGTCATCGCCAACCAGCTCTGGGCCTTCGTCGCCCCGGGGCTCTACGCCAAGGAAAAGAAGGCGTTCCTGCCCTTCCTGATCGCCACCCCGGTGCTGTTCACGATGGGGGCGAGCCTGGCCTATTTCGTGGTCATGCCCACCGCGTTCAAATGGATGCTCGGCTTTCAGGGCGCCAAGGGCGGGCTGACGGTCGAGGCGCTGCCGGCGGCGGGGGATTACCTCGGTCTCGTGATGCAGTTCATCCTGGCCTTCGGGATCAGCTTTCTGCTGCCGGTGCTGCTGCTCTTGCTCAACCGCGCGGGGGTGGTCTCGCGCCAGCAACTGGTCGGGCTGCGGCGCTATGTGATTGTGGCGATCACCGCTTTTGCCGCGATCATCACCCCGCCCGACCTGATGAGCCAGATCCTGCTGCTGGTGCCGATGTGGCTGCTGTTTGAAGGGTCGCTGGTGGTGATGTGGCTGGGCGAACGCCGCGCCGCCCGCGAAGCGGCGACCGCCCCTGCGACCCTGCCTGACGCCTAGGGCGTCTTGCTGTCCCACATCAGTTGGCCGCCGACCCAGGCCTGCCGCACCTTGGTTTCGCGCAGTTCGCTGGGCGAGGCGAGCAGCGGATCGCGGTCCACCAGCAGGAAGTCGGCCCGTTCGCCCACGACCAGCCGGCCAAAGCGCCCTTCGGCAAACCCGGCATAGGCGCCGTTCACCGTATAGGCGGCAAGCGCGGCCTCGCGGCTGACCTTTTCCTGCGGCTGCCAGCCGCCAAACGGCTGGCCATCGGGCCCCTGCCGCGAGATCGCGGCGGCGAGCCCGGCGAAGGGATCGGGCAGTTCAACCGGCGCGTCCGAGCCAAAGGCCAGCCGGGCCCCGCCAGCCGCGATCGAGCGCCAGGCATAGGCCCCGGAGAGCCGCGCGGGGCCCAGCCGCGCTTCGGCCATTTCGCGGTCCGAGGTCTGGTGGACCGGCTGCATCGAGGCGATCACCCCCAGCTTGCCGAACCGGGCGATGTCGGCCGGATCGACCACCTGGGCGTGTTCGATCCGCCAGCGCCGATCGCCGGTATAGGTCTGGGACAGGTCTTCGACCGCGGTCAGCACGGCGGCATTGGCTTCATCGCCGATGGCGTGGACCGCGACCTGGAAGTGATCGAGCGCGGCGCGGCTCATCAGGTTCTTGAGCTGGGTATCGGGGGTGATCCGCAGGCCTTTGACCGCCGGGGCATCGGCATAGGGCGCCTTGAGACTGGCCCCGCGCGAGCCCAGCGCGCCATCGGCATAGAGCTTGACCCCGCCAAGGCGCAGGTGATCCTGATAGAGCCACGGGCTGGGCGCGGCGCCCGCGATCAGTGCCATCGCCTCGGTCCCGCCGGCATAGGCCATGATCCGGATGCGCAGCGTGCCGGCATCGCCCGCACGGCGATAGGCCTGCCAATCCTCGATGCTGGTGCCCATGTCGGCGGTTGCGGTCACGCCGCGCTTCAGCAGTTCATCCTGCGCGAGCGACAGGGCCAGATCGCGGTCCTCGGGCCGGGGCGGGGGCACGACCTTCTCGATCAGGCTGGTGGCGGTGTCGACGAACAGCCCGGTCGGCTGGCCGGGGGCCTTGGGCGCCTTGGGGGCGGGAGCCGTCCGCTCGATCCGTCCGCCGGACGGGGCCTTGGTGAGGGCGGTGACCCCCGCCAGCGCCATCGCGCGCGAATTGGCCCAGCCGGCATGGCCATCGACCCGCATCAGCCAGACCGGGCGGTCGGACACCACGGCATCGAGCGCAGCGGCGGTGGGAAAGCGTTTGTCGGCCCACAGTTCCTGGTTCCAGCCGCGTCCGATGATCCACGGGCGGTCGGGATGGGCCTTGGCATAGGCCGCGATCCGCGCCAACGCCTCGTCGATCGAGCGGGTGCCGGTGAGGTCGAGCGTCAGCACCGCGAGGCCCAGTTCCATCACGTGGGTATGGCTGTCGATCAGCCCGGGCATCAGCACCTGGCCCTTGCCGTCGAGCAGGAAATCGACCTTGCCCGGCCGCGCATCGCCGCGGTGGAGCACTTGCACGATCCGGCCATCCGCGCCGATCAGCAGGCCCGAGAAATGTTCGACCGTGCCCGCCGTGCCGAGGGTCATGCCATCGACATTGTCGATCAGCGTATCGGCGCGGGCGGCGGCGGGCAGGGCGATCAGCGCGGCCGCGGAAAGCAGCGCGCGGCGGGCGATGCGGCTCACGCCTTGCCCCGGCGCGGCAGGCGCCGCACCAGTGCCGAGGTATCCTGTCGTCCGCCGCCCAGCGCCTGAACTTCGGCATAGAACTGGTCGATCAGCGCGGCGACCGGCAGCGAGACGCCGAGCGAGCGGCCTTCATCCAGCGCCAGCCCCATGTCCTTGCGCATCCAGTCGATCGCGAAGCCGAAATCGAACTCGTCCTTGCACATGGTGTGCCAGCGATTGTCCATCTGCCAGCTTTGCGAAGCCCCGCCCGAGATCGCTTCATAGACCTTGTCGAGATCAAGATGCGCCGCTTCGGCAAAGCGCAGCGCTTCGGACAGGGTGGCGAGGATTCCGGAAAAGGCGATCTGGTTGACCATCTTGGTGGTCTGGCCCGCGCCCGCCTTGCCAACGTGGACGATCCGCTTGGTATAGGCTTCCATCACCGGTCGGGCCGCCTCGATCGCATCGGCGCGGCCGCCGCACATCACGGTGAGCTGGCCGTTTTCGGCGCCCGCCTGCCCGCCGGTGACCGGTGCATCGACGCAGTGTACCAAGAGATCGCGCGCCTCGACCGCGATCTGCCGCGCGATCCGGGCCGATACGGTGGTGTGATCGATGAACACCGCGCCGGGCTTGAGCCGGGTGAACACCCCGGTCGGGCCGAGCACGACATCGGCGAGGTCATCGTCGTTGCCCACGCAGGTCAGCACAACGTCGGCGCCGTCGGCGGCCTCGGCCGGGCTTTGGGCCACGCGCACGGCCAGGCCGGGGTGGGCCTCCTGCCAGCGCGCCGCGCGTTCGGGGGTGCGGTTGTAGATGGTGAGCGCATGGCCGGCCTGGCCAATGTGCCGCGCGATCGCGCCGCCCATCACGCCAAGGCCCAGGAAGGAGACGTTCAGCGGCTGGGGATTGGTCGGATTTGTCATGGGCTCCGTCTTTAAAGGACTGGCGCGGCAAATCCACCCGCCGTTTGCATGGGGCGCGCGTTTCGGTTACGGCCCGGCGCGATGGACAAGGCCCTTTCCCCCGACGCCGACAGCGTTGCCGCGCTGCTCACCCTCGACGATGTGCGGGCCGCCGCCAAGCGGATCGCGGGCCGGGTGGTGCGCACTCCCACGCTCTATTCGCGGACCCTGTCGGAAATTACCGGGGCCGAGATCTGGCTCAAGTTCGAAAACCTGCAGTTTACCGCCGCCTACAAGGAACGCGGGGCGCTCAATGCGATCCTGCTGCTGGGCGGGGAACAGTGCAATCGCGGGGTGATCGCGGCTTCGGCTGGCAACCACGCGCAGGGGCTGTCCTATCACGGCCGCGCGATGGGCGTGCCGGTGACCATCGTCATGCCGCGCACCACGCCGACGGTGAAAGTGATGCAGACCGAGGCCGTGGGCGGCAAGGTCGTGCTCGAAGGCGAAAGCTTCGACGAGGCCTATGCCCATGCCCGCAAGCTCGAAGGCGAACTGGGGCTGACTTTCGTCCACCCGTTCGACGATCCGCACGTTGCCGCCGGGCAGGGCACGGTGGCGCTCGAAATGCTGGAGGACGTGCCCGATCTCGAAATGCTGGTGATCCCGGTCGGCGGGGGCGGGCTGGCCTCTGGCATGGGGGTCGCCGCGCGGGCGATCAAGCCCGACATCGGCCTGATCGGCGTCGAGGCGGAACTCTATCCCTCGATGTACAACCGCTTGAAGCACAACGATCTGCCCTGCGGCGGCGATACGCTGGCCGAAGGGATCGCGGTGCGCGAACCGGGCGATTTCACCTCGAAGGTGCTCAAGCGCCTGCTCGATGACATGGTGCTGGTCAGCGAAAGCGCGCTTGAACGCGCCGTGTCGCTGCTGCTGCAGATCGAAAAGACCGTGGCCGAAGGCGCGGGCGCGGCGGGGCTGGCGGCGGTGCTGGCCCACCCGGCGCGCTTCAAGGGCCGCAAGATCGGCATTCCGCTGACCGGCGGCAATATCGACACCCGCCTGCTCGCCAACGTGCTGCTGCGCGATCTGGCGCGTTCGGGCCGCCTCGCGCGGCTGCGGCTGGTGCTGCAGGACCGCCCTGGCGCGCTGTTCAACGTGATCCGCGAATTCGATCGCCACAACGTCAACATCCTCGAAGTCTATCACCAGCGGATCTTCACCGGTCTGCCGGCCAAGGGCCTGACCGCCGACATCGAGTGCGAGGCGCGTGACCGCGAACAGCTGGATGCGCTGGTCGAATCCCTGCGCGAAAAGGGTTACTCGGTCGATCAGGTCGAACTGAACTGAGCCGGGCTGGATGGGCCATTGGCACCCGTCCTTTCACGCAAAACCGCGACTTTGCCGCGTGCACGCGAAAAATGCTCCGTGCCCGACGCAGAATCATGGTTAAAAAGCTTTCAACGCGCACCTGCGCTCGGCATAGTGCGGCCCTTAGTCCAGCATTAAGGATATGCCCCGCCGTGACGGCTCCTGTTCGCTTTCCCCGGTTCTTCGTGACGAGCGCCGCGCCGTGCCCGTACCTGCCGGGGCGCAGCGAGCGAAAGGTGTTCACCGAACTCAAGGGCACCCATGCCGACCAGCTCAACGATGCGCTGGGCCGGATCGGGTTCCGCCGCAGCCAGACCGTGGCCTATCGCCCGAGCTGCGTGGATTGCACGGCCTGTGTCTCGGTGCGGGTCGTGGCAGAGGAATTTCGTGCTTCGGGCACGCAGAAGCGCAATCTGAAGCGCAACGGCGATCTGGTCGCCACGGTGTGCCGCCCCTGGTCGACTGCCGAACAGTTCGAATTGCTCCAGCGCTATCTTGGCGCGCGCCATCCCGGCGGCGGCATGGCGACGATGGACGAAACCGATTTCGCCGACATGGTCGAGCATACCCCGGTCGAAACCTGGCTGGTTGAATACCGCGAGCCGACGACGGACGGCACCGCAGGGCGGCTGGTGGGCTGCTGCCTGACCGACCGGCAGGGCGATGGCCTGTCGATGATCTACAGCTTCTATGAGACCGAGCACACCCACCGCACCGGCCTTGGCAACTACATCATCCTCGATCACATCCAGCGCGCGGTGAACGAAGGGCTGCCCTTCGTCTATCTGGGCTACTGGGTCGAAGGTTCGGCGCGGATGCAGTACAAGGTGCGCTATCGCCCGCTTGAAAAGCTGGGCCGCGAAGGCTGGTCGCGCTTCACCCCCGACGAGGAAGAGCGCTTGATCAGCGCCGCCGCCGCCACCCGCCGCGACGATCTGCCGCTTGAAGGGCGGACCAAGGACGGCGCCCACGGCGGCCAGGGGCAATACAAGCTCGAAGTCTAAGGCGCGGCGGATCAGTCCCGCGCGGTCTGTCTCGCTTGCGGTATCGCCAAAGAGAAACCCCCTCCCCGCGGGTGCGGGAAGGGGGTTTTCTTGTGCGCTTGAGGCTCAGGTGATCAGGCGGGGAGGCCGCTGATCGCCTTCATTTCCATGAAGTCCTTGAGCCCGGCGAGGCCGCCTTCACGGCCGTTGCCCGACTGCTTGTAGCCGCCGAACGGCGCGCCCGGGCTCGGACCCCAGTTGTTGATCGCGACCATGCCGGCACGCAGCTTGGCGGCAACCGGGGCTGCCTTGGCCGGATCGCCCGAGATCGCCGCCGACAGACCGTATTCGGTGTCGTTGGCCATATCGATCGCCTGGTCGAGGTTGTCATAGGCCATCAGGGTGATGACCGGGCCGAAGATTTCTTCCTTGGCGATGCGCATGTCCGGGGTCACGTCGGTGAACACGGTCGGCTGGATGAAGTAGCCGCGGTTGACGTTGCTCGGCAGGTCGGGGCCGCCGGTGACCAGCTTGGCGCCTTCGTCGATGGCGGACTGGATCAGGCCGCGCACCTTGTCGAACTGGGCCTTGTTGACCACCGGGCCAAGGTGGCCGCCTTCGGCCATCGGATCGCCAACCGGGGTGGCCGAATACATCGCCTTGGCGAATTCGGCGGCTTCGCCCATGCGTTCGCGCGGGACCAGCACGCGGGTCGGCGAAATGCACGACTGACCGGTGTTGACCAGCGGGCCCATCAGCGTCGGCGGCAGGTGGGTGGCGAAATCGGCGTCGGGCAGGACAAGGTTCGGCGACTTGCCGCCCAGTTCCTGGTGGACGCGCTTGACGGTCGGCGCGGCGGCGATCGCCACGGCGATGCCGGCGCGGGTCGAACCGGTGAAGCTGACCATGTCCACATCGGGGTGGCTGGAGATGGCGTTGCCGGTGGTCGGGCCGTCACCCTGCACGAGGTTGAACACGCCCGGCGGCACGCCAGCAGCGTCAAGGATCTCGGCGAAGATCTTGGCGTTGGTGGGGCATTCTTCCGAAGGCTTGAGCACCATCGTGTTGCCGCCGGCCAGCGCCGGCGCGACCTTGAGCGCGATCTGGTTGAGCGGCCAGTTCCACGGGGTGATCATGCCGACCACGCCGATCGGCTCGTAAGCCACCTTGTAGCCCGGACCGTCTTCAAGGAAGTTGAAGTCCTGCAGCGCGGCAATGGTGCCAAGGAAGCCGCCGATCCCGGCGCCAACCTGTGCAGTGCCGGCGAACGACACCGGAGCGCCCATTTCTTCGGCCATCGAGACGGCGAGGTCAGCGCCGCGCTTCTTGTATTCCTCGACGATGCGGTTCAGCACGGCGAGGCGTTCTTCGCGGGTGGTCTGGCTCCAGGTCTTGAACGCGCGCTTGGCAGCGGCCACGGCCTTGTCGACATCGGCCTTGGTGCCGACGGTGATCGCCGCGCAGGGTTCTTCCGTGGCGGGGTTGATCACGTCGCGGCGAACGCCGCCTTCGCTGTCCACCCACTTGCCGTCGATGTAATGTTGCAGCAGTTCGCGCATCCTCGAATCTCCCTTAATGGTACGATTAACTCGCCATATGTCGGGTTCGCGGGTTACGATTGCAAGACGCAATTAGTATGCAACACTTACAGCCCCGCGTCATCCGCCGCGATATAGCTTCGCTTCGGCGGCGCGGCGGCGGGTGAGCCCCGCCAAAACGCGCCCACCCGCCCGGTTCCAGCGGCCAAATTCGCGGGCCGCGCCAGCAAAATCGCCGGCCTTGTGCAGCCGGGTCAGAGCCGCGCGGGCGATCGCTCCGGTGTTGTAATGAAAGCTGACCAGCGCATCGAACTGGGCCGGGCTGGTGGCCGCGCCGGCCAGTGCGCGCTCAACCTCGGCGGCGTAGCGCGCCAGATCCCGGGCCAGGCGGGCATCACACTCGGCGCGAGTCCAGATCGTGCCCGGGGCAATTCCCGCCCCGGTTGCGCCCCAGCCGATCGTCCACGGCGCGCCGCCGGTGCCGGGATCGGGATAGGCCTCGAACCGGTCATCGGCGCGCTGGCGGGCACAGCTTTCAAATTCGCGCACCAGGGCTTGCCCGGCGGGGCCAACGCTGCGGGCAGGTGGGGCTTCAGCTGGCGGGGCAGATGTAGGGGCGGTGCGCGCGAACATCCGTTCCAGCGCGGCAAAAAAGGGCTCGTCCGATGCCAAAGGGGCCTCCATCGCGGGGTGGGAGGCGGTGCTATCTATGCAGGCAAGGCGATGTAGGAAAACGATATTTTGCGCGGGATGGAAAAAGGGCGCCCGGATTGCTCCGGACGCCCCTAGTAACAGTGCTTGATCGGGTCGCAGTGATCAGGCGCTGTAATACATGTCGAATTCGACGGCCGACGGCGTGGTTTCCCAACGCAGCACTTCGGGCCACTTCAGTTCGATGTACGATTCGATCTGGTCCTTGGTGAACACGCCACCCTGCAGCAGGAAGTCGTGATCGGCTTCGAGCGCTTCAAGGGCTTCACGCAGCGAACCGCAAACGGTCGGCACTTCGGCGAGTTCGGCCGGCGGCAGATCGTAGAGGTTCTTGTCCATGGCTTCGCCCGGGTGGATCTTGTTCTTGATCCCGTCGAGACCGGCCATGAGCAGCGCGGCGTAGCACAGGTAGGGGTTGGCCATCGCGTCGGGGAAGCGGAATTCCACGCGCTTGGCCTTGTCACCGGCGCCATAGGGGATGCGGCACGAGGCCGAACGGTTACGGGCCGAATAGGCCAGCAGCACCGGGGCTTCGTAACCCGGGACCAGGCGCTTGTAGCTGTTGGTGGTCGGGTTGGTCAGGGCGTTGAGCGCCTTGGCGTGCTTCACGACACCGCCGATGAAGTACAGGCACATGTCCGACAGACCAGCATAGCCGTTGCCGGCGAACAGCGGCTTGCCGCCGTCCCAGATCGAGATGTGGGTGTGCATCCCCGAACCGTTGTCGCCCTTGATCGGCTTGGGCATGAAGGTCGCGGTCTTGCCATAGGCCTGAGCGACCTGGTGGACGACATACTTGTAGACCTGCATGCGGTCAGCGGTCTGCACCAGGGTGCCGAAGGTCAGGCCGAGTTCGTGCTGCGCCGAGGCCACTTCGTGGTGGTGCTTGTCGCAGGGCAGGCCCATTTCGATCATGGTGCTGACCATTTCGCCGCGCACGTCGACCAGGCTGTCAACCGGAGCGACCGGGAAGTAGCCGCCCTTGGCGCGCGGACGGTGGGCGAGGTTGCCGCCGTCATACTTGGTGTTCGAATTGGTCGGCAGTTCGATGTCGTCGATCTTGAAGCCGTTGCCATCGTAGCCGTCGTAGAAGCGCACGTCGTCGAAGACGAAGAATTCGGCTTCGGGGCCGACGTAGACGGTGTCACCAAAACCGGCCGACTTGACGAAGGCTTCGGCGCGCTTGGCGGTCGAACGCGGGTCGCGGGCGTAGAGGTCGCCGGTCGAGGGCTCGACCACGTCGCAGCAGATGATCAGCATCGGGGTGGCGCTGAACGGATCGACATAGACCGCATCAAGGTCGGGCTTGAGGATCATGTCGGATTCGTTGATCGCCTTCCAGCCTTCGATCGACGAGCCGTCGAACATCAGGCCGTCTTCCAGCTCGTCTTCGCCGAGGATCGCGGCGACCATGGTGAGGTGCTGCCACTTGCCCTTGGGGTCGGTGAAGCGCAGGTCGATCCACTCGATCTCTTCGTCCTTGATGCGCTTCAGGATGTCCTTTGCCTTAGCCATGTCTTGCCTTTCTGGTCGGCCGGAGCCGGTTGGTTAGGTATGATGTAAAAGGTTTCTGCGGGGCGGGTGCCCCAATCAGATTGCGTCGTCGTCACGTTCCCCGGTGCGGATGCGCAGCGCGCTTTCCACGGGCATGACGAAAATCTTGCCGTCGCCGATGCGGCCGGTCTGGGCAGCGCCCGCGATCGCTTCGACCACACGTTCGGCCAGCGCGTCGGGAACGACGACTTCAAGCTTCACCTTGGGGAGAAAGT
>CALKVF010000036.1 GCA_937996535.1 uncultured Novosphingobium sp. | reverse complement strand
GGTAGAACATCCCGCCATTGAATTCGAGGCTGTGGCGCGGCGTGCCGCTGGCCGAAAGCGCATCCCCGCCGAGCAGATCGAGCACTGGGCCGCCGGGCGTGATCGTGGCCGTGCTGTTAAACTGCACGGTATGGAATAGGCCGATATTCCAGCGCCCCTGACCGCCGCCGCCCGGGCCGCCCATCATGCCCATCATCCCGCCGCGGCTACCCTTGCCGCCGGGCGCCGCCGCGCCGATCGCGCCATCGAGATTGAGCCCCCAGCGCAGCCGCGAACCGGCCTGCTCGGCAAACGTGACCGGACGCTGGTCGATCGCGATCAGCCGGCCATTTGCATCGCGGGTAACCCGCCCCGGGAAGGCCGCCTCGATCGCGCTGGTCAGCACGGGGAAGCTCGCTGACACATTGCTTGAATGATTGCGGAAATATTCGACCACCAGGTTTGAGCGGCCGGGGATCGGCAACTGCCAGTTGAGCGAGAATTCCCAGTCGCGCTGGCGTTCGCTGCTGAGCTGACGATTACCCCCCGTGGTCAGCGTGACCAGCGCGGTTTCGCCCCGGCTGGGATCATAAACCGGGACATTGAAGGTCTGGACCGTGGGGCTGCCAAGCTGTGCCAAAGTTGGCGCGGCTTCGTTGACGATGTAGCTCACCCCCAGCGACAGCGGCTTGGCCGGAGCCCAATTTAGCCCGGCGCTCCAGTCGATGAGATCGCCGAAATCGGACAGGTGGTCCCACCCTGCACTGAGGTTGAGCGCAAAATCGCCCAGCGCGCCCAGCGCATTCTCGCGCTTGCTGGTCAGCGGCAGCGCGAGGTTCAGCCCAGCGGAGAGATCCCCGCGCGTCAGGTTCGCCGCGCTGCCGCCCGCACGGGTATCGCGGCTGTCGATGGTCGACCAGGCATAGCCGCTGCGCAGCGTGACCATGACGTCACCCGCTGGCAGCCGCACCGGACGGCCCGTCAGCGTGACCAGTCCGGTCACCCCGTCGCTGTTCGAACTGGCCGTGTCGCTACCCGCATCGGCCAGCACCGGCAGCGGGCCGCCGATTGCCAGCGTGCCGGCCGCCGCCGATGCAACCAGCCCGGCGGTATCGGCGCGGCGGTCGATCCGGGTCGTGCTTTCAGCATGGCTCACATCAAGCGTGCCGGAAAACTGCCAGGCGCCGAGGAACGTATTGAGCCCGGCCCCGCCCTGCACCGTGGTCGTATCAACCTGCCGGCGCAGCGGATCGCCCAGCACGCGCAGCAGGCTGGCGCCGCCCGGTGCGGTCAGCCGCACCACGTCGAGCCCGGTAAAGCTGGTGGAGTGCGCCTTGCTGGCCCCGCCGCTGAGGCTGAGCGATCCGCCCAGCCCGTCCTTGCCCAGCCCCTTCGACCAGCTGGCCGTGACGCCATAATTGGTCGATTCCGCGATCAGCGAACGATAGTCCGCCGGACGCGGATCGCTGGCCACATCGGGCAGGTTCGCGGCGGCCTGCACCACCCCCCGCTCGCTTTCGTAGAGCGGCGTGGTGTGATCGATCGTGGCGTTGAGATTGAGCCGCTGCGGCCCGTGGATGCGCAGCAGCGTGGCTTCCAGCCCGCTGACCGCAAAGCCGCCGTGGCTGGGCAGCCCATAGCCCAGCTCGGCCCGGCGGTTCTGGAAATTGTCCTTGAGGATCAGGTTGACCACGCGCGCATCGGGCGGAAAGCCAAAGCGCAGCGCGACTTCCTCGGGCAGCACCTCGACCCGGCGGATCGCCTCGGGCGGATAGTTGCGCATCTCGCGAAAGTTGGTAATCCGCTGGCCGTTGACCAGCACCACCGGCGGACCGCTGCCGCGCCCGCGCCCCGATCCGGTCTGCGGGCTGATCCGCTCAAGCAGCTGCGACACCGAGGACGCGCCGAGCGAGGCGATGTCGTTTTCATCCAGCGTCGCAATCGGGGCTTCGGGGGCATCAACCTGGCCCTTGATGCGCGAGGCTAGCACCACGATCTCGCCAGGGCTGGCAGCGGCCTGCTCGGCATCATCCTCCGTGCTCGCCGGCTGTGCCTGCACCGCATCGGCCCCAGCCTCAGCCTCAACCTCGGTCGCCAGGGCCGGCGCGCTCAGCGCAGTGGAGGCCAGCAGGGTCAGAACGGAAAGGGAAATGCGCTGCATGAAAACCTCAATACAAATCGAGCCTTTTGCCCAGGGCCCTCTCCCGTAGGGGCGGCTGTTGCGACATGCCCGCGGGCTTGGCAAGGCGCGGGCGCGTAACAAATTGTCACGCGGTTGCATCATTCCTGCGCCCCTTGCGCGACTGCATCACGCCAAAGGCTTCCCTTTTGCGCCACACGCCGCTATGGCGCGCCCCAATGTTATTGACCCTAGACGGATATTGAGCGCGGATGGCGAAGGAAGAACTGCTTGAAATGCGTGGCACGGTGGTAGAACTGCTGCCTAACGCCATGTTCCGCGTCCGTCTGGAAAACGATCACGAAATCCTCGGCCACACCGCCGGCAAGATGCGCAAGAACCGCATCCGCGTGCTGGTGGGCGATGAGGTGCTGGTCGAACTGACCCCCTACGATCTGACCAAGGGCCGGATCACCTACCGCTTCATGCCCGGCCGCGGCGGCCCCGGCCAGTACTGAGCGGAGCGGCGCCCATGAGCGCCCCCCAGCTTGTTCTTGCATCGGCCAGCCCCCGGCGGCGCGAACTGATCGCGCGGCTGGGCCTGGTCCCGTCTGCAATCGCCGCAGCCGATATCGACGAAACCCCGCTGAAGGGCGAAGAGCCCCGCCCCTATGCCGCGCGTATGGCCCGCGAAAAGGCCGCAGCGGTGAATGGCGCTGGGGCCTTTGTGCTGTCGGGCGATACGGTAGTGGCCGTGGGGCGGCGCATTCTGCCCAAGGCCGAAGACGAAGCCACTGCGCGCGAATGCCTGCGCCTGCTTTCGGGGCGGCGCCACCGGGTGCTGTCGGCTGTCGCGCTGGCGCACCCCGATGGCACGCTGCGCGAACGTCTCTCTGAAACCGTGGTGCGGGTAAAGCCGCTCAGCGAGGCCGAGATCGAAGCCTATGTCGCCAGCGGCGAATGGCACGGCAAGGCGGGCGGCTATGCCATTCAGGGCAGCTTTGAAGGCCTCATTGTATGGATTGGCGGGAGCCATTCGGGCGTGATGGGCCTGCCGTTGTTCGAAACCCGCGCCTTGCTCAAGAGCGCAGGCTTCCCCCTTGGCTGAGTGGCTGATCGAGGACGGGATCGGCGAAACCCGCGCGGTCCTGGTCAGCGATAGCGGCGAAGTGCTGGCAGCCCGGCTCGATTGGCCGAGCGCACTGGCAGCCGGACAGGTCGAGGATGCCCGCCTGATCGCGCGCGCAGCTGGCTCGCGGCGCGGCACCGCCCGCTTCGCCAATGGCGAGGAGGCGCTGGTCGACAATCTCCCCAAGGAGGCTACCGAAGGCGCCGAGCTGCGGCTCAAGGTCACGCGCGCCGCGCTGGCCGAAGCCGGCCGGTTCAAACGCGCCCAGGCCCGCCCCACCACCGATGCGCCCTGCGCGGCCCCGGCGCCCGAAGGCCGCCGCGTCCACCGCTTTCCTGGCGGCCTGTGGGAAGACGTGTTCGCCGATGCGTGGAGCGGGGCGATCGCCTTTGCCGGCGGCGCGCTGACCATCACGCCCACCCCGGCGATGACCGTGATCGACATCGACGGCGATCTGCCGCCGCGCGCGCTGGCGCTGGCGGCCGTGCCGGAATTGACGCTGGCGCTGCGGCGGCTTGATCTGGCCGGTTCGATCGCGATCGATTTTCCGACCCTCTCCGACAAGGCCGACCGCAAGGCAGTGGACGAGGCGCTGGCCGAGGCGCTCGCCGATTGGCCGCACGAGCGCACCGCGATGAACGGGTTTGGCATCGTCCACCTCGTCGCCCGGCTCGAACGGCCCTCGCTGCTGCACCGCTTCGCGCTGGCCCGCGCCGCAGCGGGCGCGCGCATGGTGCTGCGCCGGGCCGAGCGGGTCGAACAGCCCGGCGCGCTGCTGATCACGATGCATCCGGCCGTGCGCGCGGCACTGCGCCCGGAATGGCAGGACGAACTCGCGCGGCGCACCGGGCGGGTCATCCACTGGCATGATGATCCCGCGCTTGCGCTCGACGGCGGATTCGCCCAGGCGCACCAGCCATGACCACCGCGCCCAGAAAGTGCCCGATCTGCGGGAAACCGCGCGTCGAGGCCCATACCCCGTTCTGCTCCACCCGCTGCCGTGACCGCGACTTGGTGAAATGGCTCGACGATGGCTATGCCCTGCCCGGCCCCCGCGCGACCGACGAAGACGCGCAAGAGTAACATTCCCCTCTTGCCAAGCTGCGATTGCTTCGCCATAGGCGCGCTTCAATTGCTCGCCGGTCCTGAACGGGACCATGTCGATGCGATGCCCGGATAGCTCAGTTGGTAGAGCAGCGGATTGAAAATCCGCGTGTCGGTGGTTCGAATCCGCCTCCGGGCACCACCTTTCTGGCCGAACAAGCAATCCCCGACGCGATGTGGTCGATCCGGATTGAAGACAAGGCCGGCGCAGCCTGTGGCTGCAGATGAGCCTTGACGCGATGGCCCCGCGCCCCGCCGATCACACCTGACGCACGCCGCCCTTCTCTGGGGCGGCGGTATTTGCCGTTTTCCCGCGGCACTATTGGATTTGCTGATATCATGCCGTTTTCCTCCCTTGCGCCGATGCTCGGCGATGCCCTGACCGAACGCGGCTATGCCGCCCCCACCGCGGTTCAGGCCGCCGTCCTCGAAGCCGAGGCCCAGGGCCGCGACCTGATCGTTTCGGCACAGACCGGTTCGGGCAAGACAGTGGCCTTTGGCCTCGCCATGGCCGCCGACCTGCTGGGCGAGGAAGCCCGCCTGCCGTTCGCCGAAACCCCGCTGGCGCTGATCATTGCCCCGACCCGCGAACTCGCACTGCAGGTCAGCCGCGAACTGATGTGGCTCTACGGCAAGGCCGGCGCGCGCATCGCCACCTGCGTTGGCGGGATGGACGCAAGCCGCGAACGCCGCAATCTCAGCCACGGCGCGCACATCGTCGTCGGCACCCCGGGCCGCCTGCGCGACCACCTTGAGCGCGGCGCGCTCGACCTGTCGTCGCTACGCGTCATCGTCCTCGATGAAGCCGACGAAATGCTCGACATGGGCTTCCGCGAAGACCTTGAGGAAATCCTCGACGCCACCCCGGCGGAACGCCGCACGCTGCTGTTCTCGGCGACCATGCCGGCGCAGATCGCCGCGCTCGCCCGCCGCTATCAGCGCGATGCGCTGCGCATTTCGACCATCGGCGAAGATCGCGGCCACGGCGACATCAGCTATCAGGCGATCGCGGTTGCCCCGGCTGACATCGAAAACGCCGTGGTCAACCTGCTGCGCTTCCACGAAGCGGAAACCGCGATGCTGTTCTGCGCCACGCGCGACAACGTCCGTCACCTGCACTCCAGCCTGGTCGAACGCGGCTTTGCCGTCGTCTCGCTCTCGGGCGAGCATAGCCAGAACGAACGCAACCAGGCGCTTCAGGCCATGCGCGATCGCCGCGCCCGGGTCTGCGTGGCCACCGACGTTGCCGCGCGCGGGATCGATCTGCCCAGCCTCAGCCTGGTGATCCACGTCGAAATTCCGCGCGATGCCGAAACCCTGCAGCACCGCTCGGGCCGCACCGGCCGCGCGGGCAAGAAGGGCACGGCCGTGCTGATCGTGCCCTATCCGCGCCGCAAGCGGGTTGAATCCATGCTGCGCGGCGCGCGCATCCCGGCCGAATGGATCGCCGCGCCGTCGGCCGAGGACATCCGCACCGCCGATAGCGAGCGCCTGCTCTCCACCCTGCTCGCGCCGGTCGAAGTCACCGAACAGGACGAAGCCCTCGCCGACCGCCTGCTCGCCGAACGCACCCCGCGCGAACTGGCCGCAGCGCTCGTCCACGCGCACCGCGCGCGTCTGCCCCAGCCCGAAGAACTGCTGGCCAGCGACACCCCGCGCGAACAGCGCGGGCCGCGCCCCGGGTTCGAAGACAGCGTGTGGTTCAGCCTCAACGTCGGGCGCAGCCAGAATGCCGATCCGCGCTGGATCCTGCCGCTGCTGTGCCGCCGCGGGCATCTTGGCCGCGGTGAAATCGGCGCAATCCGCATCACCGGGCGTGAAACCCTGTTCGAAGTTCCCGGCCCGGTTGCGGCCCGGTTCATCGATGCCGTGCGCCGCACCGCCGAGCCCGATGACGAAGTGGTCATCCAGCAGCTTGACGGCAAGCCGCGCGACACGGCCAAGCGTTCTCACCATGACGACGAGCGCACGCCCCACACCGGCTCCCACTCCAGCGGCCGTCCGCAGCTTCATGCCGGCAACCGTGCAGGCCCCTCGGGCAAGCCCTATCAGCCGCGCAAGCCGCGCGGCGATGATGACCGCCGCGGTCCGCCGCCGCGCCATCACAAGGGTCCGAACAAGGGACCGCACAAGGGCCCCTACAAGGGTCCGCGCCGCGACCGCCCGAACTAACGCTCGGTAAGACTAGCCCCTGATCGCGCCGTGCGCCGCCAGCGCACGCGCGCGGCCGGCGGCGTGGTCGATCCGCTTGCGCGGATAGCCGCGCACCGGCAGCGCCGGATCGTGGATGTCGGCATCGGGCAGATGGGCCAGTTCCGGCACCCAGGTGCGGATATAGCCCGCCGCGTCGAACTTGTCCGACTGGCTGAGCGGGGCCATGATCCGCACGAACATGTTGGAATCCACCCCGGTTCCCGCGCTCCACTGCCAATTGACCGCGTTCGAGCCATAATCGGCATCGACCAGCGTATCCCAGAACCATTGTTCGCCGCGCCGCCAATCGATCAGCAGGTGCTTGATCAGGAAGCTGGCCGCGATCATCCGCACGCGGTTGTGCATCCAGCCCGTGACCCACAGCTCGCGCATCCCGGCATCGACGATCGGATAGCCCGTGCGCCCCTGGGTCCAGGCGGTGAAATCAGCCTCGGCCTCATCGCCTTCGCGCCACGGGAAGGCGTCATAGGCCTCGCGCGCGTTGCGGCTGCCGTAATCGGGCAATTGCACGATCACGTTCTGGGCATAGTCCCGCCAGCCCACTTCGCCGAGGAATGTCGCCACGCTGCCCCCGGCATCGGCCACGGCCTGCCATACCGTGGCGGGCGAGATTTCCCCGAAATGGAAGTGCGCCGAAAGCCGCGATGTGCCTTCGACCGAGGGCAGATTGCGGCGCTGCTCATAGCGTGCGGCTCGGTCGGCAAACACCTCCAAGCGATCACGCGCGCCGCCCTCGCCCGGGGTCCACTCGGCGCGGAAACCGCCGGCCCAGTCGGGCTTGCTGGGCTGCAAGGCCCAATCCTCAAGCCGCTCGCTTTCGGGCCAAGCCTCGGGCGCGGGGACATGATCGGGCGCCGGCAGCGACGGCGCGGGCGGCATCCGTTCGGTCAAGGCGCGCCAGAACGGGGTGTAGATCTTGAACGGCGTGCCGCTGCCGGTCAGCACCGATCCCGCCGGCGCAAGGTAATTGCCGTGATGGAGGTGCAGGGTCAGCTGCTTGGCCACGGTGCGCTCGGCATTGCGCCACCACGGTTCATAGTGATGCAGCGCGTGAACCTCGCGCGCGCCGGTTTCGGCGGCCAGCGCGGCCAGCACCTCGTCGCACGCCCCGCGCCGCAGGATCAGGCGCGATCCGCGCTGCTCCAGCGCGGCGGCCAGGCTGGTCAGGCTGTGATGCAGCCACCAGCGCGAAGCCCCGCCCATCCGGCGGTGGCGCGGGGTTTCATCGTCAAGGATATAGACCGGGATCACCGGCCCGGCAGCGCAGGCAGCCACCAGCGCGGCCTGATCGGCCAGGCGCAGGTCGCGGCGCAGCCAGAGGATGGAAGGCGTCGTCATGGCCGGGGCCCTAGTCGCCTCCGGCCATGACGCCAAGCCTGATCAGGCCGGATGGCCTTCGTGATCGGCCACGGTCCAGGTCTGCCCCTTGGCGAGCAGCTTGGCGAGATTGGCTTCCTTGCCTTCGCGCGCCTTGGCATCCTGGCCCAGCAGGGCTTCCTCGTAGGTCGGGCGCGGATCGTCGTAGAGCACGCCGAGCGCCATCGGGAAGGCCCCAAACGGCATTTCGACCAGCATATGCGCGATCGAACGGTTGGTGACATCGTGGACGATCACGCCCGCTGCCTGCCAATCGCCATCGACCACGTCGACGACCTTGAGTTCGAGCTTGGCCGTATCGAGCGCAATGCCCTTGACCCCGCCAGTCTTCTCGCTGCCGAACAGCATCGGTTCGCCATTCTTGAGCCACAGCTGACGATCTTCGGCGCCCTTAGGAGCGGCGAAGTCCTCGAAGCGGTCCTTGTTGTAGACGATGCAGTTCTGGAAGATCTCGACAAAGGCCGCGCCCTTGTGGGCATGGGCCGCCTTGAGCACGGTGGGCAGTTCCTTCGACACGTCGAACCCGCGGGCAATGAAGCGCGCGCCAACCCCCAGCGCGAACGCGCAAGGCAGCGCGGGCCGATCAACCGAACCCAGCGGCGAGGTCGGGCTAGTGGTGCCAACCCGGCTGGTGGGCGAATACTGCCCCTTGGTCAGGCCGTAGATCTCGTTGTTGAACAGCATGATCTGGCAGTTCAGGTTGCGCCGAATGAAGTGCATCGTGTGGTTGCCGCCGATCGACAGCCCATCGCCATCACCGGTGACCAGCCAGATATCCAGTTCAGGATTGGCCAGCTTGATCCCGGTTGCCACGGCCGGCGCGCGGCCGTGGATGGTATGGAAGCCATAGCTCGCCATGTAGTAGGGGAAGCGGCTGGAGCAGCCGATGCCCGAGACGAACACCGTCTTGGCCGGATCGGCGCCGATTTCCGGCAGGGTGCGCTGCACCGCCTTGAGGATCGCGTAGTCGCCGCAGCCGGGGCACCAGCGGACTTCCTGATCGCTCTCCCAATCCTTGAGCGTGGTGGTGACATTGATGGGGGTTACAGCGTTCATGCCAGCGCTCCTTCGATCGCGGCTTCAATTTCGGCGATGGTAAACGGCTGACCGCTCACCTTGTTGTAGGGCTTGGCATCAATCAGGAACTGGTCGCGCAGCACGGTCTTGAACTGGCCGGTATTCATTTCGGGGACCAGAATGCGCTCATAGGAACGCAGCAGATCGCCGAGGTTTTCCGGCAGCGGCCAGATGTGGCGGACATGAACGTGCGACACGTCGAGCCCCTTGGCCCGCGCGCGGCGCACGGCCTGATGGATCGGGCCGTAGGTGCTGCCCCAGCCAACCACGGCCAGCTTGCCCTTGGCATCGCCAAGGGTGACTTCCTGCTGCGGAATGCCCTTGGCCACGCCATCAACCTTGTCCTTGCGGGCATCGGTCATCTGCTGGTGCGCGCCGGGGCTGTAATCGAGATTGCCGGTGCCCGGGTTCTTTTCGATCCCGCCGATGCGGTGCATCAGGCCCGGCGTGCCCGGCTTGATCCACGGGCGCGCGCCCTTGTCATCGCGGGCATAGGGCAGCAGCGTGCCGTCCGGCCCGTTGGGAGCCTGGAGGAACGTCGCGGGGAATTCCTTGAAGGTGGCCGGATCCGGCACCTTCCAAGGCTCGGCCGCGTTGGCGATATAACCATCGGTCAGCAGCATCACCGGGGTCATGTACTGCACCGCGATGCGGCAGGCCTCGATCGCGCATTCGAACGCATCGCTGGCGCTGCGCGCGGCGATCACCGGCATCGGCGTATCGCCATTGCGGCCATAGACCGCCTGATAGAGATCCGACTGCTCGGTCTTGGTCGGCAGGCCGGTCGAAGGGCCGCCGCGCTGCGAGTTGACGATCACCAGCGGCAGTTCGGTCATCACCGCCAGGCCCATCGCTTCGCCCTTGAGCGCGATGCCCGGGCCCGAGGACGAGGTTACGCCCAAATGCCCGGCATAGGATGCGCCGATGGCCGAGGCGATCGCCGCGATTTCGTCTTCCGCCTGGAAGGTGGTGACGCCAAATTCCTTGAGCCCGGCGAGATAGTGCAGGATCGAGCTGGCCGGCGTGATCGGATAGCCGCCGAAGAACATCGGCAGGTGCGCGAGCTGCGCCCCCGCAACCAGACCCAGCGCAACCGCCTCGGCCCCAGTGATGGTGCGATAGAGCCCCGGCGCGCTTTCGACCGGATCAAGGTGGATCTTCTTGACCTGCCCGCCGATTTCAGCGGTTTCGCCGTAAGCATGGCCGGCATTGAGCGCGGCGATGTTGGCTTCGGCCAGCACCGGGTTCTTCTTGAACTTGGCATTGAGCCAATCGATCAGCGGCTGGCGATCGCGATCGAACATCCACAGCGCCAGACCCAGCGTCCACATGTTCTTGCAGCGCAGGGCTTCCTTGTTGCCCAGCCCGAACGGCTTGACCGATTCCAGCGTCAGCGCGGAAATGTCGAAGGCCAGCAAGTTCCACTTGGACAGCGAACCGTCCTCCAGCGGGTTGACCTCATACTTGGCCTTTTCGAGGTTGCGCTTCGAAAACTCGCCACTGTCGGCAATGATCAGGCCGCCCGGCTTGAGCGCGCCGACATTGGTCTTGAGCGCGGCCGGGTTCATCGCCACCAGCACGTCGGGCGCATCGCCCGCGGTGTCGATCTCGGTCGAGCCGAAGTTGATCTGGAAGGCCGACACCCCGAACAGCGTGCCCTGCGGCGCGCGGATTTCAGCCGGAAAGTCAGGGAAAGTCGCCAGATCGTTGCCCGAAAGCGCAGTCGAGAGCGTGAACTGCCCGCCCGTCAGCTGCATCCCGTCGCCCGAATCACCGGCAAAGCGGACGACCACGGCTTCGGGGGTGGAGTTCGAGCGAACTTCGGGTTCGGCGAGTTGCGTTGCCATGCGTGTTCCTTGTCAAGCGGACCGTTCGCGGCCCTGCCCATCGCACAGCGCCCTAGTCCCCTCCCTGCACACGGCGCAATCAAGAAAAACTGTCGCACCGCCAAAACCACAAGAGGACTGCCAAGACGGCTAGTCAAGTAGCATTCTGCGACTTAACCTGTCGATTAAACGCTGCCGAGAGAGGATCACCCGATGACCGATTCCACCCCCTTCATCCGCGAGGACGTGAAAGGCTTTCTTGCCCTGGTGAACAGCCTGCCCGCCCCCGAGGCCCTGATCCCGCAGGAACAGCGCGAAGGCTACCTCGGGCTGAAGGCCATGACCGAGGCCGATCCGCGCCCGATGGCGGTAATCAAAAACCTCACCTGCCCCGGCCCCGGCGGCGACATTCCGGTGCGGTTCTATGACGTGCGCGAAACCCGCGATCCTTCGCCGGTGGTGCTGTTCTTCCACGGCGGCGGCTTCGTGATCGGGGATCTCGACACCCACAATTCGCTGTGCACCGAACTTTCGGCCGAACTCGACCTGCCGGTGCTCGCGGTCGATTACCGGCTGGCCCCCGAACACCCCTTCCCCGCGGCGCCCGACGATTGCGAAGCGGCTGCGCGCTGGCTTGCTGCAAGCCCGGCGGAACTCGACCGCACGATCACCGGCCTTGTCACCATCGGCGGCAGCGCCGGGGGCAACCTTGCCACGGTCACCGCCCGCGCGCTGTGCGACAAGCCCGCCGCCGCGCCGATGCTGCTGCAAGTCCTTCTCTATCCCTGCACCGACGAATCCGAGGACGGCTCGATGGTCCGCTTTGCCGAAGGCCACCTGCTGACCAAGCTGGCGATGGAATGGTTCTTCTCGCTCTACCTGCCCAAGTCGGGCGATCCGCGCGCCTTCCCGCTCCACGCCAGTGCCGCCGGGATGTGCCCCACGATCGTCGCCACTGCCGGGCTCGATCCGCTGCAGGATCAGGGCCGCCGTATCGCCGCCAAGCTGGTCGATGCCGGGATCGATACGCTCTACCTCCACATGGCCGGGCTGACCCATGACTTTTCGAGCACGCGCAAGGCCCTGCCCAGCGCACAGGCTGAAATGCAGCGGATTATTGCCGCAATGAAGTTGATGCTGGGCAAGGTTTCCGCCTAAGGGCAGGCCATGCCCCACGATCCTTCCCAGCTGCCCTATCGCCCCTGCGTGGGCGTGATGCTCGTCAATGCTACCGGCCAGGCTTTTGTCGGCCGGCGGATCGACATGCGCGAGACGCTGGGCGAGGCAGACGCCAATTTCTGGCAGATGCCGCAAGGCGGGATCGACGCGGGCGAGGACGTGCGCGAAGCGGCCCTGCGCGAGCTGTGGGAAGAAACCGGGGTGCGCGAACAGCATGTCACCCTGCTCGCCCAGACCCGCGAGGAACTGCTCTACGACCTGCCCGATTTCCTGATCGGCAAGATGTGGGGCGGCCGCTATCGCGGTCAGCGCCAACACTGGCTGCTAGCGCGCTTTTCGGGCGAGGATGCGGACATTGATCTCGCCGCGCACAATCCGCCCGAATTCAGCGAATGGCGCTGGGTTGAACCGGCCGAGCTGCCCGACCTGATCGTGCCGTTCAAGAAGCGCGTCTATCGCGCCGTGCTGGATGAATTCCGCGACCTGATCTGATCGCCGCGCGCCGCAAGCGCGCGGATCAATTCTGAACGGTAGCCGGCTGCGAAGGCACGGGTTCGGCGCTGACCACGCGCTGGGCCGGCCCCTTTCCGATCGCCGCGGCGAGATCACTGGCGGGCACGCAATCGGCCCTGCCGCAGAGCTGGCCAAGCCGCGAAAGATTGCGCCGCGCCTTTTCGATCGCGCCCTTTTCAACCAGCGCCATGCCTTCGCCAGCGATGGCGAACTGGTTGTCGGGTTCGATCGTCAGCGCCTGACGGTAATAGTGCAGCGCCTTGCCCTGCATCCCCTGCTTGCGGGTGGCTTCGGCAAGGTTGAGGAAAATCGCGACATGGCCAGGCTGGATCGCCAGCGCCGCCTCGAAAGCGTCAATCGCGGCATCGGGCTGGCCATTGGCCAGCGCCGTGCGCCCCTGCTGCACCAGCGCGGCTGCGCGCGGATCAAGCGGCTGCGGCGGCGCGCCATGGCCGACACTGGCCGTCACGCCGGCCAGCAACGCAAGCGCGAGGGCGGCGGGGGTAAAACGCATCAGTTGCTCCTTGAGCCTCGACATCGACCGCGGTGCTATCACAGCATTTGCAAGCGCGCGACGAAAAACCCGTCGGTTCCGTCATGCAGCGGATCGAACCGGATCCCGCCGCCACGCGGGGTTCCCGCCCCGGGATCAGGCGTATCCGCGCCCCACCCGGGATGGCGGGCAAGAAACGCCGTCACTTGATCGGCACCTTCGGCATCCAGCAGTGAACAGGTGATGAAGATCAGCCGCCCGCCCGGCTTGACCAGCCCCGCAGCCACATCGAGCAAGCGGCTCTGCAAGGCGGCGAGGCGTGCCAGTTCCTCTGGCGTCAGGCGCCAGCGGGCCTCGGGATTGCGCCGCCAGGTGCCCGCCCCCGAACACGGTGCATCAACCAGCACCAGATCGCAGCCCTGCGCCAGATCGCTGAGCGCCTCCACTTCGCGCCCGGTGTCGAGCAGCCGGGTTTCGACAAAGGCCGCCCCGGCCCGTTCAGCGCGCGGCGTAAGGCGCGACAGCCGCGTCCGGTCGGAATCGCAGGCGATCAGCTGCCCGCGCGCGTCCATCGCGGCGGCCAGCGCCAAGGTTTTGCCCCCGGCCCCGGCGCACAAATCAACCACCACTTCGCCCGGCCGGGCAGCGGCGATCACGCAGGCCAGCTGCGAGCCGGCATCCTGCACCTCGATCCGCCCGTCCTGATAGGCCTCCCATTGCTCGACCGGGGTGCCATGCGGCAGCCGCAGCCCCTCGGGCGCGAGCAGCGGCTCGCCAGCAAGCGGCAGGGCTATCCCCTCGCGCGCGGCCTTGAGGCTGTTGACCCGGATATCCAGCGGAGCGCGGCCGAGCAGCGCGGTTGCCGCCTCGCCGGAAATCCCGCTCTGCGCCAAGGCCGCTTCAAGCCAGGCCGGCGCTGTGCCCTGCTCAGCCACCGGTTCGCCCGGCACGATCGGCGCAGGGGCATGGCGCGCGCCATCGAACAGCGCGGCGAGCGCATCATCGCCTGTGGCAAGGCTCAGCAGCGCAGCGCGTCCGCTGGCGGGGACTTCGCCGCATTCGCGAATGGCACGGTAGATCAGGTCGCGCACCGCGCGGCGATCGCCGCTGCCGGCAAAGCGGCGGCTGCGGAACCATTCGGCGATGATCCGGTCTGCGCTGGGCCCGCGCGTGCGCGCGGCGGCGATCACGAGGTCAAGCACCTCGATCGCCGCCTGAACCCGTGCGGCGGGGGTCACGACTTGTAGTTCGGGGCCTCGCGGGTGATCGTCACGTCGTGGACGTGGCTTTCCTTGAGACCCGCGTTGGTGATCTGCACGAACTGGGCCTTGGTGCTGAGATCACCGATCGTAGCCGAGCCGGTATAGCCCATGGCGGCCTTGATCCCGCCAACCAGCTGGTGGACCACGTCCTTGGCCGGGCCCTTGTAAGGCACCTGGCCTTCGATCCCTTCGGGAACCAGCTTCATCTGGTCCTTGATATCCTGCTGGAAATAGCGATCGGCGCTGCCGCGCGCCATCGCGCCAACCGAACCCATGCCGCGATAGGACTTGTAGGCACGGCCCTGATACAGGAACGTTTCGCCCGGCGCTTCCTCGGTCCCGGCCAGCAGCGAGCCGACCATGATGCTCGACGCCCCGGCGGCAAGCGCCTTGGCCGCATCGCCCGAAGTGCGCAGACCGCCATCGGCAATGATCGGCACGCCGGCATCGCGCGCGGCGCGGGCGGCTTCCATGATCGCGGTCAGCTGGGGAACGCCGACGCCCGCAACCACGCGGGTGGTGCAGATCGAGCCCGGCCCGATCCCGACCTTGACCGCATCGGCCCCGGCATCGATCAGCGCGCGGGTGGCGTCATAGGTTGCCACGTTGCCGGCCACGACCTGCGCCGAGTTCGACAGCTTCTTGACCCGTTCGACCGCGCGGGCAACGTCCTTGTTGTGGCCGTGCGCGGTATCGATGATCACCACGTCGCATTCGGCCGCAAGCAGCGCCTCGGTGCGTTCAAAGCCCTTGTCGCCCACGGTGGTGGCGGCGGCAACGCGCAGGCGCCCGGCGGCGTCCTTGGTCGCATTGGGATAGGTCACGGCCTTTTCGATGTCCTTGACCGTCACCAGCCCGATGCAGTGGAAGGCATCGTCAACCACCAGCAGCTTTTCGATCCGGCGCTGGTGCAGCAGGCGGCGTGCTTCGTCCTGGCTCACGCCGGGGCGCACAGTCGCCAGATTTTCGTGGGTCATCAGCTCGCGCACCGGCTGGGCCGCATTGTCGGCAAAGCGTACGTCGCGATTGGTGAGGATGCCGACCAGCTTGCCGCCGGCTTCGACCACCGGGATGCCCGAAATGCGGTTGGCCTGCATCAGCGCCTGGGCTTCACCCAGGCTGGCATCGGGCGAGATGGTGATCGGATTGACCACCATGCCGCTTTCGAAGCGCTTGACCGCACGGACCGCGGCGCACTGCTGTTCGACGGTGAGATTGCGGTGCAGCACCCCGATCCCGCCGAGCTGGGCCATGACGATCGCCATGTCAGCCTCGGTCACGGTATCCATCGCCGAGGACAGCACCGGAATGTTGAGCGCGATGTCGCGGGTCAGGCGGGTGCGGGTGTCGGCCATCGAAGGCACGATATCGGATTCCGCCGGCAGCAGCAGAACGTCATCGAAAGTCAGGCCGAGGGAGATATCCATGGTGCCACTACGCCTTTGCGGGTCTAGAATCGTGGCGGCCCATGTAACGACAGCGGCGCAAAAGGGCTAGTGCGATTTCCCCGGTTACTTCGCGCGGCCGGCAACCTTGCGCGGATCGGCAAACCAGCGCGCCAGCGCGGTCAGGAAACCGACATCATCGGCCGCCCCGCCCAGCTCCATCCCGGGCTTCACCTTGTCGCTCGGGCGGTGATAATCGGTCTCCATGAAGTGCTCGACCCGGGCCATGTCGGACCACGAACTCGAAACCATCACCGCCGGCACGTCATACTGCAGCAAGGCCCAGCCATCCTGCCGGCGGACATAGGGCGCGATCCGGTCATCGGTGAACAACTTCTTCTTCTGGGCCTTGGCAACGGCGGCAATCGCGCCGTCCATCTGCGTCAGCCCCTTGCCGACCACCGCAAACGGCTGTCCGGCAGGGCCAATGGCCACGGTATCGATGTTGAACGCGCCCACAATCCGCCCCAACGGCAGCGGCGGATCTTCGGCAAAGGCATGGGCGCCGAGCAGCCCCAGCTCTTCACCCGTGGTTGCGAGGAAATAGATGTCGCGTTCGGGCGCCGGGCCATCGGCCAGCCGCCGCGCCACTTCGGTCAGCACGGCCAGCCCGCTGGCGTTGTCGACCGCGCCGTTGCAGATCTGCGCTTCGGCGGGCGGCGGCACGCAGCGCCCGAAATGGTCCCAGTGCGCCAGCAGCAGCACCGCGCCCAGATCGGGCCGGCGCCCCGGCAGCTTGCCGATCAGGTTGTGAGTGTGGATCCGCGTCTCGCGGGTGGTGGCCTCCAGCGAGGCGGTGACATCGAGCAGCTTCGGCACGAACCCCGGCGCGGCGGCGGCCTGCTGCAGCCCGGCAAGGGTCTGTCCGCTCCCTGCCAGCGCGCGGGTCATGCCATCAGCGGAAATGAAGGCTTCGAGATCGCCGCCCAGTTCTTCCCCCGCCAGCGCATAGCCCATGCGGCGGCGATGCGCGCTGACGTTCTCAAGGCTGCGCATCCCGTCGAGCACAGTGAGCACGGCGGTCGCCCCGCCCTTGAGCAAGGCGTTCTGCCGCTCCGACGTTTCGTCCTCGCCATCGAGCAGCACCGCAACGCGGCCCGCAAGTTCGGCGCGCGGCGGCACGGCCCGGCCGGTTCCGACGAACAGCAGCGGGGCATTTTCGATCAGGGCGCGCTTGCTCGAAGTCAGCACCACGGTGGCCTCGGCCGGAACCAGCAAGTGGCGGCCACGATGGGCAAAGGTCGCGCGGCTACCATCGGGCTCGCGTCCGACGATCGTGACCGGCGCGAACCAGGTGTGCCCGGGATCGTTGGTGCCCGATTGCAGACCGATCTCGAACCACTGCTTGCCGAGATAGCGCAGGGTCTTTGATTCGCCCTCGGTCCCCGGCTCGCGGCCTTCGTAGGCATCGCTGGCCAGTTCGGTGATCTGTTCGAGCAGCCGGGCCTTGAGCTGGGTATTGGCGAGTTCTTCGCGCGACGGCTTGCGCGCGGCCTCTGCCGCCGTGGGGGCGAACGCCAGCGCCGCTGCGAGCAGCGGAGCAGTCAAACGGTTCGTCGCTCCCCAAAAACGTTTCATCGCCGGGCAGACACCACAAAGCCCCCCGCCCCGCAAGCGGAGAAACCGCCCGCGCTGCGGTTAGGACCGGGGGGTTGCAGGAAAGCTACACCCGCCCCGCCAACCGGCGATCATTCGGCGGTCCAGCCGCCATCCATGCTGATGTTGGTGCCGGTGATATTCGCCGCCGCATCGCGGCACAGGAACACCGCCATTTCGCCCACGTCGCTCGGCTGGACGAACTTCTTGGTCGGCTGACGGGTGAGCAGGACATCGCTGATCACCTGATCGCGGGTTAGCCCTCGCGCCGCCATCGTATCGGGGATCTGGTTCTCGACCAGCGGGGTCCAGACATAGCCCGGGCTGATGCAGTTGGCGGTGATGTTGTGGGTCGCCAGTTCGAGCGCGAGGGTCTTGGTCAGCCCGGCGAGGCCATGCTTGGCCGAGACATAGGCCGCCTTGAACGGCGATGCGGTCAGCGAATGGGCGCTGGCGGTGTTGATGATCCGCCCCCACCCGGCCTGCTTCATGTGCGGGATCGCCAGCCGGCAGGCATCGAATGCCGCAGTCAGGTTGAGCGCGATGATCGTGTCCCACTTGTCGACCGGGAATTCCTCCACCGGGGCAACGTGCTGCATCCCGGCATTGTTGACGAGGATGTCGATTGGCCCGGCCCCGGCCATCAGGGCTTCGACCCCTTCGCGACGCGACAGGTCGGCGCCCACGTGGCTGGCGCCCAGTTCCTCACACAGCGCGGCGATCGCCGCGGCCTCACCAAATCCGGAGAGAACCACCTCGGCCCCTTCGGCCCGCAGCGCGCGGGCAATGGCCAGGCCAATCCCCGAAGTCGAACCCGTAACCAGCGCACGCTTACCGACAAGAAACATTCCCGACTCCAACAGCTTGGTGAAACCGCTATAAGCGGGCCAATGCGGCTGGACGGGCAGGCTGTCCAGCGCTTTGAAAGGGTTGCCCGATGCGGTTGGACGATTTCGATCCCAATGCGGTGGATGTCGAAGACCAGCGCGGCGGCGGGGGCGGCATGGGCCTGCCGATCGGCGGCGGCCAGATCGGCTGCGGCACGGTTGTGATCGCGCTGATCGGTTACTTCGTGTTCGGGATCAATCCGGTGCAACTGATCGGCGGGCTCGAACAGGTCCAGCAGCAGACGCCACGCTCGGCCCCGGCGCAGGGCGGCAACACCGCGACGCAAAGCTGCACCATCGATGCCGCCAGCCGCGAAAGCTGCAATGCGCTGTCCTCGCTCAACAAGACCTGGCAGCCGATCTTCGTCTCGGCCAACGTGGCTTTCGAGCGCCCCAAGCTGGTGTTCTATTCGCAGGCCGGATCATCGGGCTGCGGCGCGGCGCAAAGCGCGATGGGGCCGTTCTATTGCCCGGAGGACCGCGGCATCTATCTCGACACCGACTTCTTCCGCCAGATGGACAGCGAACTGGGCGCCAGCGGGCAGTTTGCGCGCGATTACGTGATCGCCCACGAATATGGCCACCACGTCCAGCGGTTGACCGGGGTGTCGGATCAGGTCCGCCAACTCCAGTCGCGCGATCCGCAGAACGCCAACCGCTATTCGGTGATGCTTGAGCTGCAGGCCGATTGCTATGCCGGGATCTGGGCCGCCAAGAACCGCAACCGGCTGGAACCCGGCGACATGGAAAGCGGGCTCAACGCCGCGCACCAGATCGGCGATGATACGCTGATGAAGAACGCCGGGCGCAATCCCAGCCCCGAACAGTTCACCCACGGCTCCAGCGCGCAGCGCATGGAATGGTTGCGCAAGGGGATGGAGAGCGGCAACGAGGACGCCTGCGACACCTTTGCGAGCCTGCGATCCTGATGCGCCTGACCGATTGCCACAACATCGACGATTTCCGCCGCCTCGCCAGGCAGCGGCTGCCCTGGCCAGTGTTCGACTATATCGACGGCGCGGCCGACGATGAACTGACCAAGGCCCGCAACACCGAGGCCTATGCCCGCGCCGATCTCGTGCCAGATGTGCTCGCCGGGGTCGAGACGATCGACACCTCGTGCACGATCCTAGGCCGCAAGAGCGCGCTGCCGCTGATCCTCTCGCCCACCGCGCTGCAACGCGTGTTCCACTGGCAGGGCGAACGCGCGGTCGCGC
>CALKVF010000035.1 GCA_937996535.1 uncultured Novosphingobium sp. | reverse complement strand
CGGCCCCCAAGGAAACCCTGCTCGTCGTCGATTCGCTCACCGGCCAGGATGCGGTGAACGTGGCGCAGAGCTTTGCCGGCCAGGTTGATCTGACCGGCGTGGTGCTGACCCGGATGGACGGCGATGCGCGCGGCGGTGCGGCGCTGTCGATGCGCGCGGTCACCGGCAAGCCGATCAAGTTTGCCGGTGTCGGTGAAAAGCTCGATGCGCTCGAAGTGTTCCAGCCCAGCCGCGTTGCCGGCCGGATCCTGGGCATGGGCGATATCGTCTCGATCGTCGAAAAGGCGGCCCAGGCGATCGAGGCCGAAGATGCCGAGCGCATGGCCGAACGCATGGCCAAGGGCCAGTTCGACATGAACGACCTGCGCATGCAGCTCAAGCAGATGCAGAACATGGGTGGGCTCGGCGCGCTGGCCGGCATGATGCCGGGCATGAAAAAGGCCAAGGCGGCGATGCAGTCGTCGGGCATGGATGACCGGGTGCTGCTGCGCATGGATGCGATCATCGGTTCGATGACCCCCAAGGAACGCACGCGCCCCGATCTGCTCAACGCCAAGCGCAAGATCCGCATCGCCAACGGTTCGGGCGTGCAGGTTCAGGACGTCAACAAGCTGCTCAAGATGCACCAGGAAATGGAGCGCGCGATGAAGCAGATCAAGAAGATGGGCGGGCTTGGCGGCCTGGCCAAGCTGTTCGGCAAGGGCGGGCTTGGCGCGGCGATGCCGGGGCTTGGCGGCGGAGCCGGGGCGGGCGGTATGCCCGGTCTGGGCGGCGCTCCCGATCTCACGAATTTTCTCAAGAAGTAAGTTTCAAGTTTCTGATTTTATTGAAAGGTAATCCAAATGTCTGTTTCCATGCGTCTGTCGCGCGGCGGTTCCAAGAAGCGCCCCTATTACAAGATCGTCGTGTCCAACAGCCGCGCTCCGCGTGACGGCAAGTACCTGGAGCAGGTTGGCACCTACAACCCGCTGCTGGCCAAGGACGATGAAAACCGCGTGCGTCTGGTCGAAGACCGCGTGCGTTACTGGATCGGCGTTGGCGCCCAGCCGACCGACCGCGTTGCCCGTATGCTCGACAAGGCCGGGATCAAGGAACGCGCCGCGACCGTGAACCCGAAGAAGGCTGAACCGGGCCAGAAGGCCAAGGACCGCGCTGAAGAAAAGGCCGAAAAGGCTGCTGCCGCGATCGAAGCCGCCAAGGAAGCTGAAGAAGCCGCCAAGGCTGCTGCCGCCGCTCCGGCTGTCGAAGAAGCTGCTGCTGAAGAAGCTCCGGCCGCTGAAGAAGCCGCTGCCGAAGCTCCGGCTGAAGAAGCTGCCGGCGAAGAACAGGCCGAAGGCTGAGCTTGACCGTGAACCGCCCCGTTACGCTGGCCGCTGTCACCGGCGCGCATGGTGTGACGGGTGAGGTTCGCCTCAAGCTGTTTGGTGAAGGCGTGGTGGCGCTTGGTCGCTACCGCGCCTTCAACGATTCCGCGCTGACGCTGACCAAGCTGCGCGATGACGGCAAGGGCGGGGCGATTGCCCGCTTTGCTGAGGTCACCGACCGCACGGCGGCGGAAAAGCTGCGGGGCACGGCACTGACCGTCCCGCGCAGCGCGCTCGCGCCTTTGGCCGAGGGCGAATATTATCATGCCGACCTGATTGGACTTCCGGCGATTTCGACCGACGGCGCGGCGCTGGGCCAGTGCATCGCGGTCGACAATTTCGGCGCGGGCGATGTGCTCGAGATCGAACGTCCGGTGGGCGAAGATGGCAAGCGCCACCGCTTCATGGTGCCGATGCGCCTTGAGGCCGTGCCCGAATGGAACGCCGAGCGGCTGGTCATCACTGCGGCCTATGCGGCCGATTGACCCATGACTTTCGCGGCGACCGTCCTCACGCTCTATCCCGAGATGTTTCCCGGGCCGCTTGGCGTCAGCCTTGCTGGCCGGGCGCGCGATGAGGGCAAGTGGACGCTCGATACCGTGCAGATCCGCGATTTCGCGATCGACAAGCACAAGACCGTCGATGACACGCCGGCTGGCGGCGGGGCGGGGATGGTGCTGCGGGTCGACGTGCTCGCCAGCGCGATTGACCATGCCCGTGCTGCGCATCCGGGTAGCCCGGTGATCGCCATGACCCCGCGCGGCAAGCCGCTGAGCCAGGCCCGCGTGCGCGAATTGGCGGCGGGGCCGGGGGTGACGGTGCTGTGCGGCCGGTTCGAGGGGTTTGACGAACGGATTTTCGAAGGCCGCCGGGTCGAGGAAGTCTCGGTCGGCGATATCGTGCTGTCGGGCGGAGAACCGGCGGCGCTGATGCTTTTGGATGCTTGCATTCGGCTGCTTCCCGGCGTAATGGGCGCGGCTTCAAGTGGGGCCGAGGAATCCTTTGAACAGGGATTGCTCGAATATCCGCACTATACCCGACCCCAGGAATGGGAAGGGCGCACGATCCCTGAAGTGCTGCGATCGGGGGATCATGCGAAGATCAAGGACTGGCGCAAAACCATGTCCGAGGTCGACACTCGGTTACGCAGGCCGGACCTTTGGGAGCGTCACGAGGGCGCTCGGGTTCAGTCTGCCTCTGGCGCGCGGCAGGAAACGAAGGACCAGGGCAAATGAACCTGATTCAGCAGATCGAAGCCGAGGAAATTGCCAAGGCTGCGAAGGATATTCCCGATTTTCGTCCCGGTGACACCGTGCGCGTCGGCGTGCGCGTTGTTGAAGGTGAACGCACCCGCGTCCAGGCCTATGAAGGCGTCTGCATCGCGCGTTCGAACAAGGGCATCGGCTCGAACTTCACCGTTCGCAAGATGAGCTTTGGCGAAGGCGTGGAACGCGTGTTCCCGATCTACTCGCCGAACATCGAATCGATCACCGTGGTTCGCCGCGGCGTCGTGCGTCGTGCGAAGCTCTATTACCTGCGCGGCCGCACCGGCAAGCGCGCTCGCATCGCCGAGCGCCGCGACGTGCGCAACGAGGGCTAAGCCCTCTGGCGCCTGGCGCCGCAACCAGCTTAGAAGGGCGTCCCGGCACGGTCGGGGCGCCCTTTTTGCCATTCAGGACCGATTCCCTTGTTATGCGAAAACCCGCCATGCGAAATTCTGCCCTTCTGCTTGCTGCAACCATGCTGGGCGCTGCCGTGCCAGCCTATGCTGGCGCTGCGCCGATGAGCGCGCCCGCCGCCGCTGAAGCCGCTGCCACTCAGCCGCTCGGGTTCGAGCGCGTGTTCGCCAGCCCCAGCCTCAACGGGGCGGTGCCGCGCGGGGTGAAGCTTTCGCCTGACGGGCGCTATCTCACCGTGCTGCGCGCGCGCGCCGACGACCGTGAGCGCTATGACCTGTGGGGCTTCGATCGCACCACCCAGCGCTGGACCATGCTGGTCGACAGTCTCAAGCTGGGTTCGGGCAAGGACTTGTCCGAAGCGGAGAAGATGCAGCGCGAACGCCAGCGGATCGGCGATCTCAAAGGCATCGTCACCTATGAATGGACAGCCGATGGCAAGGCGATCCTGGTGCCGCTCGATGGCGACCTGTTCCTCGCCCGGCTCGATGGGACGGTAACCCGGCTCACCGATACCAGCGCCGATGAACTCAACCCCGCGCTCAGCCCCAAGGGGGCATACGTTTCGTTCGTGCGCGATCAGCGGCTGTGGGTCGGCAAGGTTGGCGGGGATGCCAAGGCGATCACCCCGCCTGAAACCAGCGACAGCGTGCACTGGGGCGAGGCCGAATTCGTTGCCCAGGAAGAAATGGCGCGCTTCACCGGCTACTGGTGGTCGCCCGATGACCATCTGGTCGCGGTCCAGCGGTTTGACGAGGCTCCGGTGGGCGTGGTCACCCGCGCCGCGATCGGGGCTGAGGGGACCAAGACCTTCGAACAACGCTATCCCGTGGCCGGATCGCCCAACGCGCTGGTTTCGCTCCACGTGATGAAGCCCGATGGCACCGGGCAGGTGACGGTCGATCTCGGGCCGGACAAGGACATCTACCTTGCCCGGGTCAATTGGGCGAGCGACGGCAAGACGCTCTACGTCCAGCGCGAGGATCGCGCCCAGACCCGGCTCGATATGCTGGCGGTCGATCCCGCCACTGGCAAGGCGACCGTGCTGTTCAGCGAACAGGCCGCGGCGAAGAGCTGGATCAACCTGTCGGACAATTACCGCTTCCTCAAGGACGGCAGCCTGATCTGGTGGTCGGAGCGCGATGGCCACGGTCACCTCTATCACTTCCGCCCGAACGGCCATCCTGATGGGCGCTGGGTGCAGCTGACCAAGGGCGATTGGGTGGTGTCCAAGCTGGTCGGGGTCGATGAAGCGCACGGCAAGGTCTATTTCCTCGCCAACCGCGATGATCCGCTGGCGATGCAGGCCCATGTGCTCGATCTCAAACACCCTGCGCAGATTGCGGCGCTGGGCGAGGCGGGCTGGGATCATAGTGCCAGCATGGACAAGAGCGGCAAGACGCTGCTCATCACCCGGTCATCGCCCACGCAGCCGCCGCAGGTCTATCTGGCGGATACCAGCGGCAAGCGGCTCGCCTGGGTCGAGGAAAACCGCCTGGATGCGAGCCATCCCTATGCGGCCTATCTGAACAGCCACCGCGCGCCGACCTTCGGCACGGTGACGGCGGCCGATGGCACGGTGCTGCACTGGAAGATGATCGTGCCCGCGATGCAGCCGGGCAAGCGCTATCCGGTGTTCTTCCAGCACTATGGCGGCCCGCACGTCCAGACCGTAACGCGCGGCTGGGCCGGGGCGCTGGAACAGGCGATCGTCGCCAAGGGCTATGTCTTTTTCGAGATCGACAACCGGGGCAGCGCCAACCGCGGCGTGGCCTTTGAAAGCGCAATCTGGCGGGCGATGGGCAGTGTCGAAGTGGCCGACCAGAAGGCCGGGGCCGAATACCTCCGCTCGCTGCCCTTCGTCGATCCGGCGAAGATCGCGACCTATGGCTGGTCCTATGGCGGCTACATGACGCTCAAGATGCTCGAGGCCGATCAGGGGCTCTATGCCGCCGGGATCGCGGGCGCGCCGGTGACCAAGTGGGAACTGTACGATACCCATTACACCGAACGCTATCTGGGCGATCCGGGGCGCGAGCCGCAGGTCTATGCGAAATCGGACGCGATGGCCGATGCCGCCAAAATCAAGGATCCGCTGCTGTTGATCCACGGCATGGCCGACGACAACGTGGTGTTCGAGAATTCGTCAGCATTGATCGCCCGCCTGCAAGGCGAGGCGGTGCCGTTCGAAATGATGCTCTATCCCGGCTACACCCACCGGGTTGGCGGGCCGAAGATCGGAACGCACCTGTGGGACACGATCTTTGCCTTCCTTACCCGCCACGGGGTGACGCCGCCGCAGTGACAGGCTAGGGCGCTCACGAGAATTTACGGAGAATTGCGATGGGTTACCGGGTGGTGGTTGTCGGCGCGACGGGCAATGTCGGGCGCGAGATGCTGAACGTGCTGGCCGAGCGCGAGTTTCCGATCGACGAAGTGGCCGCGGTCGCCAGTTCGCGCTCGACCGGCGACGAGATCGAGTTTGGCGAAACCGGCAAGATGCTCAAGGTCCGCAATATCGAGCATTTCGACTTTGCCGGCTGGGATATCGCGCTGTTTTCGGCCGGGTCCGAAGTTGCCAAGACTTATGCTCCCAAGGCAGCAGCAGCGGGCTGCGTGGCGATCGACAATTCGAGCTACTACCGCATGGATCCCGATGTGCCGCTGGTGGTTCCCGAAGTGAACCCCGAGGCGATCGACGGCTACAAGAAGAAGAACATCATCGCCAATCCCAACTGCTCGACCGCGCAGATGGTGGTGGCCTTGAAGCCGCTGCACGATGCCGCGAAGATCAAGCGCGTGGTGGTATCGACCTACCAGTCGGTTTCGGGCGCGGGCAAGCAGGGCATGGACGAACTGTTCGAACAGAGCCGCGCGATCTTCGTCGGTGATCCGATCGAACCGCGCAAGTTCACCCGCCAGATCGCCTTCAACGTGATCCCGCACATCGACAGCTTCCTCGACGACGGTTCGACCAAGGAAGAATGGAAGATGGTGGTCGAAACCAAGAAGATCCTCGATCCCAAGGTCCGGGTGAACGCCACCTGCGTGCGCGTGCCGGTGTTCGTCGGGCATTCGGAATCGATCAACCTTGAGTTCGAGGACGAGATTTCGGCCGATCAGGCGATGGACCTGCTGCGCGAAGCCCCCGGGGTGATGCTCATCGACAAGCGCGAGGACGGCGGATACGTCACCCCGATCGAATGCGTCGGTGATGGCGCGACCTTCGTTTCGCGCGTGCGCGAGGATCCAACCGTCGATAATGGCCTGTCGCTGTGGTGCGTTTCGGACAACCTGCGCAAGGGCGCGGCGCTCAACGCGGTGCAGATCGCCGAACTGCTGGGCCGCCGGCACCTGCAGAAGGGCTGAGCGCTTCCTTCAAGGTCAGTGCGGCAGGTCGACCGGGGAATCGTCCGCGGCGCCCGGTGCGCCGCGGCGCAGGTCGGGCTTGCGCATCATCGCCACCAGCGGGATCGCCGCAAAGCTGAGCCACATCATCAGGTAGAAGTTGTCGACATAGGCGACCATCGCGGCCTGCCGGTTGACCTCGGCATCGACGATCCGCAGCGCGGCCTCGCCGATGGTCTGGAAGCGGTCAATCGTGGTGAAATCGACCAGATCGGTGATCGAGCCGTTGATGTGCGCGCCAAGGTCGGAGTGGCCGACCTGGAGGTTGCGGGCCATCAGCGCGGTCACCACTGAAATCCCGATCGACGAGCCGATCGAGCGCGACAGGTTAAGCAGGCTTGAGCCATCGGTGCGCAGCGCCGGGCCGAGCGTGGCAAAGGCGCTGGCGTTGAGCGGGATGAACACCAGCCCCATGCCGATCCCTTGGATAAAGCCCGACATCGCAACATGGGCATAGTCGACCTGCAGCGACCAGCTCGACATTTCCCACAGCGACAGCCCGGCAATGGCAAAGCCTGTCGCCACCAGAATGCGTGGGTCGAACCCGCGGCGAATGACAAGGCCCGACAGCTGCATGGTGAGCAGCGTGCCGACCCCGCGCGGCATGAGGGCTTCGCCGGTGTCGATCACGCCAAAGCCGAACAGCTGTTGCAGCATCGGCGGGAGCAGGGCCATCGTCGCGAACATCACCACGCCGATCACCACCATGAAGACCAGCGCGACGACATAGTTGG